>NZ_JAMYVK010000024.1:0-97204 GCF_040323975.1 Mesorhizobium sp. M0019 | reverse complement strand
GACCGCAAACCTACAAATGCACGGCGTTCAGATCATTGCTGCACCCTCGCCACGGGGCGCCAGTGCCGCGCGAGCGGCTTCGTCCAGGGGTCAAAGCAGCCCCCGCCTCAGCTTCCCCCTATCTCTCCTCCACAATCCGCAAATAGGCCGCCGTCACAAACAGCACGATTAACCCAAACAATATCCACCACGCCCCTTCCGGCATCTGCAAAATCGTCAGCAGCGTCGTCAGCGCGGTAGGGATCAGCGCCGTTGATTGTGCCGGTGCAGCCGCCGCGGCCGCCGAAGATCGAGGTGCCGCCGACGACGGCGGCGGCCACCCAAGGCAGCACCAGCGGGTCGGCGAGCGACGGCCTTGATCAGGCCGATGTAGTGCAGTGCCGACGAGCACGCTCGAGATAACGTAGAGCGCGGTGATCACCTGCCAGCAGCGTACGCCGGACAGGCGCGTTGCCCGTTCGTTGTCGCCGACCGCCCCAGCACCACCGCCGCGACGCTGGCCGTCGCGTCCAATTCCTCAGGCGGCGCCTGGACGCCGGCTTTGTTTCCGTGAATCTCGCGATGCCGCATTGCACAATCGTCTCGCCTGCGCAAAATGCGGCATGATCCGCAAATCCCTCACTGTCCTGGTGATCGATGAGAACCACATCCGCGCTTCGATAATCGAAGCGGGATTGCGGGAGGCCGGGCATCAGCAGGTCACGGTCATCCATGACGTCGCCGGCATAGCGCGGCGGATAGCCGAGATCGAACCCGACGTGATCGTCATCGATCTCGAAAATCCCAATCGCGACATGCTCGAAAACATGTTCCAGCTGTCGCGCTTGGTGAAGCGGCCGATCGCCATGTTCGTCGACCGCTCGGATCAGGCTTCGATCGAAGCAGCGGTGGAAGCCGGAGTGTCGGCCTATGTCGTCGACGGCCTGCGTCAGGAGCGGGTCAAGCCGATCCTCGACATGGCAATCAGCCGCTTCAATGCGTTTTCGCGCATGGCGCGCGAACTGGAAGAAGCCCGCAGCGAATTGGAAAGCCGCAAGGTGATCGATCGCGCAAAGGGCATCCTGATGAAGTCGCGCGGCCTGTCGGAGGACGCGGCGTATACGCTGCTGCGCAAGACCGCCATGAACCAGAACCGCAAGATCGCCGAGATCGCCCAGAGCCTGGTAACGGCGGCAGGCCTGCTGGATCCCGAGGAGAGTTGAGAATGGCGGCCGAGCACCGGATCAATGCTGGCTTCATGCCGCTCTTCGACAGCGCTGTCCTTGTCGCGGCGAAGGAAATCGGCTTCGCCCTGCGTGAAGGCATCGACCTGACGCTCAACCGGGAAACATCCTGGGCCAACATCCGCGACCGCATCGCCATCGGCCATTTCGATCTGGCGCACATGCTGGGGCCGATGCCGATCGCCTGCAATCTGGGGCTGACGCCGCTCGCCTCCGATACCGTCGTGCCGTTTTCGCTCGGCCTCGGCGGCAATTGCGTGACGGTTTCGAACGCGGTCTGGGCCGGCATGGCCGCGCACGGCGCCCAACCCGATCTCGATCCGGCGCGGGCCGGCAAGGCGTTGGGAGCGCTGATTCGTGAGCGGGCGAATGGCGGCGGCGATCCGCTTCGCTTCGCCGTCGTCCATCCGCACTCCGGGCACAATTACGAATTGCGCTACTGGCTCGCCGCCTGTGGCATCGACCCGTCGCGTGAAATCGAGATCGTCATCGTGCCGCCCCCCTTCATGGCCGACGCACTCGCCGCCGGCAGGATCGACGGCTACTGCGTCGGCGAACCCTGGAACAGCGCCTCGGTCGTCGCGGGCACCGGCCATATCGCCACGGTCAAGGCGGCCATCTGGAAGACCAGCCCCGAGAAAGTCGTCGGCGTGCGCAAGGCATGGGCGGAAAGAGAGCCGGACGCGCTTTCAGCCCTGCTGCGTGCGCTTCATCACGCGGCGCGCTGGTGCCAGGATCCGGCAAACCGTGACGAACTCGCGGCCCTTATGGCGCAGCCGGCCTTCCTCGGGCTTGCGCCGGCGCTGCAGATGCCGATCCTCAGCGGGCATCTGGCGCTCGGCGGCGGCGCCGAACTGAGTGTCGGCGACTTCTTTCTGCCCTTCAACAAGGCGGCGAACTTCCCGTGGAAGAGCCATGCGCTGTGGTTCTACACGCAGATGGTGCGCTGGGGGCATGTCGCGCACACGCCGGAAAACCTCGCTATTGCCCGCGACTGCTACCGCCCCGATCTCTACCGCTCGGCGTTGAAGCCGCTTGGCGTAGCGCTTCCCGGTGCCAATGCCAAGGTCGAGGGCGCGCTGAAGGCCGCGACTCCGGTCGGTTCGGCGGGGGCAAGCCTGGTGCTCGGTCCCGATGGTTTCTTCGATGGCCAGATCTTCGATCCCGACGAGATCGACGCCTACATTGCCGGCCAGAAATTGGCGCGCGCCGAAGTCTGATCATTTCGGCGGCATTCTTGTGCGCTGCACAAAAAATGTGCGTGCAACTGCGCTAATGAACAATCTTTGGCTTGCTCGCCCAGCGGGCCGGCGCGCCGACGATTTTGGCATGTCGTTGATCTCGTTGATGTTTGTCATCCATTCCGAAACTGGCACGGTTCCTGCGTTGCAATAGGCAGACTCTTCTCGGGTCACGGAATAGGCGTCCAATGGCGGGCGCTACAGGCAACGCTGCCGCTCAGGTCAACACGCGATCCCGGATGGACGGACGCGCGCGGCCTGGCCGGCGGCTTTTTTGTTTTGGTCGAACACGCAATCGACGGCGCCGATCCCAAGCCGCGCCCAACCGGAGATGACGATGACGAAAAGCACCAATAGCCATTCCGCCCAAACGGCGATCAGCCGCCGCGATTTCCTGAGGATCAGCGCGGCCACCGCGGCAACGCTGGCCGCGGCGCGTGCGCTGCTGCCCTCCGGCGCCTATGCGGCGCCCGCCGCGCCGGAAGTCACCGGCGCCAAGCTCGGCTTCATAGCGCTGACCGATGCGGCGCCGCTGATGATTGCCAAGGAGAAAGGCCTGTTCGAGAAATTCGGCATGCCCGACGTCGAGGTGCTCAAGCAGGCCTCCTGGGGGGCGACGCGCGATAATCTGGTGCTCGGCGGCGAAGCCAACGGCATTGACGGCGCCCATATCCTGACGCCGATGCCTTATCTGATGCACACCGGCAAGGTGACTCAAAACAAGCAGCCGCTGCGGATGGCGATCGTGGCCCGGCTCAACTACGACTGCCAGGGCATTTCTGTCGCCCAGGAATATGCCGGCACCGGTGTCGGCCTCGACGCCTCCAAGCTGAAGGACGCCTTCGCTGCGAAAAAGGCCGCAGGCAAGGAGGTGAAGGCCGCCATGACCTTCCCGGGCGGCACGCACGATCTTTGGCTGCGCTACTGGCTGGCTGCCGGCGGCATCGATCCCGACAAGGACGTCTCGACCATCGTCGTGCCGCCGCCGCAGATGGTCGCCAACATGAAGGTCGGCAACATGGACGTGTTCTGTGTCGGCGAGCCGTGGAACGAGCAGCTCGTCCACCAGGGCGTCGGCTTCACCGCCGCCACCACCGGCGAACTGTGGAAGGGCCATCCGGAAAAGGCGCTCGGCCTGCGCGCCGCCTTCATCGACAAGTACCCGAACTCCACCAAGGCGATCCTGATGGCCGTCATGGAAGCCCAGCAATGGTGCGAAGCCAAGGAAAACAAGGACGAGATGGCCGCCATCATCGGCAAGCGGCAATGGATGAACGTGCCGACTGCCGACATCATCGGCCGCCTCAAGGGCGACATCAATTACGGCAATGGCCGCGTCGCCAACGGCACCGATCTCTACATGAAGTTCTGGCAGGGCGGCGTGTCCTATCCCTTCAAGAGCCACGACAGCTGGTTCCTCGCCGAAAACATCCGCTGGGGCAAGTTCGCGCCGACCACCGACATCAAGGCGCTGGTCGCCCAGGTCAATCGCGAGGATCTGTGGCGAGAAGCGGCCAAGGATCTTGGTGTCGCCGCGGCCGATATCCCGGCGTCTTCATCGCGCGGCGTCGAGACCTTCTTCGACGGCAAGGTCTTCGATCCGGAGAACCCGTCCGCCTATCTCGACAGCCTGAAGATCAAGGCATCGGCCTGAACGGTGCAAACGGCGCTCGCGCCGTTTGTCGCCACAAGCGCAACGGCGCCGCTTGTCGCCAAATGCCAAAGGAACGTTCGAGAAATGTCTATCCAAGCCATCGAGGACCGCAAGGTGAAGCCGTTCCCCGCGCCTGCCAAGCCCGCCGAAATCATCGCCTTCACCGCCAGGGCGCGGCGCCGCTTCGACCCGGCCGCGATCGCAGGCAAGCTGGCCAGCACGCTGGTGCCGCCGGTCATCGTCATCACCATTATGCTCGTCGTCTGGCAGGTCGCCTGTTCGTCGCCCACAGCCAGCCTGCCACCGCCAAGCCAAGTTTGGAACGAGGCCTATGACCTGATCGCCCATCCGTTCTTCAACAATGGCCCGCAGGACATTGGACTCGCCTGGCGGGTGCTGATCTCGCTGCAGCGCGTCGCCATCGGCTTTGGCCTTGCGGCTGTCGTCGGCGTCGCGCTCGGCGCGCTGGTTGGCCAGTCGATCTGGGCGATGCGCGGTCTCGATCCGGTGTTCCAGATCCTGCGCACGGTACCGCCGCTCGCCTGGCTGCCGCTGTCGCTGGCGGCGTTCCGCGATTCCAGCCCGTCGGCGATCTTCGTCATCTTCATCACCTCGATCTGGCCGGTGATCATCAACACCGCCGTCGGCGTCCGTAACATTCCAGAGGACTATCGCAACGTCTCCCGCATCCTCAGGCTCAACCAGCTCGAATTCTTCGTGAAGATCATGGTGCCGGCCGCGGCACCTTACATCTTCACCGGCCTGCGCATCGGCATCGGCCTGTCGTGGCTGGCCATCGTCGCCGCCGAAATGCTGACCGGCGGCGTCGGCATCGGCTTCTTCATCTGGGATGCCTGGAACTCGTCGCGGCTGCCCGACATCATTGTCGCGCTCGCCTATATCGGCGTCACCGGTTTCTGCCTCGACCGCCTGGTCGCGGCGGTCGGCGCCTTCGTCACCCGCGGCACAACGGCAAAGTGAGGAGAGGGACGATGACGGCCTATCTGAAACTCGACCATATCGACAAATCCTTCGCCCGCGGCAGCCAGGTCAGCGACGTGCTGAAGGACATCCGGCTGACCATCGACAAAGGCGAATTCGTCTCGATCATCGGCCATTCCGGCTGCGGCAAGTCGACCTTGCTCAACCTGATCGCCGGCCTGACCAAGGTCTCGGCCGGCGCGGTTCTGTTGGATGACAAGGAGGTCGATAGTCCCGGCCCGGAACGCGCCGTGGTGTTCCAGAACCACAGCCTGCTGCCATGGCTCACCGTCTACGAAAACATCAATTTGGCAGTCACGAAGGTCTTTGGCCGGAGCAAGAGCCGGGCCGAGCGGCATGAATGGATCATCCGCAATCTCGATCTCGTTCAGATGGCGCATGCCAAGGACAAACGTCCGGCCGAGATTTCGGGCGGCATGAAGCAGCGCGTCGGCATCGCCCGGGCGCTGGCCATGGAGCCGAAGATCCTGCTGCTCGACGAGCCGTTCGGGGCGCTCGACGCGCTGACGCGCGCGCATCTGCAGGACGCGGTGATGGATATCCATTCGAGGCTCGGCTCGACGACGATCATGATCACCCATGATGTCGACGAGGCGGTGCTGTTGTCCGACCGCATCGTCATGATGACCAACGGCCCGGCGGCCACCATCGGCGAGGTTCTTGCCGTGCCGCTGGCCCGGCCGCGCCGGCGCATCGAGCTTTCCTCCGACCGCACCTTCCTGCGCTGCCGCGAGGCGGTGCTGAAATTCCTCTACGAACGCCACCGCTTCGTCGAAGCCGCGGAGTAAGGCCATAACGGGAAAACTCGTCATCATCATTGGCAATCTGCATCGGCAATGGGCAATCTACCGCATTGCACAAATATTATGCTGCTGTGCAAGGCATTTTGACTAATCTTTGATCCGCTGCCGAGCTTGGTCAAAAGTCGCGCGGCTGCGGTTCATATTGATTTCATTCGATAATTAAGAGCGCTGTCGAATTGGCACGCTTCCTGCTTTCCAAAATGTAGGGTCCGCAAGGGCCAAGTGAAACGGCGTCCAATGGCGGGCGCCACAGGCAAAGCTGCCGCTCAGGTCCACACGCGCTCCCGGAACCCCGGACGCGAAGACCTGGCCGGCGGCTTTTTTGTTTTGACGCAATCGACGGCGCTGGTCCCAAGCGGCGCCCAACCGGAGACGACGATGACGAAACGGATTGGAACTGGCGCTTCCCTCGCGGACTTCACGCGCCGCGATTTTCTGGCCGTCAGCGCGCTGACGGCGGCGCTGTTCACCGCCGCGCTCCTCCTCTTTCCCGCCGGCGCCAAGACTGACGGCAAGGGTCTCGAAGTGACCGCGCAAAGGTCGGTTTCAACCAGTTCGCCGATGCTGCGCCGCTGACAGTCGCGAACGAACAGACAAGGGCGGTGCCTCCCACGCCGCAAACCGGAGCCAGAAAATGACCGCAAATCTCCCAGCCGCGCCCAGCCAGGACAGCGCTCCCCGGCAGGCGCTTGCCATGTCCACCATCGCCTTCACCGTCTGCTTCGCGGTGTGGACGATCTTTTCAATCATCGGCGTGCGCATAAAGCAGGAGCTGGGGCTGAACGAGACGGAGTTCGGCCTGCTCGTCGGCACGCCGATCCTCACCGGCTCGCTCGTCCGTATGGTGCTCGGTGTCTGGACCGACCGTTTTGGCGGACGGCTGGTATACACCGCGACCATGCTTGCGGCGGCGGTCGCGACCTTTCTGCTCGCTTTTGCGCACACCTACGGGCAGATGCTGGTCGCCGCACTAGGCGTTGGGCTCGCCGGCGGTTCCTTCGCCGTCGGTGTCGCCTATGTCTCGCGCTTCTTCCCGGCCGGCAAGCAGGGTACGGCGCTTGGCATTTTCGGTGTCGGCAATGTCGGCGCCGCGGTCACCAAGTTCCTGGCACCGTTCGTGCTTCTCTCCTGGGGCTGGCAGTCGGTCGCGCTGATCTGGGCGGCAGCACTCGTCGTCATGGCCGCCGTCTTCTGGTTCACGACCGGCGACGATCCAGTCATCCGCGAGCGCCGCGCCGGCAAGGCAGCGCCCGCGAGAAGCTTCTTGCAGGAATTCGCGCCGCTCAAGAACCTGCAGGTCTGGCGCTTCGCCTTCTATTATTTCTTCGCCTTCGGTGCATTCGTGGCGCTCTCGCTGTGGCTGCCCCGCTACCTGATCGGCGTCTACGGCTTCGGGCTTGCGACCGCCGGCATGATCGGGGCGGCCTATTCAATTCCGGCAAGTATTTTCCGCGCCTATGGCGGCGTGCTTTCCGACCGGATCGGCGCCCGGACCGTGCTCTACTGCACCTTCGCTGTCAGTGCCGTCGCGACTCTCGTTCTGTCTCTCCCCTCGGCAGACTACGTCGTGCGCGGTATCAGCGGGCCGATCGCCTTCCATTTCGAGATCGGCCCGCTGGCCTTCATAGCCGTTGCCTGTGTGCTCGGCTTCTTCATGAGCCTCGGCAAGGCCGCCGTCTACAAGCACATCCCGGCTTACTATCCGCAGAGTGTCGGCGCGGTCGGCGGCGTTGTCGGCATGATTGGCGGGCTCGGCGGCTTTATCCTGCCAATCGCCTTCGGCGTGCTCAACGACCTCACCGGCGTCTGGTCGAGCTGCTTCATGCTGCTCTTCGTCATCGTCGCCACCTGCTTTGCCTGGATGCATTCTTCCATCCGGCGGATGGAGCGCACGGCGTCTGACGAAGCTTCAGGCCTTTCCTACGCGGCTGAGTGAGACCGGAGTGGATCAGGACATGACCGAGAAACTCGTTATCATTGGCAACGGCATGGCCCCCGGGCGCATGCTGGAGCACCTCCTGGAAAAGGCGCCTGGGCGCTACCAGGTCACCATCTTCAACGCCGAGCCGCGCGTGAACTACGACCGCATCATGCTCTCGCCGGTTCTGTCGGGCGAAAAGGCCTATGAGGAGATCATCATCCATGGCGACGGCTGGTACATCAAGCACGGCATCACCCTCTACAAGGGCCACAAGATCGTCGCCATCGACCGGCAGGCAAAGACCGTCACCTCCGATCATGGCGTGACCGAGCCCTACGACAAGCTCGTCATCGCCACCGGCTCGGTGCCGTTTATCATTCCGGTGCCAGGCCATGATCTGCCCGGCGTGCTCACGTATCGCGATCTCGATGACGTCCGGGCGATGATGCTTGCCGCCCAGTCGCGGGCCAAGGCGGTGGTCATCGGCGGCGGCCTGCTCGGCCTGGAAGCGGCTGCGGGTCTGAACGCGCAAAGGATGGACGTCACCGTGCTGCACGTCATGCCGACGCTGATGGAGCGTCAGCTCGATCCGGCCGCCGGATATCTCCTGCAGCGCGCCGTCGAGCAGCGCGGCATCAAGGTCATCACCAAGGCCAACACCCAGGCGATCACCGGCAACGGCAAGGTGGAGCGGGTGGAGCTTGCCGACGGCACAGTCATTCCCGCAACGCTCGTCGTCATGGCGGTGGGCATCAGGCCGAATGCGGCGCTGGCGAAGGAAGCCGGCATTGCGGTCAATCGCGGCATCGTCGTCGACGCCGGCATGCGCAGCAACGATCCCGATATCTACGCAATCGGCGAATGCGCCGAGGTCAACGGCCAGGTCTACGGGCTGGTCGCGCCGCTTTACGAGATGGCGCGCGTCGCCGCCAGCCATCTGGCCGGCAATGAGGCGGCGGCTTTCGTCCACATGGACACGCCGACCAAGCTCAAGGTCACCGGCATCGAGCTGTTCTCGCTCGGCGACTTCGCCGAGGGCGATGACCGCCAGGAGATCGTGCTGCGCGATGCCGCGGCCGGCGTCTACAAGCGCCTGGTACTCAAGGACGACCGCATCATCGGCACCGTGCTCTATGGCGAGACGGCGGACGGCGCCTGGTTCAACGACCTCAAGAAGAAGCAGACCGACATATCCGAGATGCGCGATACGCTCATCTTCGGCCAGTCCTACCAGGGAGGCGCCCCACTGGACCCTATGGCGGCCGTTGCAGCCTTGCCGGATGATGCGGAAATCTGCGGTTGCAACGGCGTATGCAAGGGAAAGATCACCGGCGCGATCACGGCCAGGGGCTTGACCTCGCTCGACGACGTGCGCGCCCACACCAAGGCGTCGGCGTCCTGCGGCTCCTGCACCGGGCTGGTCGAAAAGCTGATGGTGCTGACCATCGGCGACAAATACAACCCCGCGGCGGTCCAGCCGATGTGCAGCTGCACCGCGCTTGGCCATGACGAGGTCCGTCGGCTGATCAAGGCCAAGGGCTTGAAGACCATTCCCGCCGTCATGCAGGAACTGGAGTGGAAGACCTCCTGCGGCTGCGCCAAATGCCGGCCGGCGCTCAACTATTATCTCGTCTGCGACTGGCCCGACGAATACGCCGACGATTACCAGTCGCGCTTCATCAACGAGCGCGTCCACGCCAACATCCAAAAGGACGGCACCTATTCGGTAGTGCCGCGCATGTGGGGTGGCGTCACCAACGCCGCCGAATTGCGCGCGATCGCCGACGTCGTCGACAAGTTCGAGATCCCGATGGTCAAGGTCACCGGCGGCCAGCGCATCGACATGCTCGGCATCCGCAAGGAAGACCTGCCGGCGGTATGGGCCGATCTCGGCCAGGCTGGCTTCGTCTCCGGCCACGCCTACGCCAAGGGACTGCGCACGGTGAAGACCTGCGTCGGCTCGGACTGGTGCCGCTTCGGCACGCAGGATTCGACCGGCTTGGGCATCCGTATCGAAAAATTCATGTGGGGCTCGTGGACCCCGGCCAAGGTCAAGATGGCGGTGTCGGGCTGCCCGCGAAACTGTGCCGAGGCGACCTGCAAGGATGTCGGCGTGATCTGCGTCGATAGCGGCTACGAGATCCATTTCGCCGGCGCCGCCGGTCTCGACATCAAGGGCACCGAAGTGCTCGGCCTGGTCAAGACCGAGGACGAGGCGCTGGAGCATATCGTGGCGTTGACGCAGATGTATCGCGAGCAGGGCCGCTATCTCGAGCGTATCTACAAATGGGCCAAGCGCGTCGGCATAGCTGAGATCAAGCGTCAGATCATGGACGATGGCGAGAAGCGCAAAGCCTATTTCGACCGCTTCGTCTTTTCGCAGAAATTCGCCCAGGTCGACCCATGGTCGGAACGTGCTTCCGGCAAGGACAAGCATGAATTCCGGCCGATGGCTTCGGTCGGCTTTGCCCAGGCGGCGGAGTAGGCGCGTGTTCCCGAAAAGTGGAATGCGTTTTCGGACAAGAACACGCGCAAAAGAGGAATAGCCACATGAACTGGGTATCGATAGGCACGCTCTCGGACATTCCGCGTCGCGGCGCGCGCTGCGTCGCCACGCCCGAAGGCAAGATCGCCGTCTTCCGCACGGCCGACGATCAAGTCTTCGCCATCGACGACCATTGCCCGCACAAAGGTGGGCCGCTCAGCCAGGGCATCGTCCATGGCACGGCGGTGACCTGTCCCTTGCACAATTGGGTGATCTCGCTGGAGACAGGCAAGGCGCTCGGCGCGGACGAGGGCGCGGTGCGCACCATTGCGGTGCGGATCGACGGCGAGCGGCTGTTCATTGCGCTGGAAGCGCTGGCCAGCCGCGCGGCGTGAACCATGCAGATTGATGAAGCGCGCGAGGTGAGGACCACCTGCCCCTATTGCGGGGTGGGTTGCGGCGTGCTGGCGAAGGTCGCCGCGGACGGTGAACTAACCGTTCGTGGCGACCCGGACCACCCGGCGAATTTCGGCCGGCTCTGCTCCAAAGGCTCGGCGCTGGCTGAGACCATCGACCTCGACGGCAGGTTGCTATACCCGGAGATCCGCGGTCGCCGCACCGACTGGGACGAAGCGCTCGACCTTGTCGCTTCGACCTTCTCGCAAACCATTGCCGAACACGGCCCCGGTTCGGTCGCCTTTTATGTTTCCGGCCAGTTGCTGACCGAGGACTATTACGTCGCCAACAAGCTGATGAAAGGCTTTATCGGCTCGGCCAATATCGACACCAATTCGCGCCTGTGCATGGCCTCGTCGGTCGCCGGCCACCGCCGCGCCTTTGGCTCGGACACCGTTCCGGGAAATTACGAGGATCTGGAACTTGCCGACCTGATCGTGCTGGTCGGCTCCAATCTCGCCTGGTGCCATCCGGTACTCTACCAGCGCATTGCCGCTGCCCGGGAAAAGCGGCCCGAGATGAAGGTGGTGCTGATCGACCCTCGCCGCACGATGACCTCAGACATCGCCGACATGCATCTGGCGATCGCGCCCGATGGCGACGTCGCTTTGTTCACCGGGCTGCTCGCCTATCTCGGCCAGCACAACGCGCTGGACCGCACCTATATCACGGCGCACACGACCGGCTTCGGGCAAGCGCTTTTCGCCGCCTCGGCGCTCGATCTTGCCGGCATCGCGGCTGCCACGGGTCTCAGTGAGGACGAACTGGCCCGCTTCTACAGCCTGTTTGCCGCGACGGCGAAGACGGTGACCGTCTACAGCCAGGGCGTGAACCAGTCGTCTTCGGGCACCGACAAGGTCAACGCCATCATCAACTGCCATCTAGCCACCGGCCGCATAGGCAAGCCCGGCGCCGGGCCGTTCTCGGTGACCGGCCAGCCCAACGCCATGGGCGGCCGTGAGGTCGGCGGCATGGCCAACATGCTGGCCGCCCACATGGAGATCGAAAACCCCGAGCACCGCGAACGCGTGCAGCGCTTCTGGAATGCCCCAACCGTCGCCGAAAAACCCGGCCTGAAAGCGGTCGAGATGTTCCAAGCGGTGGCCGACGGACGCATCAAGGCGCTGTGGATCATGGCCACCAACCCGGTCGATTCGATGCCGGACGCCGATGCCGTCGAGGCGGCGATCAGGGCCTGCCCGTTTGTTGTGGTCTCGGACGTGCTGGGCGAGACCGACACGGTCCGCCACGCCCATGTCCGGCTGCCGGCCACCGCATGGGGCGAAAAGGATGGCACCGTCACCAATTCGGAGCGCCGCATCTCGCGCCAGCGGGCTTTTTTGGCCAGGCCCGGCGAGGCAAGGCCAGATTGGTGGATCATCGCTGAAGTCGCCAAGCGGATGGGCTTCGGCGAGGCTTTTTCGCATGTGTCGCCGGCCGACATCTTCGCCGAGCACGCGGCGCTGTCGGGCTTCGAGAATGATGGCGTTCGCGATTTTGATATAGGCGCGTACGCCGGGATTGATGCACGGACGTATGAGGAGTTGGCGCCATTCCAATGGCCAGCGCCGAGCCAAGGCACCCCCCTCTGGCCTGCCGGCCATCTCCCCCTCAAGGGGAGAGATTGGATGTCGCCACCGGTTTCGCCAATCGTTGCCATTGCTGAAAAGGCGGTGCCGGCAAAGCCGCCAATCTCCCCCCTTGAGGGGGAGATGGCCGGCAGGCCAGAGGGGGGTGTTCAGGCTGGACATAGCTCAGCCAGCACCCGCTTCTTCGCCAACGGCAATTTCTACACGCCCGACGGCAAGGCGCGCTTCATTGCCATCCGCCCAGCCGCACAAACCCGCACCAACCCGGACTACCCGCTCGTCCTCAACACCGGGCGCGTCCGCGACCATTGGCACACCATGACGCGGACCGGCAAGAGCCCGCGCCTGTCGCAGCACATGGCCGAACCGTTCGTCGAAATCCACCCGGCGGATGCGCAGCACTATGGTATCGGCGATGCCGACATCGTGCGCGTCTCGACTGGCCATGGCGAGGTGCTGGTCCGCGCGCTGGTGACGGTGCGCCAACGCCAAGGCTCTGTATTCGTTCCGATGCACTGGACCGATCAGATCTCCGCCCGCGCGCGTGTCGATGCACTGGTCCCGCCGACGACCGATGCGATTTCAGGTCAGCCGGCCTCGAAGAACGTTGCCGCCCGCCTCGAACGCTTCGCTGCCGCAGCCTTCGGTTTCGCGGTGCTTGCCGAACGGCCCGCCTCGATCGACGCCGATTATTGGAGCCTCGCCCGCTGCCCCGCCGGCTGGCGCCTCGAAATTGCGCTGCAGGACAGCCGCGACTGGACCGGGTTTGCCGCCTCGCTGTTCGGCCTCGAAGGCGAGACGCTCGCCTATCACGACATCGCCGGCGGGCACCATCGCTTCGCCCGTTTCGCGGGCAGTCGGCTGGTCGGCTCGCTCTATCTGGCGCCTACCCCGGTGGCGGTGTCGCGCGGCTGGGCGGTCGAACAACTTGGTGCTGACCATGCCGATCGGCAGGCGCGGTTGGCGATTGTCGCCGGGCGGCCGGGCGGCAACAGCGTCGACCGCGGTGCCATCGTCTGCGCCTGTTTCGGGGTCGGTGCCAACCAGATCGCGGAAGCGGTACGCGGCGGCTGTACCAGCGTCGCGGCAATCGGCGCCGTCCTTCACGCCGGCACCAATTGCGGCTCTTGCCGCGCCGAGATCAAGACCATTATCGACGGGCGGCGTCTGCAAGCTGCGGAGTGATGCGCGGAGGAACTTTGCCGCGCCGCTGCATGAGCTTACTAGCAATTTACAAACCATGGGCTACCAACGTTCTGACTTCGATTCGCTCGGAACGGGAGCCCCATGAGCAAAGCCCTGACCTCATTCGCGCTTGCCGCCGTGCTGACGGCCTTGCTGATGGCGCTCAGCCTGGCGGTGGCCAGGCATGGCTATCCCTATGGCGCGATCGGCGCCAAGCGCTTGAGCGACGTCGCCGATGCGGGGACGTTCATTCCGCTCGCGGCGATCTATTTTTTCAGCGCACTGCTGATGATGGTTCTGCCGATCAGGCTCGCTGGCATCGTCCTGACACATGCCGCCGATGCGATCTTCTGGACGGTCATCGTGTTGTTTGCGCTCATCGTTGGATGTCTCGCCGCGAGATTTGCTTTCGGTCAGCGCGATGTGCTCTCCGCACTGCTGAACTGGCGCTTCCTGTTTGTCGCAGCCGTCGTCGGGTGCCATCCGTTCATCAACGAGCTGCGCCGCAACATCTTGTTGAGAAGCCTGTTCTTCGTCGTCTTCGCCGCAGCGACACTGGCCTGCCTGTTTTGGTCCTTCACCGTCTGAGCATGTGCGACCGTCGGCAGGCGGCTTAATTCTTGTCGACCGGCTTCGAACGCATTCGCGAAACGGTCTCACGCTCGGCCCGCTTCGAACGCATCGGCGGCAGGCCGCGGTCGATCAGGTCCATGTCTTCCAGCACCATGTCGCCCATCCGCTTGAAGGCGATGTCAAGCGCGCCGGCCCGGTGGGCGGAGCGCAGGAACCCCGGCAATGTACGGACCGGGTGATCCTGGGCCAGAGGCTCCTCAGGAAAAACATCGCTGGCGGCGACGATATGGCCGCTGCGGACGGCGTCCATCAGTGCCGGGAAATCGACCACGCCGGCTCGGCTGAGCAGGATGAAAGCGGCTCCCTTGCGCATCCTGGCAAACGCCTCGGCACCAAGGAAACCCTGGTTTTCGCTGGTCACCGAAGCGACGACGAAGATGAAATCGCTGTTCGACAGAACGTCGTCGAGAGAGGCCGGCTCGACGCCGTTTTCGATAAGGATCGACGGCGGCAGCCACGGGTCGAAGACTTTTGTCCGCGTGCGAAAGCCTGACAGCAGCCGGTTGAGCGCACGGCCAAGATCGCCGAAGCCGATAATGCCGACATCCGCGCCGGAAAGAAGCCGCGCCGTCCGGTTGCCGTCGCCGCCCCACAGCTCCTTGCCGTGACGGAAAGCGAGATCGGCGTCGACGATGCCGCGGGCGAGGTTGAGCGCCATGGCAAGGCCGAGCTCGGCCACCGGCTCGGCAAACACCAGCCCGGTGGTGACGACATGGATGCCGCGCGAAAACAGCGCCTCGTACGGCATGTTGTCGATAAGGTTGCTCTCGACATTGAAGACGCAGCGCAGCGCCTTCATTTTCTCCAGCGTCTCCGGCGTGATCGGCGGCTGGCCGACGATGTAGCGGGTTTCGGCAAGCACATCAGCCGGCAAGGCTGCGACATCTTCGGGCGATGTTTCGACGATGCGGTATTTCGATCGAAATTTCGCCAGCGCAGCCGGCGTGAAGATCAGGTCGAGTGTGCGCGGTTCGGGTGCGCTGATCACCAGCGGCAAGGCGCTGTCGGACATGATACTTTACCTCCCGTGCGATCCGCGTCGCATCACACCAGAATCGTCTTTTCCCGCCCCCGACACCTATCACATGCCTGTCGAGAAGGAGAAGTTTGCCTTCTTCGGCCTTGCGGTGCGTCGGTCGGTGGTCCAGATAGACGGCGATCGAAGGACGACAAGGAAGACAGCAACATGATCCCGTTTCGAAAGAACCTCATCGATGGCGAGTGGGTAGGCGATGCCGGCTCCCGCAACATCAACCCGTCCAATCTCGACGACGTGGTCGGCGAATATGCATCGGGGGGCGCGGAGCACGCCCGGCAGGCCATCGCGGCGGCGAAAGCGGCATTTCCGGCATGGTCCCGATCGGGCCTGCTGGCACGCCATGCGGTGCTGAGGAAGACGTCGGACGAGATCACCGCGCGGAAAGATGAAATCGGCCAGGCGTTGGCGCGCGAGGAAGGCAAGACGCTGGTCGAGGGCATCGGCGAGACTGTGCGGGCCGCCCAGATATTCGACTTCTTCGCCGGCGAGACGCTGCGCCTGTCGGGCGAGCTGGTGCCGAGCGCGCGGCCCGGCGTCGGCGTCGAGATCACCCGCGAAGCGGTCGGTGTCGTCGGCATCATCACGCCATGGAATTTCCCGATCGCCATCCCGGCTTGGAAAATCGCTCCGGCGCTGGCCTACGGCAACACCATCGTCTTCAAGCCGGCGGAACTCGTTCCGGAGAGCGCCTGGACTATTGTCGACATCCTGCACCGCGCCGGCCTGCCCAAGGGCGTGCTCAACCTGGTCATGGGCAAAGGTTCGGTGGTCGGCCAGGCGATGCTCGATAGCCCCGACCTCAACGCCATCACCTTCACCGGCTCGGTCGGCACCGGCAAGCGCGTCGCCGCCGCCAGCGTCGAGCACATGCGCAAGTTCCAGCTCGAAATGGGCGGCAAGAACCCGCTTGTCGTGCTCGACGATGCCGACCTTGCCGTCGCCGTCGAATGCGCAATCAACGGTGCCTACTTCTCGACCGGCCAGCGCTGCACGGCGTCGTCCCGCCTAGTGGTGACGGACGGCATCCACGACCGCTTCGTCGAGGCGCTCAAGGACCGCATGGCCAAGTTGGTCGTCGGCGACGCTCTCGATGCCAAGACGCAGATCGGGCCGGTTGTCGACCAGAGCCAGCTCAAACAGGACGAGGACTATATCGCCATCGGACGTCAGGAAGGTGCCGATCTCGCCTTCGGCGGCGAGCGGCTCGATCGCGAAACCCGCGGCTTCTATTTGCAGCCTGCGCTGTTCACCGAAACCACCAACGCCATGCGCATCTCGCGCGAGGAGATTTTCGGCCCGGTCGCCAACGTCATCCGCGTCAAGGATTATGACGAGGCGCTGGCGGTGGCCAACGACACGCCGTTCGGGCTGACGTCCGGCATCTGCACCTCGAGCCTCAAGCATGCCACGCACTTCAAGCGCAATTCGGAAGCCGGCATGGTCATGGTCAACCTGCCGACGGCCGGCGTCGACTTCCACGTGCCTTTCGGCGGGCGCAAGGGATCGAGCTACGGCCCGCGCGAGCAGGGCCGCTATGCCGCAGAGTTCTACACCATGGTGAAGACCGCTTACACGTTTGCCGGCTAAGAAAAGGCGGCAGACCAGCCAGGCAGGCGAGCAAATCGATGACATCTGAGAATACGGACCTGACCTGGCTCAATCCGCCGCCGCACCACGCCTTCGGCAACAATACGGTGCATGTACGGACCGGCAAGGAGACCGACTTCTGGCGCGAGACGTTCTACGGCTTCTGGCGCGACAATGGCCATTTCCTCTATCGTGAGGTCGAGGGCGATTTCAGCGCCGAAGTCACGGTCAAGGGGCACTATGAGGTGCTTTACGATCAGGCCGGGCTTATGGTCCGCCTGAGCGAGACGCGCTGGATCAAGGCCGGCATCGAATACACCGACGGGCTGATGTATTTTTCCGTCGTCGTCACCAACGATGCCTCCGACTGGTCGCTGGCCAGCATTCCCGCCGACCCCGGCGGGGTCAGGATCCGCCTGACCCGCCATGCCGAGACGATCCGCGTCCAGTATCGCGACGCATCTGGCAAGCACTGGAAACCGGTGCGGCTTGCCTATTTCCCCCCGTCGAAAACGGTCGATGTCGGCATGATGTGCTGTTCGCCGCAGCGCGAGGGCTTCGAAGTGACATTCAGCGACTTTTCGATCGGCCCGCCGATCTCGCGGGAGCTTCACGACTGAGGCGCCGCGATCCGGTCGGGCGGTTTGCGTCCGGCCCCGCCTCAGTAGGTCGCCCGGCCGCCGGAGACGTCGAAGACGGCCGCCGTCGTGAACGAGCATTCCTCGGACGCGATCCAGCAAATCAGCGCCGCCACCTCCTCGACCTCGCCGAACCGCGCCATCGGTATTTTGGACAGCATGAAGTCGATGTGTTGCTGGCTCATCTGCTGGAAGATCGCGGTGCGCACGGCCGCCGGCGTGACGCAGTTCACCGTTACTTTGGTCTTGGCCAGTTCCTTGCCGAGCGATTTGGTCATGCCGATCACCGCCGCCTTCGAGGTGCTGTAGGCCGAGGCGTTCGGGTTACCTTCCTTGCCGGCAATCGAGGCGATGTTGATGATCCTGCCGTAATTGCGTTCGAGCATATGCGGGACCAGCGCCTTGTTGCAGAAGAAGACTCCGTTGATGTTGATGTCGGTGACCCGGCGCCAATCCTCCACCGAATACTCCCAGGTCGTCATGTTCGGCCCGGTGATGGCAGCACTGGTGACAAGGACATCGACCGCGCCAAGCGCTTCGATCGTCTCTCCGGCGGCGGCTTCGACCGCTATGGGGTCGGCGACGTCTAAGGTGACGCTGTGCAGGCCTGGAACAATGGCCTTGGCCTGCTCGATCTGGGCGGCATCGCGATCCCAGACCGAAACACGCCCGCCTTCGTCAGTGATCCTTTGCGCGACGGCCAGGCCGATGCCTGAGGCGCCGCCGGTGATAACAGCAGATCGTCCGGCAAATCGTCCCGCGAAACTCATCGGCATGTGGTCTTCCTCCCAATCGGCGGCGAATGTGAAGTCAACGGAGGACAAGTTCAAGCGCGGACTTGCAACCTCAGAACAGCTTATGATGGGCCAGCACCGGTCAATTGTACGGCACTGCCTTCTGGCCAAATCGTCTCGCCCGGTATGGAGAGAACGGCTGGAACGACGCGCCCGGTTGGCATCCGGGTGACAGGCGGCGCCGGATGGGTTATATTGCACTGCACAATGCGAGCGCCTGCAGGCGAGGCTCCCATCGATCCGACGAATCGGCCCACGAGCGGCCCATGAAATCGGCATTGAGCTGCAAGGACGGAAAACCGCTATCGAGATGAAGATTCCAAAATCTCTGTTGATCGATCCGGACAAGAACACGGTCTATGGCAGCTTTGCCGTTGCCGTCTCGATCTGGGCGTTCTCCTACTCGACCATTTTCGGCCAGGCCATGATCCTGGCTTATTATGCGGTCTGGCTACCGCTCATCCTGGTCGACTACCGCAAGATATTAAGGCACGCTTCCAGCGCCTGGCTTCCGCTGGCCTTTGCAACCTATGTCTGCTTCTCGGTGTTCTGGTCGGCGGCTCCCGGCACCACGGCAAGAACGGCCGTCCAATATTGCTCCCATATCGCCTGCGCCTACATTGCCGCGCGCACCGTCAGCGTCCGGACCTTGACCATAGGCGCCCTGATCGGGATTTTCGTCGTCCTGCTCTACTCGCTCAAGGTCGCAAGTTATTCCTACGACGTTCTCGACGGGACGTATAATTTCGTCGGCGCTTTCAGCTCCAAGAACCAGATCGGCTTTGTCGCATCGCTCGGCATTTATTTCTGCGTTGTCTACCTCGCCTTTCTCAGGCGCGGACGCATAAGCTTTTTGTTGATTGTACCGATCGTCCTTCTGTCGGGCTATCTGCTGGTCGTGTCGCATTCGGCCACTTCGATGGCGTCGACCCCGGCGGTTCTCGCTCTGGTCGCCCTGCTTTCCATCGGCAAGCTGCTTTCGCTCCGCCATCGCCGGGTGATTTTCATAATCGGTGCGGGCGGGCTGGTCGCCTGCACCGTGATTGCGCTGAATCTCGGGCTGATGGACGTTGTCCTTGGCCTTTTCGGCAAGGATTCGACGCTCACCGGACGAACCTACCTCTGGCAACAGGGCTGGAATGCCGCGCAGCAATCGCCCATCCTCGGCGTCGGCTACGCGGCTTATTGGGTGCAGGGCTTCTCCGAGGCCGAGCGGCTGTGGAACGAATTCTATATCGCCGCGCGAAGCGGCTTCCACTTCCACAACACCTACATCGAGACCTTGGTGGAACTCGGCTTCGTCGGCGCGACACTGCTTTCGCTGATCATCCTGCGCACGCTCTGGGGTCACGTCTCGGCGCTGATATTCAGGACATGGCAAGCCGACTCCGTGATTCTTGCCGGCGTCATGGTGCTTCTGTTCATCCGATCCTTCGTCGAGGTCGAGACCCTCAATCCCTACATCATGGGATCGTTCCTGCTGTACTACAGCTACTTCAAGCTGGTGAGGGTGCCGGCCGTCGCTCCTTCCCGGTGGAGCGCCGTGAACCATCTCGAGGAACCGGACGCCGTGCGAGGCTAGAGCGGGCGGATCCAGGCGGTTCGTTGCCCGAAGGCCGCCTTGTTTTCTGACCCATAACATCCCAAACGCAAAAACCCCGCAGACCGCTGCCTGCGGGGTTGGTGCTTTGCTCCGGTGGAAAGAAGCTACTGGATGGCCAGGGGCGCCGGTTTGACCTTGATCACGTCCCCTGGCAGCACCGGCGTGTCTTCATCGGCGGTGATTTCGCTGGTCTTGCTGTCGACCACCCGCACCAGGGAAAATGACAAGGCCGCTGGTTCGTTGTTGCCGTAGAATTGCGGCATGGGGCTGCCCGACAAGGCTTCGGACATCAAGGCCTTTTCCATATTCAGCTTCAGCATCACCTCGTTGAGATCGGCTTCCGTCTGTTGCCGGTCGGTCGCGAGGCTGGAGTTCTGGGTGTTCTCCAGATCGATGGCGTCCTGGGTGGCCTTGCTGATCGACTGCTTGGCCGTGAGAATCGCCGTTTCGTAATCCAGGATCTGGCCCTCAAGGTCGGCGATGGTTTGCTGCGAGTTCAAAACCCGCGTGTTGACGACCAGGCCCTTTTGCGCCAGCGAGCCGATGCCGTTGAGCTGCTCCTTCGCCAGATCGACCTGCTTCTGCTGGTTGACGATCTTTTTCTGCAGCGAATCGATCTCGCTCTGCAGCAGCGCCTTCAAATCGTCGAGCGCCTGCAAGCGCAGCTTGAGTTTCTTCTGGTCGGCCGCCAGGATCGCCGTCTCATCGGCAACGATGCTGGGCAGCTTCGGATCGTCGGCCACCTCTTTCGGCACCACGAATGTCGGCTTGTCCGCTAGTTCCGCTTCGATGCGGGCGCGCTTGACGGTCAGCCTGACCAATTGGTCTTGTAGTACGTCGAAATTGCCCTTGGCACTGATCAGGTCGCGGTCGTAGCGCTGTCCGCTCTCCGGGTTCCGCCGGGCTCCGCCGGCAATGCTCATCGCTTTCAGCACGGACAACCCAGGCACACAAGGATACTGGCCGGGCGATTGCACCTCGCCAGAGATGTAGAATGGCCGGTACTGCGCCATTTCGACGGAAGCCTCCGGCTTGTCGGCCAGAGCGAGCTTGCGCTGCAGCGCCTCACCGAGCGATGCCGCGATCTCCGAAGTCGTCTTGCCGGATGCGGGCATCTCGCCGACGAAGGGAACCGACAAGGTTCCAGCGGGGCCGACCGTGTATTCTCCATTGATGGCCGACCAGTCACGGAACGTGCCTTCGACGGTCTGCCATTCCGCCACGCGGATGGTCAGCTTGTCCTGTGCTCCTAGGCGATAGTCGTCGGCGAAGGCAAACTGTGGCAGGGCTAGCGACAGCGTCAGGCCGGTGGCCATTGTAAGGCAAGTCGTCAAAAGCCGTACTCGCCGCATGCGTCTGGAGAGAATGCCGGTGCAAAAGATATCGATTATATCTGCTTTCAACTGAGCGTTTCCGATCTGGTTTGCCCCGCCCGATGAGCTGCCGATGCCTGAGTTAGGGGCCTGAGTTCTGGGCCCGAATTCTGGACAGTCGCTCCTCGATGCACGGCCAGCAAGCGGCCGTCAGTAGCAGCCTCGCGACATCCAGACCGCAGGTACGGTCTTGATGATGATGCGGATGTCTTCGAACATCGACCAGTTCTCGACATAGTGCCTGTCGAATGCGACGCGGCTGTCATACGAAACATCGTTGCGTCCGCTGACCTGCCAGAGCCCGGTGAGGCCGGGGCGCGATTTCAGGTAATAGACGGCCGAATTGCCATAGATCTCCAGCTCATCGCGCACCACGGGACGAGGCCCGACCAGGCTCATATCCCCCTGCAGGATGTTGATGATCTGCGGCAACTCATCGAGGCTGAGCTTCCTCAGCACCGCTCCGACGCGCGTGATCCGCGGGTCGTTCTTCAACTTGCGGGTCGCTATCCATTCGGCGTTGGCCTCCGGATTCGCGGCGAGATAGGCAGCAAGCACCCGCTCGCCGTCTGGAACCATGGTGCGGAACTTGAGGCACGGAAAAATCCGTCCTCCGCGGCCGATCCGGCTGTGACCATAGAAAATCGGCCCGCCATCGGAAAACCTGACAAGCAGCGCTATCATCACGAACAGCGGGCTGAGAGCGACCAGGCCGATCAGCGAACCGGCAATATCGAAGCTGCGTTTGAGCAGGCCGCCAATCGGTGGCGGAAAATCGACGCCGGCCTGCGAAAAATCCGCGTCGGCCGGCTTGGCTACGTCCCTCATGCGTAAACTCCATACGTTGAACGGATGGTTTACCGCACGATACCAAAAAAATGTTGCAGCGCAACACACAATTTCCCAGACGGCTGTAATAGTCGCGTCATGAACTGACTAAATAATAAACTCGTCCTGCACAAAATTTCGCCTTTATGTCACAAAAGAGACAGATTATGGGCAATTTTGGAAAAGCTAGTCCAATTTTGGGGCTGATTTTAGGCGAATCGCTCTTTATACCCTGCAGTGGAGCTTCGCCGTCATTTAGAATTTCAAAGAAACGACTGATGTTATGACAAATTACTAGTCAATATTGTAAATCTTACTGGAGCTGGTCGATATCCGGCAATCAGTGGTGATGCCAATGTGTGCATTGCACCATGGCAGAGTCGATCCCGAGGATTCGTTCAAAATTATTCCGCAGCTGCCCTTGCCGCCTATTGCGCGGCTCAATAGAGTTGCAAATTGTTTCTGTCGGACTATGGACAGATTGGGCTAGGCCGGAAGCAACCGGCCAGAAGCGGGCAACCTAAATAAGCTCGCAGAGTTTAAGGGAGGTGCTCGGGGTGGGCTTGTCGACATTTTTTCCCGAGCCGGTTGATGGGCTATCGGGTATGTCACTGCCAAAGTTCATTATCGGAATGTGTTTTGCGCTGGCGATCGTGATCGTCTGGTCCTATTTGGGCGGCGCCTCGCTCGGTACGACGCTGTTTCGCGTCATCGGCTGTGCCATAGTCATCCAACTGGGTTATTTTCTGCTGGTCTTTGCCATGGTCGCCAGAAATGCCCCGACCCCGGCCGACAAAATTCGCGACGCTGAACGAAAGCTGAGTTCGAACGAAGCGGCCGAAGGCGAGAAACTCAGCGCCAGGAGAGGCCTTCACTGATTTCGGGCCTGGCCGCGGTCTGCGATGTCCATGTGACCTGTGGTTAAGCTCGCCGGTCCTCTGACGAATTGCTCGCCTCAACAACACCGGCAGTCGGCATTCCTGTTCTTTCAATTCCTTGACACTGCGGGCCTCGACGACACTGCGGGCCTCGACGCGCTCGCTCCGCCCCGCCGCCGTCCGGTCGGCGAGGATCAGCAACTGGTTTCTGCCAGTCGAGCGCTCTGATGGAGCGTGTAGGAACGGCTCTGCCAAGCGGCGCATTTCTGGAGCCATCCCGATTGAGGCTCGCCGCCTGCCCAACCGGGCCATGACACCCAGCAAAATGAAAAACTGGACGGCGCCGATGATTTTGGCGATGCTTGCTTCGCACTTGCAGCATATGCGTTTGGGCCGATGCATTTCAGAATGGGCGGTGGGGCATTGAGCGGACGGGGCGAGGAAATCCGCAACGACTTCTGCAATCGAGAGGCATGTCCATGACATCATTCCAGGTCTGCGTGATCATCGCCGCCCGCAATGCGGCGCGGACAATCCCGGCTGCCATTGCATCGGCATTACGCGAGCCTGAGGTTGCGGAAGTTGTCGTCGTCGACGACGCGTCTACCGACGATACCGCGAAAGTCGCCCACGCGGCCGGCGACGGCACGGGCCGCCTTTCCGTCATCCGCTTCGACGTCAATCGCGGCCCATCCTTTGCACGCAACGCCGCGATAGCCGGTTCCAGGTCGCCGTTCATCAGCATTCTGGACGCTGATGATTTCTTTTTCGAAGGCAGGTTTCACCGACTGTTCGCCAGCACCGATTGGGATTTCGCCGCAGACAACATCATGCTTGTCAGGGATGACGCGGCAACCGACGTTTCGAAAATCGTTGCTCCACCGTTCTCGCCCGAGCCGGAATTCCTCGATTTCGAGGGTTTCATCGACGCCAACATCTCCAGGCGCCGTGTGCAACGCGGGGAACTGGGCTTCCTCAAGCCAGTGATCAGCCGCGCCTTTCTCGATCGGCATGGGCTGCGCTACGACGAGAAGCTGCGCCTGGGTGAAGACTATGAACTCTATGCGCGCGCGGTTGCCCATGGCGCGCGCTTCAAGGTCATCAAATCCTGTGGCTACGGCGCGATCGTGCGCGCCGATTCGCTGAGCGGACGGCACAAGACCCAGGACCTGAAGCATCTGGCCGATGCCGACCTGGCACTGCTTGCGATCGACAGTTTGCCGGAGGCATCGAAGGCTGCGCTGAGAAGGCACGAGCGGCACATCCGCGACAAATACCGGTTGCGGAAGTTTTTAGACGTGAAGGCTGAGCGCGGGCTGGCGCCGGCCGCGGCCTACGCCTTGGCCGGCTCGTCCAACCTCACAGCCGTCGTCCGCGGCGTCGCCTCCGATAAGCTGGATGCGCTGTTTCGCCGCGCCGGCCTCGCCGCGAAGCGTCAGCATGTGCCGCCGCTGCGCTTCCTCATGGCCGGAACCAGCACGGCCAGCGAAAGCTAGGCCCGTCAACGTGCGACGGCGGTAGCTACTCCCTTACCCTTCGGTCGGCTCGGACCGTTTCAACGAGATTCATGAGTTTACGATCTAGGTGGTTGCCTATCCGCGCAGGGAATGGCAATCTATGTTGCGGTGCAGCAATTTTGGACGGCCAACCGAACTGGCCCGAGACATACCCTGTCGGAGGAGCTGGACGATGCAAGAAATGTCTTTTGAATGTGGACGGGCACTAAGGCCGTTCACCAGCTCGACGATGATGGGGCGCTGACTGCATGGCCTCGATCTTTCGCTTCCGATCGAGAGATCCGGCGCGCGACACGCAGACCGACACCTCGCGCCTCGATCGGTTGGCAAAGCTGCTGGACCAGATCTCGGCCGAAGTCGAGGCGGAGAAGAGCGGCCTTGAGAACCGCTACAGGACGACGGCTACCAATGCCGCCTTTCTGGTCGAGGCGATGGAGAACGGAGCGGTCTCCTCTCGCAGGTCTTCCGAAGTCGGCGAACTGACCAGGTCGATCCTGAATTGCGAGCGGCGCATCGCAGCGCTGTCGCGCCAGATGCAGATGATGAAGGATCTCCGTCATTCGCTGGATGAACTCTTCGAGGAGAAGCGGCAGAACGGTCCCGACATAAGGACCGATTTTGTGAAGCCCGCCGATTCCGGCACAGGCTGAGCGAACACTCCGGGTCGGCGCAATGGTTTTAGGCACAACACGGAGCTTGGGAGCGACAGAGGTCAAGATCAGGTTGTTTCGTCACGGTTCGAACGATCGCTTTGGGGGCGCACAGCACAAGGTGAGTTTGATATGAATACAGATCCTAAAAGCACGTCCGCCCCGGCAACCCGCGGCACCCCGTTCACGCGCCCGATCCCAGGCAAGCTGCAGCGGCTCCGTTCAGACGGCGCGTTTCTGCTGGTCGTTCTCGGCAGCATGGTTGCGGGCCTGGTCCCCGTGCGCGCCCAGGATCTCCCAACCGCGCCGTCCTTTGTCGATGATTTCACCAGCCTCAGTCGCGCGCGCTGGTACATTTCCGACGGCTGGACGAACGGCAAGCATCAGAACTGCACCTGGTCCAAAAGCCTGATCGGGCTTTCCGACGGCATGCTGACGCTCGGTTTCGAGAAGCGCAAGCTGAAGGATCGCGAATTCGCCTGCGCCGAGATCCAGACCAAGCAGCGCTTCGGCTACGGCACTTACGAGGCGCGGATGAAGACCGACACGGGCTCCGGCGTCAACGCGGCATTCTTCAGCTTCGTCGGCGATGCCGACAAGCAGCCGCATGATGAAATCGACTTCGAGGTGCTGACCAAGGACACGTCCAAGGTTCAGGTCAACGCCTACATAGCCGGCAAAGGCAAGAACGAGAAACTGGTCGACGTCGCTGGCGGCACCGACAAGGCCTTCAACGACTACGCCTTCGTCTGGGAAAAGGACCGGCTGCGCTGGTACGTCAACGGCAAGCTTGTCCACGAGATCACCGATCCGGCGAAGCTGCCCACCCATTCGCAAAGGATTTATTTCAGCCTGTGGGGCAGCGATACGATGAAGGGCTGGATGGGGCCGTTCTCCGATCCCGGCCGCAAGCTCACCACGCAGGTGGATCGCGTTGCATTCACCGCACTTGGCCAGCCCTGCCAATTCCCCGAATCGCTGGCATGCAACACAAACTAGAAGCGCATCTGAACCGGCCGGGCCGAAGGTGGTCGGAAAACCGAAGCTCGAACAGGCCCGAAGCCTTGAACAGGAATGAAACCGAATGAATTTGACTGTCTTTGGAATCGGCTATGTCGGTCTTGTACAGGCGGCGGTGCTTGCCGAAGTCGGCCATCAGGTGGTCTGTGTCGACATCGATGCAAAAAAGGTCGAACGGCTCAACCAGGGCCATGTCCCGATCTTCGAGCCCGGGCTCGAAAATATGGTCAAGGAGAACCATGCCGCCGGCCGCATCAAGTTCACCACCGACGCCGCCGCGGCGATCAAGCATGGCCAGATTCAGATGATCGCCGTCGGCACGCCGCCGGGCGAGGATGGTTCGGCAGACCTCAAATATGTGCTGGCCGTCGCCGAGGCCATCGGCCGTGAGATGGACGAGCCCAAGATCGTCGTCGGCAAGTCGACCGTGCCCGTCGGCACCTGCGAAAGGATAAAGGCCAGGATCGCCGCAACGCTGAAGGCGCGCGGGCGCGAGGATCTGGCTTTCGACGTCGCCTCCAATCCGGAATTCCTCAAGGAAGGGTCCGCTGTGAGCGACTGCATGAAGCCCGACCGCATCATCGTCGGCACCAGCAACGAGGACACCGAGGCGGTGATGCGCGAGCTCTACGCGCCTTTCAACCGCAACCACGAAAAGATGATCGTGATGGACGTGCGCAGTGCCGAGTTCACCAAATATGCGGCCAATTGCATGCTGGCGACCAAGATCAGCTTCATGAACGAAATGGCCAACCTAGCCGAGCAACTGGGTGCCGACATCGAGGAGGTCCGCAAGGGCATCGGCAGCGACCCGCGGATCGGCTACCACTTCATCTATCCGGGCCTCGGCTATGGCGGCTCATGCTTCCCGAAGGATGTGCGTGCCCTGATCAAGACCGCCGAGGCCGTCAAGTTCGACGCCAAGCTGCTGCGTGCCGTCGAGGAGCGCAACAACCAGCAGAAGTCGGTCCTGTTCGAGAAGGTGGACCGCTATTTCAAGGGCAATCTCAAAGGCAAGACATTTGCGCTGTGGGGCTTGGCCTTCAAACCCAATACCGACGACATGCGCGAGGCCCCGGCCCGCACGCTGATGGAAGCGCTCTGGGCCGCTGGTGCCAATGTGCAGGCCTATGATCCGGAGGCGATGCAGGAATGCCAGGCGATCTACGGGCTGCGCGACGACCTGCAACTGTGCGGCACCAAGGAGGCCGCGCTGCGAGGCGCCGATGCGCTCTTGATCGTGACCGAGTGGAAAAGCTTCAGCGCGCCGTCTTTCGATGCGCTGAAGAACGCGCTGACCACGCCCGTCATCTTCGACGGACGCAATCTCTACGACCCCAAGGTCATCGCCCGCCACGGCATCGAATACCACAGCATCGGCAGAATGGCGGCGTGACGCTAGGGCGGTCCAGCAAGGAGCCAGGTCCATGAAAGTTCTGTTTGCGGGCGGCAACGGCTACACGCCGCAGTTCAGCGGTGGCGTTCAGTCGAGCACGCATCATCTGGTCGAGCAGCTGCGCGAGCACGGTCATGACGCCTCGGTTCTGGCGGCGCTGTTCGGTGACGGCATGTTCGGCTTCAAGGCGCGCGCCAAGATGAAGCTGCTTCGCCAGCGAGCGGTCATCGACAGCTATCCCGGCTATCCGGTCGTGCGGGCATGGTTTCCCTGGGAGGCGGCGCGCTTCGCGGTCGAACGGCTCGATCCCGATGTCGCCGTCGTGCAGTGCCACAAATCGGTGCCGATCGGAAAGGCGCTGCAGGCGCTCGGCGTGCCGCTGGTGGTCTATCTGCGGAACGTCGAATTCCACGAACTGGCCGGCGACCTGCGCGAATTGCATTCGGCGCTTTATATCGCCAACTCCGAATTCACTGCGCGCACCTATAAGGAAAGGTTCGGCATCGATTCGACCGTGATCCCGCCGACCATCAATCCCGGGCTCTACAGCACGCCGACCACCGGTGAATTCGTCACGCTGATCAATCCTTACAATGAAAAAGGGTTCGAACTCGCCGTGCGCATCGCCGGCCAATGCCCAGAAATTCCGTTCCTGTTCGTCGAAAGCTGGAAGCTCGACGACGACCATCGGGCGCAGATCGAACAGATCATCGCCCCGCTGCGCAACGTCAGGCTGGAAAGCCGCACCAGCGACATGAAGACCGTCTATGGCCGCACCAAGATTCTGCTGGCGCCCAGCAAATGGGAAGAAGCCTGGGGGCGGGTGGCATCCGAGGCCCATTGCAGCGGCATTCCAGTCGTCGGGTCCCGTCGCGGCGGCCTGCCGGAAGCGATTGGCGCCGGCGGCGTGGTGCTCGACTATGATGCACCGCTCGACGACTGGGTCGCCGCGGTCAGGCGACTATGGAGCGACAAGGCCGAGTACGATCGGCTGTCGGCGGCGGCGCAGCTGTTTTCGGAGCGGCCCCAAATGAACCCCGACAGCCAGTTCGCGACTTTTCTCGGCGTTCTCGACCGCGCCAGGCAAGGCGCGCTGGAGCGTGCCGCCTGATGCATTTCGTCCAAAGCCATGCACGTTGCCCAAAAGCCGGCTCTCGCGCCTGACCGGGGTGGGAGCTGCCTTGGGACAAAGACACGCACAACACCAGACGCTTGAGGCGCCTCGCACGGTGGCGACGGGCGTCAGCCCTCATCCGCGCGAGCAGATCGCCGACCGGCCTCGAAAGATCGTCCATCCGATGAAGATTTGTTTCGTAGTTGATAAGTTCCCCTCTTTGTCGGAGACCTTCGTCCTCGACCAGATAGAAGGGTGCCTCGAGCGCGGCATGCAAGTCGGCGTCGTCTGCAACGAGACGTCCTTCGGCAAGGACAGCAACATCGACGATCGCCGCTGGCAGGCTCTCCCTGGCAAGGTCGTCTGCTGGTGGGGCGGGCTGGGGCGCTTTCGCCCGACGCTCAGGAGATGGTCGGGCAGGTTCTGGGATAAGCTCTCGACCGCTGTCGACATCGCTTTTGCGCGCAAATTGCAGAACGCCGATGTGATCGTCGCGCATTTCGGCAATAACGGCATGCGCGTCGCCCGCGCCATGAAACGAGGCCGGATTTCCGCTCCGCTGGTGACCATATTCCACGGCCGCGATGTCGGCGAACCGCTGCATGACAACACGCTCACGCGCTACAAGGTTGTCTTCGACAAGGGCGTTCTCCAGCTCCCAGTGAACGCGTTTTTCCGCGACGCCCTGATCGGCGTCGGCGCACCCCCCGCGCAAGTCATGGTTCACCATATGGGCGTGCGGCCCGGTGAGATCGGCTACCATTGGCGTTCCTGGGACCGGGACACGCTGTCCTTCATCTCGGTCTGCCGGCTGACCGAAAAGAAGGGCATCGAATTCGCCCTTCGGGCGCTCGCCAGCCTGCCGCGGCGCGACTGGGTCTATTCGGTGATTGGCGGCGGCGAATTGCTGGAAGAGTTGAAGAAGCTCGCCGCAAATCTCGGCATTGCCGACCGGGTGACTTTCCTCGGGCCGCGTCCGCACGCCGAGGTCAAGCAGTGCCTGCGCGATGCCCACGTATTCCTGCTGCCCAGCGTTGCCGCGCGAGACGGCGATCTCGAGGGTATTCCGGTGGCGCTGATGGAGGCTATGGCCGCCGGGCTGATCGTCGTCAGCACCTATCACTCGGGCATTCCCGAACTGATCGAGGATCAGGAGACAGGCTTCCTCGCACCGGAGCGAGACGTTGCGGCGTTGGCCCGCAAGCTTGTCTGGGTGGCCGAGAACCCGGACAAATGCGAGCGCATCGCACGTGCGGCGCGCCGCAAGATCGAGCAGGATTTCAACGCGGACGTACTCAACGAACGTTTTGCGCAGATCGTTGCCCAGCTGGCCGAAGCCAGGCAGCCGGCATGAACGCCAACCCGCCCCCCCAGTTCGGTCGCGTCGCCCTGCGCGGCGGCGTGGTGACGATCGGCGCGCAAGGCTTCAAGATGGCGATCCAGTTTCTCTCCGTCATCGTGCTTGCGCGTCTGCTCGTGCCCGAGGATTTCGGCTTGGTGGCTTCCGTCGGGCCGATCGTGGCCTTTGTCGGGCTGCTTCAAAATCTTGGCCTGCAACAGGCTGTGGTCCAGCGCAAGGATATCAGCACCGAGCAGCTCAACCAGGTATTCTGGATCAGTGCGCTGGTGGGGATGGGCAGTGCCGTGGTGGTTGCATGCCTGGCGCCCGCCATCGCTGCCTTCTATGGCGATCAACGCATGGTGGGGATCACCATCGGCTCTGCCTTGCCGCTGCTGCTTGGCAGCCTCGCCGCGGTGCCGCTGGCGCTGATGAACCGTCACTTGCGCTTTGGCCAGCTCGCGCTGAACGACGTGATAACCGCTGCTGCCGGACTTGCGACTACCGCAATCGCCGCCTATGCGGGGCTGGGCTACTGGTCGCTGGTCATCGGCCCTGCGGTATCGGCTGTTGTCGCGCTGGCCGCGGCATGGCAGGTGGCGCGCTGGACGCCGTCGCGGCCGGACCTGAAGGTCGATACCGACATATTGTCCTTCGGCGCCAATCTGACCGGCTTCAATCTGGCCAACTTCTTCTCGCGCAATCTCGACAACATCCTGATCGGAAAATATTCGGGCGCGATCGAGCTCGGCTATTATGACCGCGCCTACAAGCTCCTGCTGTTTCCGCTGCAGAACATCAACCAGCCGCTGACACGCGTGATGGTGCCGCTGCTGAGCCGCATCCATGAGGACAAGGCGCGGTTTCGCGACATCTATGTGCGAACCAATTGGATGCTGGCGGCCATCACTATGCCCGGCATCGCGGCGCTGACGCTGACGTCGGACCAGGTCGTCGGGCTTCTCTTCGGCGAGCGCTGGACAGCGGTGGCGCCGATCTTCGCCTGGCTGGGCATCGCCAGCCTGATCCAGTCCGTCTCGAGCACCACCGGCTGGATCTTCATCTGCCAGGGCAAGACCAAGACCATGTTCCACTGGGGCATCTACTCGTCGCTGACGACGGTCGCCGCCTTCATCATCGGCCTGCACTGGGGCGCCGTCGGTGTCGCGGCGGCCTATGCGATCAGCGGCTATGTGCTGCGCGTCCCGGTGCTTGCCGTTCTTGTCCACCGGGTCGGCCCGGTGACCGCAGCCGACTTCCTGGTCATGCAGGGACTTTTCATCGCGTCGTCGCTGCTTGCCTGGTCCGTGTACCGGGAGTTGCCGGCATCGCTGACCGGCCAGTCAGACCTGCTCGCGGTGGTCCTGGCGGTTGCCCTCAATTATTCGATCGGCCTGGTCCTCATGCTTGCCCTTGGCCAGTCGCGCAGCGCCCTGTTCACCACGCTTTCCAGCGCCATGCGCAACGCCCGCTAGGCCGGCAATCACCGGCCTCAAAAGCTCACCTGCCGACATCGCCGACGCATGCTCCTCAAGCACTGCCTGAAGGCTCGTCCTGCGATAGAGGTCGAGATTGGCGGTAAGTCTGCCGAGCTTCTCGCTCGCTTCCTCGGGCGTCACCGTGTCGATGTCGAGCAGCAGGTCGGCGACGCCGATCCGCTTGGCGAGTTCCTTGGTCTTGAATTCATAGGCGATCGGCAGCACCGGCGTGCCGACGCAGAGCGACATGATCATCATGTGCATGCGCGTTGCGACAACGAAGTCGAAGCCTTTCACCAGTGCCATCAGTTGCTCCGGCGTGTGGAACGAAGCGTCCACGCTGACATGCTTGGCGATCTCCGGATCGAGTTCGGCAACGATAGCCCGCGCCGTCTTGGAATCATCATGGGCGTATTCCGGCACGCCCTGGCAGGTGGAGACGAAGGTGACCTCCTTGGCGTGGTCCCTGACCAGGATGGTCGCGATCGCGCGGATCGAGTCGATGTAGCGGCGCATGCCGCCCTCGCCGTCGCTGACATAGTTCCAGTGACGGACGGAAATGGCGACGCGGCCGGTGACGGTCGCCGACTGGCCGAAGGCCAGAATTTTTCCGATCCTGTCGGTGTCGGCCAGGGCAAAGACGGCGTCGGCCACGACGTGGCATTTGCCGGGGTCTTTCACCATGTCCACAATGTGGCCTCGCGAACGTTCGTCGCGCAGCAGGATGAGCGGGCTCCGATCGAAGATTCGGCTCAACTCCTGGCGATTGTAACTTTTGTTGAACGGGCCGAGCGATTGCGTGAAGAAGACGGGGTCCTTGCCCAGAATCGCGTCGATCCGGAATTGATTGAGTCGCCGTTCCAGATTGTAAGTCTCGACAAGATAGGTTCCGCCTGTCGTGACCACGAGGTCGGCGTCTTTGTAGATCTCGAGACCACGGCGATTGCTTGAGCTGAACAAACGCCCGAGAACGCCGCGGATGCCGAACCGCCGCAGGGCATTGAGGACGAGCCGATTGTAGATCGGCTTGAACAGGTTCTTCAGCCCGCTGCCGTATTTGTAGCGGAACAGCGATTCCGACAGCAGCTTGTGGAATTCGAGATCAGGATACTCTTTCTTCGTGTAGAGCCTCGCCGCCACCTCCGGCTGGCTGTCGAAGACGTAGAACTGGATATCGTCTTGCACGATCGTCTTGAAAACATGGCGGATCGCCAGGAGAATCGCTGCATCCCCGGTATTCAGGCAGACGGTGTTTTCAACCGCGATCTTCATGGAATGACCTCATTTCGTGAGTAGTCCCGTGCTTCCATCGACGGGTGCGAAGGGGCGGATTGCAGGCGGGTTGGCCGAAAATGCTGCACGCCAAGGATGGTCCTCGCGTCGTGATTATTGGCGCGCAGCCCGATGGCAGGCCAACGCGCGGTCCATGTGGCCCAAGCAGAGCGAGATTAACCCATCGATTTTGCAGTGCAACAAAAAAACGGGGATATTTGCTACGCTGCAACCAAAAATGTTGCGATGCAGCAAGAGCTGTACTAGCATTGTCGCGGGCGGGCCAACAGCGGTCGAGTTTTCATGCTGCATGTCTTGTACTTGGTACACGACGTCTCCGACCCGGCAGTGCGCCGGCGGATCATAATGCTCAAGGCAGGCGGCGCCCAGGTTACGCTGGCGGGCTTTCGTCGTACGGCAAGCGCAGTTGCTGATGTCGAGGGCTTGCAGCCGATCGATCTCGGCCCGACTCGTGATGGCCGATTCGCCCAACGTCTGGCCGCGATCATGAAGGCAGTCGTCGCGACCGGCTCGAAGCTGGGCTCAATGCCACGGCCCGACCTCATTGTCGCGCGCAATCTGGAAATGCTGGCGCTTGCCCGCCGCGCCAGGTCGGCTTTCCAGGCAACGGTGCCGATCGTCTACGAGTGCCTGGATATCCATCGCCTGCTGCTTCGCGACGATCCGCTGGGATGGGCGATGCGCGGCGCAGAACGCTTCCTGGCCAGGGATGTGAAGCTTCTGGTGACCAGCTCTCCGGCCTTCATCGCCAACTATTTCAAGCCGTTCGGACAGATTGCCGCCCCGGTCGAACTGCTCGAAAACAAGTATTTCGAGCCAGCCGCGGCCTCGCTGGATGACCGCGCGGCGCCGGAGAACCCCGTAGCGCCGCCTTGGCGGATCGGCTGGTTCGGGGCGCTCCGCTGCCGCCGTTCCCTGGAGCTTCTGGCCGAATTTTCGCGCCGCCTCGACGGCCGCTTTGAAATCGTCCTCAGGGGGCGCCCGGCGCTGTCCGAATTTCCCGATTTCCACGGTTTCGTCGAATCGGAACCCTGGCTCTCGTTTGGCGGGCCCTACCGCAATCCCGAGGACATGGCGGCGATCTACCGCGAGGTCCACTTTTCCTGGGCCATCGACTTTTTTGAGCAGGGCCTGAACTCCGAATGGCTGCTGCCCAACCGGCTCTATGAGGGCTGCCGCTTCGGAGCCGTGCCGATTTCGATGGGAGCCACCGAAACCGGCCGGTTCCTCGACCGGCAAGGCATAGGGGTTCTTTTGCCAGAAGCCGCGCCCGAGGCGCTCGAAGCCGCCGTCGGCACGATGGAGCAGCATCGGTTCGAGACATTGAGGGCGCGTGTTCTCGCCCGCAATCCGCGCACCTGGAGCTACGACCGCGCCGATTGCCGGGCGCTCGTCGAAAAGCTCCGCGGGCTGACTGCGGCTCCCGGTCCATATGCTGCCGAAGCATTGGCATAGAAGGACTGCCGATGACGCAAACCGACATTCCATCCTGCATGATCGTGGTTCCGTGCCTGAACGAAGCGGCCCATATCGGCGCGTTGCTTCGAGAGCTCCGCCCTGCGGCCGAGAGGCTGGGCGCCGTGATCATCGTTGCCGATGGCGGCAGCACGGACGGCACCAGGACGATCGTCGCGGACATCGCCGCAAAAGATCAGCGGGTGATCCTGCTGCACAATGAAAAGCGCTTGCAGAGCGCGGCAATCAATCTCGCCGTCGCCAGGTTCGGGGAAGGCGTCGACTATCTCATTCGCATCGACGCGCATGGCGGCTATCCAGCGGATTATTGCGACCGGCTGGTCGAAGAAGCGCAAGCCACCGGTGCGGATTCGGTCGTCGTCTCGATGCTGACCAGCGGCAGCGGCATGGTTCAGAAAGCAGCGGCAGCGGCGCAGAACTCCAGGCTCGGCACCGGCGGCTCCAAGCACCGGCATCTTTCGGCGGGGGAATGGGTCGATCATGGCCACCACGCACTGATATGGATATCCGCCTTCACCGCGGTCGGCGGCTATGACGAAACCTTCAGCCACAATGAGGATGCCGAACTCGACTATCGGCTCCGGCAGGCCGGCTACCGCATCTGGATGACCGGCAAGACGCAAATGGTCTACTACCCGCGCTCCTCGCTGAAGGGCCTCTATTTTCAATATCTCGGCTATGGCCGTGGCCGGGCGAAGAACGTTCTCAAGCACCGCATGATCCCGAATATCCGGCAGATGGTGCCGCTTCTGGTGTTCCCCGTGGTTCTTCTCGCCGCCTTTTCCTTCGTCCACTGGCTGGCGGCCGTGCCGCTTTTGCTATGGGCGTCGGTCTGCCTCGGCTACGGCTTTTGGACCGCCGTCAGCCAGCGCAAAGCCGACATTGCGCTTGCCGGGGTCTCGGCAATGGTCATGCATTTCGGCTGGTCGGTCGGTTTCTGGCTGCAACTGCTCGCACCGCGACCGCAGCGCGGGGTAGCGTGATGGACCCGGTCAGGAAAAATCGAAGCATCGATATCTGCGTCTGCACATTCCGCCGGCCGGAGCTTGCCGACACGCTTCGCTCCATAGCGGCCATGGACATGCCCGCGGGGTTCGACGTCGGTATCGTCATCGCCGACAACGACGATACGCCGACGGCCGAAACGCTGGTCGCCAAGCTGGCGGGGGAGTTGAAGCTGCCGGTGACCTACCGGCACGCCCCGGCCCGCAACATCTCGATCGCGCGCAACGCTTGCCTCGATACCAGTGCGGCGGATTTCGTCGCCTTTATCGACGACGACGAGACGGCCACCGCTGGCTGGCTTGCCGAACTGGTGGCGACGGCGGAAGCAACAGGTGCTGCGACGGTGCTTGGGCCGGTGCAAGCCCGTTACCTGCCGGATGCGCCCGCCTGGATGCGCAAAGGCGATTTCCACTCGACCTTGCCGGTCTGGGTGAGCGGCGAAATCCGCACCGGCTACACCTGCAACGTCCTGCTCAGGATTGGCGCTGAGAGCCTGCGCGGCCGGCGCTTCAGCCTGGCACGTGGCCAGACCGGCGGCGAAGATACGGAATTCTTCGACCAGATGGTCAAGGCCGGCGGCCGCATCGCCTTTTCGCCGGAGGCTTGGGTCGACGAAGCGGTGCCACCTGCCAGGGCGGCATTCGACTGGCTCGGCCGCCGCCGGTTCCGCGTTGGGCAGACGCACGGTCATCTTCTGGGGCGCAACGCACACGGCCTTGCCCGGCTCAAGCAGGTCGGCATTGCCGCGGCAAAGGCCGCCTACAGTTTCCTGTCGGCAATTCCGGTCGCCATCGACCCCGTACGCCGGAACCGCAGCCTGCTTCGCGGCATTATGCATGTCGGCGTCGTCAGCGGCCTCGTCGGGGTTCGTGAAATCCGCCAATACGGCCTGTCTTCGCCGCAGCAAGGGGGCAAGCGTGCAGCCTGACGTGAGCTTCGTGATTGCCGCCTACAATGCCGAGGCGACCATCGATCGGGCGATTGCCAGCGCCGTCGCCCAGCGCAATATCAGCGTCGAGGTCATCGTCGTCGACGACAAGTCGCGCGACCGGACGCTCGACCTGGCGAGATCCTACCCCGAAGACATCGTACGCGTTGTCGCGCTTGAGCAAAACCGTGGCCCCGGCGGCGCCAGGAATGCCGGCCTTGAGCTTGCCCGCGGCAGGTGGGTCGCGGTCCTAGATTCGGACGACGCGGTCTATCCCGGGCGAATCTGCACCATGATCGAACGCGCGGAGAAAGCGGGCGCCGAGATCGCGGTCGATAATCTGCAGGTCGTTCGCGAGGATGGCGTTGCCGAAGAGACGATGTTCCCGGCCGACTATCTGGAAGGCCTCGGTGAAATCTCGCTGGCGGATTTCATCGGCGGCAACGTCCTCTTCGAATCGAGGTTCAATCTCGGCTACCTCAAGCCGATCTTCCAGCGCCGGTTCCTGAACGAGAACGGGCTGCGTTACGATGAAAGCCTGATCATTGGCGAAGACTATATCCTCCTGGCCAGTGCTCTGGCCAAGGGGGGCAAATGCGTGGTCGAGCCGACGACGGGCTATATCTACCACATTCGCACCGGCTCCATCTCCCGGGTGCTCGAACTTCATCACGTCGAGGCGATGCGCAGGGCCGATGCCACCTTCGCCGCGACCCATTCCATGGATGCTGCGGCCGAGGCGGCGTTCGCCAGGCGCGCTCGCAGCCTGCGCCGGGCGGCATCATTCCTGTCGCTGGTCCAGCACATCAAGGCGCGGTCCCCGCTCAAGGCGATATGGACGGCGCTCAGCGATCCGGCGGCGGTTCGGCATATGAGCATGCCGATCGCCGTCCGGCTGCGAAGGGTAGCGGCACAGTTTGCCGTGGTGGCGGGGAGGTGAAGGGCTGCAGGTGAATGAAGACAGTTTCGCCGCCTGCGACAGGGTTGAAATCGATCTCCTCAGAAGGAACATGCAATGAAAAAAGTCAGGAAGGCAGTCATACCGGTGGCGGGGCTCGGAACGCGGTTCCTGCCGGCGACCAAGTCCATGCCGAAGGAAATGCTGCCGGTGGTCGACAGGCCTGTCGTGCAATATGCGGTTGACGAGGCGTTCGAGGCCGGCATCGAGCACATCGTCTTCGTCACCGGCCGCAACAAGGCGGTGATCGAGGACTATTTCGACCTGCATCCTGAACTGATCGGAACCCTGGAGCAGAGCGGCAAGAAGGCGCAACTCGAATCGCTTGAAAGCCTGCTTCCCGTCGCCGGCGCGACGAGCTTCATCCGCCAGCAGTCGCCGCAAGGCCTCGGCCATGCCGTCTGGTGCGCGCGCGAAGTCATCGGTGACGAGCCCTTCGCATTGCTTTTGCCGGACATGGTGTCCTTCGGCGGGCGCGGGTGTCTCGCCGAGGTCGCCGATCTTTATGCGCAGACTGGCGCAAACGTTATCGCCGTCGAGCGTTGCGATCCGACCGAGACCAGCAAATACGGCATTGTCGGGCGCGGCGCTGATGTCGGCACGGGCTTCGAGGTGACGGCCATGGTCGAAAAGCCGGCTCCTGCCAACGCGCCGTCGAACTTCTACATCAACGGCCGCTACATCCTGCAGCCCGAGATATTCTCGTTGCTTGCCAGCCAGCAGCGCGGCGCCGGAAACGAGATCCAGCTGACCGACGCAATGGTGCGTCTCGCACAGACCCAGGCCTTCTTCGCCCAGCCTTTCGACGGCCGCATGTTCGACTGCGGTTCGAAGGAGGGCTTCATCCAGGCCAATGTCGCTTTCGCGCTGGCGCGGGAGGACATGAAGGGCCCGATCTTCGAGATGCTGCAGGAATTCGTCCGGTCGCATCAGCGTCGGGAAGAAGCCGCATAATGTCCATTTTTTCGAGGCATTGTGGGTGCGGCTGATGACGCAGGACAGGCCGTTGCGCCGCGCGCGACGCGCACTGTCCGGCGCAAGGTTTGCACCCTATGTCCCGACCTTCGAGGCGGTAGCGCCTGCAAACTAGAATTGGACCGAAGATGAACTATGCCAATTTTCCTGTCGACAAGAGGACGCCATTGCCGGCTTCAAATGCGGCAAACGCCGAAGACTTCATCGACATCGAGCGCCTGCTTGGCATGGCCGCGCGGCAGGCGAAAGTGGTTGCCGCCTGCGCCGTCATCGGTCTCTTTCTCGGCGTGCTCTACTTGCAGACAACGCCTCCTACCTATGTGGCGACGAGCAGCGTGCTGATCGACGAAGGATTGAACAAGGTCGTCGACGACATTTCGGCGGCGTCGGTCAGCATGCAGACCGACTCCGCCGTTCTGAGCCAGATCGAAATACTACAGTCGGCCAGGCTGGCTGGGGTGGTCGTCGACAAGCTGAAGCTCGATCAGAACGACGCTTTCATGAACCCTCCGACATCGGCCCTGTCGAAGGTTGCTGGCTTTGTTCGCGGTATCGTCCAGTCTGTCCGCCCCAAGCGCGCCGCGAGCACAACCGATGTCGCTCAGCTTGATGCTGCGACGCGTGACGCGATCACCGCATCGTCGTCGCCCCGCGACTACGCAATCTTCAAACTGCAGACCCAACTCGATGCCGAGCGGATCGGCCGAAGCTTTGTCATCAGCATCTCCTTCCAGGCGACGGATCCAGCACTTGCGACCGCCATCACCAAGGCCTATGCCGACGCCTATCTCGCCGATCAGCTCGATGCCAGCTTCGACGCGACCGAGCGGGCGGCGGTCTGGCTGCAAGGCCGGCTGACCGAGCTTCGTGAGAGCTCCCAGGCGGCTGCACTAGCGGTCGAAAAGTTCAGGGCCGAACACGGATTGGCCGTCAATGACGGCCAGCTGATCAGCGACAAGCAATTGTCCGATCTCAACACCCAGCTGATCGTCGCGCAGGCCGATACCGCACGTGCCGGCGCCCGCTATCAGCAGTACAAGTCGATCGTCGAAAGCGGCTCGGACAATGCATTCAAGGACGCCGCGATATCGAACGACCAGCCGAGCAGCTCGGTCATCACGACGCTGAAGAACCGCTATCTCACCGTCGCCAAGCGGCAGCAGGACGTCGAAGCCAATTTCGGCCCGCAACATCCGCAGGCCGTCGCGCTCGCCAAGGAGAAGGCCGACATATCGGCGCAGATTTTCGGCGAGCTGAAGCAACTGACCGAAAGCTACCGCAACGAATACGAGGTCGCTCTGGCGCGCGAAACCGCGCTCCGCGCAAATGTCGCCTTGGCGGCTGGCAAGAGCTCCATCGACAACCAGTCGCAGGTCAAGCTGCGTGAGCTGGACCAAAAGGCGACGGCGCTGTCGACGCTCTACCAGACGTTCCTGAACCGCTATGAGGAGGCCGCCCAGCAGCAATCCTTCCCGGTCGGCAAGATCCGGGTCATCTCGGACGCGACGATGCCGCAGTCGGCCGCAACCCCGCGCACAGCCATCGTGCTGGGGCTTTCGCTGGCGCTTGGCATGATGCTGGGGGCAGGGGTTGGTGGCCTGAATGAATTCAGGGAACGCTTCTTCAGGACCGGCGAGGATGTCCGCGACCGTGTGGGCCTCAAATTCCTCGGCTACCTGCCGGTCATCGGCAAGGCTGGCAAGGATGACCAGCGCAATGGCGGTCAGCCTGACGTCAAAGTCGTTGAATCCAAGACCGCCAAGTCCTCCAAATCCCAGCCCTCCAAAACATTGTCGGCAGCCGAAAAACGTGCGCGGATGCGGGTAACCGTCGATGCCCCGGCATCGATGTTCTCCGAGACGCTGCGCAACGCAAAGATCGCCTTCGACGTCGTCATGGAGGGCCAGGGCAGCCGGGTCATCGGCGTGGTCTCGGTGCTTCCCGGCGAAGGCAAGTCGACGGTGGCGGCCAATCTTGCCGGGTTGCTTGCCGTCAACGGATCGAAAACGCTGCTGATCGACGGCGACCTGCGCAATCCCGGCCTCAGCCGCAGCCTCGGTATGGAGGCCGAGCAGGGCCTGATGGAAGCTGTGGTGAGCGGGCAGACATGGCAGTCGGTCGGCAAGATCGACCGGCAGACCAAGCTGGCTATCATCCCGGCCGTCCTGCGTGGCCAGTTTTCGCATACCAGCGAGCTTCTGTCTTCAGCCGGCATGCGGCGTTTCATCGATAACGCCAAGGAAACCTTCGAATACATCATCGTCGATCTGCCGCCGCTCGGGCCTGTCGTCGACGCCAAGGCCTTCGCTCCGCTTGTCGACGGCTTCGTGCTGGTCACCGAGTGGGGACGCACGCCGCGTGCGATGGTGCAATCCATGCTCAGCTCGGAGCCCTACATCGCCAAGAAGATCATTGGCGCGGTGCTGAACAAGGTCGAACTGAAGAAGCTGGCCAAATATGGCGCGATCGGCGGCTCGGAAAAATTCTTCGACAAATATTCGAGCTACTATCTGGAAAAATCGGAAGCGCGCACCAAGGCAGCCGCCTGAGCGACGACGTCGCGCTCAGGAAAATATCAACCTGGCGCGGTTGTCGACGATCCTGAGGGCGGTCAGCTGGCCGGTTTGGAAGGCGCCGGTGTCTATGCCAAGCCGGCGTCCCTCGAGCTTCGGAGTGTCGACCGGCGTATGTCCGTGCACGACATAGCGGTCGAGAAGATGCGCTGCTTCGAAGAAGTCCGAGCGGATGTTGAGCAGGTCGTCCTCGTCTTGTGCGGCTAGGTCGATGCCCGGCCTGATGCCGGCATGAACGAATACGAATTTCGCCGAACAGACCATGACCGGCAGCGCGCGCATGAAACTGACGTGGTCGGCGGGGATGATCTCCCGAATGCGCCTGTCGACCTCCTCGCTTGAACCGTAGAGATCGGCCATGCGCTCCGGGTCGACGCCGTAGGAGAACAGCGTTTGCAGGCCGCCTATTGCCAGCCACGACTCTCTCGAAATGATCCCGTCGAGATAGTTCAGCATCACGACTTCGTGGTTGCCGGCAAGGCAGATGCGCTGGAAGCCTTGGAGCGGCGGCGCCAGCAGATGATCGAGCACACGCGCCGACTGGGGTCCACGATCGACGTAGTCGCCAAGCATGATGATGAGCTTGCGCCCTTCGAAGGGCGCCGAATCGAGCAGGATCTTCTGCTCCAGGGCGCGGAGTTCCTTGTAGCAGCCATGCACGTCGCCGATCGCATAGACGACTGCGCCCCGCATATCGATCTCCAGCCGCTGGCGTGCCGCGGCCTGGGGCTTTCTCGATCGCTGGAACAGGGTCACGTATGGCATCTCGCATGGCTGTGGGTGCGTCTCGATTCCGAAACAACATGACGACACCGCGCGTGGATACCACGTCCGGCGCCGGTCGTTCCATACCGGAGCTTCGGACGCAACTCGGCTTCGGCGCTCCTTACAGGCCGATGCCGCGCCGGTTCAGCGCGGCGGTGATCTCGTCGAGGATGGCCGGGTCGTCGATCGTTGCCGGCATGGCCCATTCCTCCTTGTCGGCGATCTTCTGCATGGTGCCGCGCAGGATCTTGCCGGAGCGCGTCTTCGGCAGGCGCTTGATCGTCACCACCGTCTTGAAGGCAGCGACCGGGCCGATCCGTTCGCGCACCAGGGTGACAACCTCGTTTTCGATGATGCCGGCGTCGCGGTCGACGCCGGCATTCAGCACGACGAAGCCGAGTGGAACCTGGCCTTTCATAGCATCGGCAATACCGACGACGGCGCATTCGGCGACGTCGGGATGCGCGGCCAGAACCTCCTCCATGGCGCCGGTCGATAGCCGGTGGCCGGCGACATTGATGATGTCGTCGGTGCGAGCCATGACATAGAGATAGCCGTCCTCGTCCATCATGCCGGCATCCGCGGTTTTGTAGAAGCCGGGGAACTCGTCGAGATAGGCTTGGCGAAACCGCTCGTCGGCATTCCACAGCGTCGGCAGGCAGCCGGGGGGCAACGGCAATCTCACCACGACATTACCAAGCGTACCACGCTTGACCTCATGCCCGGCATCGTCGAGCACGCGGATGTCATAACCGGGCATCGGCACGCCGGGCGAGCCGTATTTGACCGGCAGCAGGCCCAGTCCGGCGGGGTTGATGGTCATCGGCGAGCCGGTCTCGGTTTGCCACCAATGGTCGATCACCGGCACGTTCAATTTCTGCTCCGCCCATTTGATGGTTTCCGGATCGGCGCGCTCGCCGGCGAGGAACAGCGTCCGGAATTTGGACAGGTCGTATTTCGGGACGAACTCGCCCTTCGGGTCCTGTCCTTTGATGGCGCGAAAGGCGGTTGGCGCGGTGAACAGCGCGACGACGCCATGCTCGGCGATCACGCGCCAATAGCTGCCGGCATCGGGCGTGCCGACCGGCTTGCCCTCGAACAGGATCGTTGTGCAGCCATGCAGCAGCGGGCCGTAGACGATATAGGAATGGCCGACCACCCAGCCGACATCGGAAGCCGCCCAGAACACTTCGCCCGGCTTGACGCCGAACTCGTTTTCCATCGACCATTTCAGCGCGACCATATGGCCGCCATTGTCGCGCACGATTCCCTTCGGCTGGCCGGTCGTGCCCGACGTGTAGATGATGTAGAGCGGATCGGTGGCAAGCACCGGAACACAGTCGACATTGGCACCCGCGGCCCGCTCCCGCGCCACGGCGTCGGCATAGTCGATATCGTGGTTTTCCCTGAGTTCGCAGCGCAGTTGGTCGCGCTGCAGGATAAGGCAGCTTTCCGGCTTGTGCCGCGACATCTCGATCGCCTTGTCGAGCAGCGGCTTATAGGCAACGACGCGCCCTGGCTCCAGGCCGCAGGAAGCGGAGATGATCAGCTTCGGCTTGGCGTCGTCGATGCGGGTGGCGAGCTCATGCGAGGCAAAGCCGCCGAAGACCACCGAATGCACGGCGCCGATCCGCGCACAGGCAAGCATGGCGAAGGCTGCTTCCGGTACCATCGGCATGTAGATGATGACGCGATCGCCTTTTTGGATGCCACGATTCTTGAGCACCGAGGTCAGCGCGACCACCTCGCGCTTCAACTCGGCATACGTGAATTTCCTGATTGTGCCCGAAATCGCGCTGTCATGGATCAACGCGATCTGGTCGGCACGGCCGCCCGCCACATGACGATCGACGGCATTGAAGCAGGTGTTGCACGAGGCGCCAATGAACCACCTGCCATAGACGCCGGCATTGGCGTCGAACACCGTCTCGAAGGGCGAGAACCAGTCGATTGCGCCGGCGGCATCGGCCCAGAATTTTTCCGGGTCGCGTTTCCAGCCGTCGTAGACCTCATGGTAGCGTGACGCCATCCAGCTTCCTCCCCAGGAATGTTTGCTGTCCTTGAAATAGCGTATGCTGGTTTGTGTAACCATGTATTTGTGCGTTTCGTTTGCTGTCGTTCTAACTTGGCCGCAAGTGCGGGTCATGGTGGTCTGGGGGCCGGTATCGTTCGAATTTTCGGCATTAGGGGCAGGGCGCGATGAAATTGCGATATGAGCTTGGGTTTGCCGCGGTTGCGACGCTGGCGGTGGTGCTCGCTTCAGCTGCTCAGGCAGGCGACGCGGCGGCCCGGCGCGTCATCGGCTTTTCGCCCGACGGCAACTATTTCGCCTTCGAGCAGTACGGCACGCTCGATGCCGGTGCTTCGGATTCGGGCTGGTCGGAGATCGACATCATCGACACGCGGACCGATGAGTTCGTCGGCGGCAAGCCGATCGTCATCGCCGACGAGACGGAGGATTCGACATTGACGCTTGCGCAGGCGAGGGCACAGGCCGCCGAACTGGCGGCGCCCTTGCTGGCCAAATATGCCATCGCGCCGCGCGGCGAGCGGACTGCCTTGGACAGGTTCACCTTTCCCGACGACATGGTCGCCTACAATGACATTGCGCGCCTCGAGCAGGTTTCGCAAAAATGGCTTTCGCCGGCCTATGACGAGCTTGGCACCATCCAGCTCGAGCAGATCCGTGCCGACAGCACGGCGGATTGTTCAGCGAGTTTCGACGCGACGCAGCAAGGCGAAACGACCGGCAAGGCGCTCGGCTTTCGCCTGACGCTGCAGGGTCGGGACGGCAAGCCGATCAAGCTGCTGCATGAGGACAAGGCGGTGCCCGGTTCGAGGAATTGCCCGACTTCCTACAGCCTGTCGGAATCTTACGCATTCACCCCGGATGGAAAACCGGGCGTGCTTGCGGTGCTCGTGCAGCGCTTCAGCCAGGGATTTGAAGGGCGCGACCGCCGTTTCATCGCCGTGACTGGCCAGGCGCACTGAGGCAACGCGCTGAGACGTTGTCCGCTACCCGAGTTTGTTGTCCCTAAAGCGGGAGGGCAGCGAGCATAAGTCCGACCCCGCCGACGATCAGCAAGGCGGCTGCCAGCACCTTTCCATGGCGCTCGAAACCCGTCGGCGCCCGATCCCAATTGTAACGCATGCTCGAACTCCCCAAACCCGCAGATTCTTTATCTTACGCAGGGTGAGGAGGGCAACTGTCTGGCGATGCGCGGCGTTGCCGATACCGGTCTTGTCACCGACTATTTCTAGGGCATTCTCCGCCGCTACATGCCCCAGCGCAGCGCGGCCGTATGTACCGGTGCATCCCACCAAACAGCCGCCTCGTCGTCGAGCATGCTCAGCGTGATCGAACAGCCGGCCATGTCGAGCGAGGTCACATAGGATCCGACCAGCGACCGGATTGCCGTCACGCCGTGCTTCTCGAAGATTTTGCGGGCGCTGTTGTACATCAGATAAAGCTCCATCAACGGTGTGCCGCCAAAGCCGTTGACGAAGAGTAGCGCCTGGCCTCTGGCACCGTCGCCCAGGTCACCCAGGATTGCGGTACAGATCTCCTCGGCGATAGCATCGGCGCTCTTCAATGTGTCGCGCCGCCTCCCAGGCTCGCCGTGGATGCCGACCCCGAACTCCATCTCGCCATCGCCGATATCGAAGGTCGGCTTGCCCGCCGCCGGCACGGTGCAACTGGTCAGCGCCACGCCCATCGAGCGCGTCGCGCCGTTGACGCGCTCGCCGAGCGCCTTCAACGGCTCCAGTGCCATGCCTTGTTCGGCCGCCGCGCCGACGATTTTCTCGACCACCAGCGTGCCGGCGACGCCGCGCCGGCCGGTGGTGTAGGACGAGTTTTCGACCGCAACGTCGTCATTGGTCACGATTTGCATCACGCCTTCCGACATTTCAGCGGCCATGTCGAAATTCATCACGTCGCCCTCGTAGTTCTTGACGATGAACAGGCAGCCGGCGCCCGTATTGACGACTTCGGCCGCCGCCATCATCTGGTCAGGCGTTGGCGAGGTGAATACCTGGCCGGGGCAGGCCGCATCCAGCATGCCGTGCCCGACGAACCCGCCATGTAGCGGCTCGTGACCCGAGCCGCCGCCGGAGATCAGCGCCACCTTGCCCGGTGTGAGCAGCTTGCGGCGGACAAATTTGTGTTCCTCGCCAAGCGCCAGGATATTGGCATGCGCGGCAACGAAGCCGTCGAGGCTCTCGGTCAGCACCGTATCGACCGAATTCAAAAATTTCTTCATGGCCGTCCTCCCGAAATAGCCCAGCGTCAGCTGCCCTTGCCGGCGATGCTGGTGATCTTCTGGATGAAATCGTTGACCGCCCGGTCGAGCGCCGCGTTCTGCTTGTCGTCGCCGAAATCGGGAACGATCAGCGAGACATGGCGTGTCTTGCGCAAGCCTGCGGCCAGCGACATCTTTCCCGGATGCGCCCGATGGTAGGCCTCAAGGAAATGATCGCGTTCGGCCGGGCTGAAATGGCAGACGGAGAAGATAGCCGGCAAATGCTTCGACGGGATCGGCGTCGAATAGGCCGGGCTGGAAATCTGCGTGACGAAGCTGCGATGCTTGCCCAGCGCATCAGCGAGGCGCTGGCGCATGCCGGACGGGCGCTGGTCGATCACCTGCGACAGGATCGTCTTGTAGGCGCGGATCGCCTCTTCGGGGCCGGATTGCGACGCCTTGTCTGCCATCCCGGGGCCTAGATCGAAACGTCCGCGATGGCCGCCTTGGCCATCGCGAGTTGGGCGGGAGCGACGGAGAGGTCACGCAGGCCGGTTTCGAGCAGCGCCGGGATCGAGGCGGGGTCGCCGCCGGCATCGCCACACAGGCTGACCGGGATATTATACTCGCGGCCGAAGGCGGCAACCGAGGCGATCAGCCGGAGCACGGCCGGGTGCCTGACGGAATTCAGATGTGCGACCGACGCATTGTCGCGCGCGGCGGCCATCACGTATTGGGTCAAATCATTCGAACCGATCGAGAAGAAGGCGGCCTTGGCGAATGCCTCCGGTGCGATGGCCACCGACGGCACCTCGACCATGATGCCAAGCGGCGGCATTTTGTGCGCGATGCCGCGCGCCAAAAGGTCAGCCTGCTCCTCAGCGAACAGCGCGGTGGCGTGTTCATACTCTTCCGGAACGGCGATCATCGGGAACATCACCTTCAGATTGCCGTGCATGGCGGCACGTAGCAAGGCGCGGATCTGCACACGAAAGACCTCCGGACGCATCAGCGACAGCCTGATCCCGCGCAGGCCAAGGAATGGATTACCTTCCTCGACGGTCAGGCCCGGCACAGGTTTATCGCCGCCCGCATCGACAGTACGGATCGTCACCGGCCTGTCGCCTGCCCATTCCAGCACTCTACGGTAGGCGCGATATTGCGTCTCCTCGTCCGGCAGCGTCTTGCCGAACAGGAATTCGGTCCGCATCAGCCCGACACCGTCGCACGCCGCAGCATCGATGCGGTCGACATCGGACGGATCGGCAATATTCACCTGCACGTGGACCGCTATGCCGGTCTTCGTTGCTGCCGGCCTTGTCAAATAGGCTGCCGCATTGTCGCGATGCGCCGCGAAAGACGACGACGATCGCCGGAATGCCTCGATCTCCGCTTTCGAAGGCGCCAACACGATGCCGCCATGTTCGGCATCGAGCAGTGCGATTCCGACAAGCTGAGCCGGCGAAGCACCGGGCCCGGCTACCCCACGCGCTACGAGCCCCAACCCCACCACCATTGGCACGCCGCGTGAGCGTGCCAGCATTGCGACATGACTTGCGGCACTTCCGGCCGTAAGTGCTATGCCGCCGCCGGCACTCCAGTCGGTTTCGAGGAAGCGCGTCGGTGCGATATCCTCGCCGTAGAAGATCGCACCTGCCGGCGCGGCAATGTCGCCGCCCCCGGCAAGCGCGCGTAGCACCTGGTCGCGTATGTCGCGCATGTCGGCCGCGCGCGCCCGGAAATAGTCCTGCTCGGATGTTTCATAGCCGGCTATCTCGGCGTCGAGCGCTTTTCGCCAAGCCACATCAGCAGCCATGCCCTCGGCAATTCGCGCAAAGGCCGGGCCGGTCAGCGCGTCGTCCTCCAGCATGGCGAGCTGGAATTCGAGGATCCCGGCCGCCTCGCTGTCGCTGGTTTCGATCAATGTCGCGAGCCGGCCTGCGGCAGTGGAGATGGCGGCCTCAAGCGCCGCCTTCTCGTCCGCGGCAGTCGCCTTGCGGATATAACGCACAGCAGCCTGGTCCAGATCGAACAGCGGCCCCTCGGCATAGCCGGCCGATGCCGAAATGCCCCGCAGCCTAAGCGGTTCGGGCATGGTCCTTGCCTTCGTCGAAATCGCGCCGCACCAGCTCGACCAGTGCGCCGACCGCCTCGCCGGCGCCGTCCCCTTTGGCTCTGATATGCAGGACAGTGCCTTTCGGCGCTTTCGCCGCCATCACCTTGACGATGCTCTTGGCGTCGAACCATGGCCCGTTGGCGGCGAGCGCAATCTCGACGTCGGCCGAAAACGTCTTGGCAAGCTTGGTGAACTTCACCGAAGGACGCGCATGCAGTCCCACCTCATGGGTGATCAGGACGCTGGCTTCGGCTGCTGCGGACATGCTTGTCAAAATTCCCGTTCGTTCACGACGGCGACAATTCGTGCGCCGTCGCCACCACTTCCCTGAGCGAAGCGCCGCCGGAAGCCTCGGTCGCCGCCATCACCGCGCCTTCGACGATCGGCGCATTGCAGACGATGATCTTCTGGGCGCGTGGTTCGCCGATCATCTCGACCGCCATCTCGCTATTGGTCTCGGCACCGCCGAGATCGACGAGGATCGCGACCCCCGCCTCCGACCAAGCCTCGTCGATGGCGCCCATGATCGCCTCGACATTGGTTCCCAGCCCGCCATGGCCGTTTCCGCCGCACCATGCAAGCGGCACTTCGTTGCCGACCATCTGCCGCACCATGTCGGCGGTGCCTTCGGCGACCAGCGGCGAATGCGATACGATGACGATGCCGACATTGCTCATGCGCGCCTCTCGATTGCCTCGGCTACGGCCCGCACCAGAAGCGCAGTCGAGCGTGCGCCGGCATCCATATGACCGATCGAACGCTCGCCAAGGAATGAGGCGCGCCCACGCAGCGCCTTCATCGGCACGGTCGCGTCGGCCGCGTTGTCGGCGATCTCGACGATGTCCGCTGCCGTCTTTCCCTGCAGCAGGGCCTCATGCACCGGCTGCAGCACGTCGAGCATGGTTTTTTGCCCGGCCTGCGACTTGCCTCTGGCGGCAACCGCTTCGATCGCCTTGCCGAAGGCCGCCGCCAGGTCGGCGCGACCCGGCGCGGCGGAAATCTCCTTGCCGAGCGCCATGAACAGCGTGCCGAACAAGGGACCGGAGGCTCCGCCGACGGTCATCACCAGTTTGGTGCCGATCGCCTTCAGCGCCTCGGGCAACGGCTTTGCCGCAAACGCGCCGGCCTCGGCCCGCACTGCCTCGAAGCCGCGTTTCATGTTGAGCCCATGGTCGCCGTCGCCGATGGCCTGGTCGAGACTGGTCAGCTCTTCGGCATGTGCGGCGATCGCGTTTGCCGCCGCCTCGATCAGCCTGGAAATATCCGCTGCCGCCATATCACCCATGCTCCTGGCCCCTGCGCTGCCGGCAGTACGAGAAAATTGCATATCCGGCAATTGAAGCATTCTTTTCCCCAGTCAAGCGGGTTCGAGCAACGCAGCGAGGGCAGTGAAGACCTCGGCGACGGCAAAGGCGCCGGGGTCGACCACGCCGTCGAGCTGGCTGCCAATATAGGCGGACCGCCCGGCCTTGGCCTTGCGCATGGCAGCGGTGGCCTCGGCTCCGCGTTGCGCCGCGACCGCCGCATCTTCCAGACTCCCCCTATCCAGCGCCCTCAAGGCGGGTTCCAGGGCATCGATCATCGTGCGATCGCCGACCCTCGCTCCACCATAGAAGGACATCCGATCGAGGCCGGCGAGAAGCGCCTTGGGAAGCGTTTCGCCAGACTCCAGCGCCTGCGCGGCGGCGGTGAAGAAGATCGACAACAGCACGCCGCTAGAGCCGCCCATGCTGGCGCTCAGGATGTCGCCGACGGCGGCGAGCGTTGCGGCAGGGTCAGCGAGCGGCAGTGTCGCAATGCGGCCAAGCACGCTGCGCGCACCGGCCGCCACAGTCGATCCGGTGTCACCGTCTCCCGCCTTGGCATCCAGTCCGTTCAACGCGCCTTCAAGCGAGATCAGCCGTTCGCAGACCGCGACAACCAACCGGTCGGTGCGTGCGTCCTTGCTGGCTTTCGACGCGTTGTTCGGGCCGGCGGCTTTGGCCATCGGCACGACACTGGCTTGGCGAACGGCTCTTGCCGGCAGCCAGACGTGAGGGCCTACCGGCGCCCGCAACGCCGCTTCGCGCGACGCATTGAGCCGGATCAGCGACAGGGAAAAGCCGTTCATGTTGAGCGCGGTCATAAGCTGCCCGGGCCCGATTGTCAGCGTCACCTTTTGTGCCAGCGGTGAAGCCAATACCGCATTGGCGACAAGCAACATTTCCAGCGGTGGCACCGAACCGAGATTATTGATCAGCAAGGCGTAGTCGCTGACCGGATCGAGCCGCGCGGCAAGGCGCTCCGACATGATCGCAACCAGCCTTTCGGCACTTTGCACCGCAATCCGCTCAACGCCCGGTTCGCCATGGATGCCGAGGCCGAGTTCAGCGTCGTTGGCGCCAAATCTTTCGTCATGGCTCTGGCCGGGGATCGAGCACGATGACAGCGATATGCCGAGTGAAACGATATCCGCCACCGCGGCCCGCGCCGCAGCGGCAACCGTCGCCAGATCGTTGCCGGCTTCCGACAGGTGGCCGGCGATCTTGTGCACGAACAAGGTGCCGGCAACGCCACGCGGCTGGGCAATATCAGGCAGGGCAATGTCGTCCGCGACGATCACCATCTCGACGGGGAAGCCTTCGGCGCGCGCCTTCTCGGCGGCCAAGCCGAAGTTGAGGCGATCGCCGGTATAGTTCTTGACGATCAGCAGGCACCCGGCGGGACCGGTCACCGCGCGGATGGCGGCCAATACCGCTTCCACGCTCGGCGAAGCAAAGATCTCGCCCGAAACCGCCGCCGTCAGCATGCCAATGCCGACAAAGCCGGCATGGGCAGGTTCGTGCCCGGCCCCGCCGCCGGAAATGACCGCGACCTTGGTCTTATCCCAGTCCGCGCGGAGAATGACCTTGATCTCGGGATAGCCGTCGAGGCGAGCGAGATCGCCGGCGCCGGTCGTACCGAGGAAGCCGTCCAGGGCCTCAGTTACGATCGTATCCCTGCGATTGAAAAAATGCTTCATCGAATTGGTCCAGTCCGGTGCCCGAAATTGCCGGTTGAAAGGTGCCAGGAAAACACTCGCGCAGCGCTCACATCAGCCGTCGCCCATCGGGGCCGAAATACAGCGGCGAGCGATAGCGGATCATGATCTTGTCGCCCTGCGCCAGGTCGGTGTCGGGGTCGGTTAGCGTCACCAGCTTCCTGGTCCCCACCGTCACATGCAGATGGTTCTGGTCGCCGAGATGCTCGATCCAATCGACGACGCCGTCGGCATGGCCGTTCGCCGCCTTCTCGATCGAAAGATGTTCGGTACGAGCACCGATCGTCTTTGTTCCCGCCGGCGCGCCGCTATCCGGCAGCAGTCCGACCGGCAACAAATTGATTGCCGGTTGGCCGAGCCTTGCGGCGACGTGAAGGTTTGCCGGCTCAGAATAGATCGTGCGCGGGGAACCGATCTGCACCAGCACGCCGTCGGCGAGAATGCCGATGCGGTCGGCCATGGTCATCGCTTCGATCTGGTCGTGCGTGACGTAGAGCATTGTGGCGCCAAGTTCCGCCTGGATGCGCTTCAGCTCGAGCCTGAGATCGGCGCGCAGCTTGGCGTCGAGCGACGACAGCGGCTCGTCCATCAGGTAGATCGACGGCTTGCGCACCAAAGCGCGGCCGATGGCGACGCGCTGCATCTCGCCGCCAGAGAGTTTGGTCGAGCGATTATTCAGCTTGTGGTGGATGCGCACCATCTTGGCCACGTCCTCGACGCGGCGGCGGATCTGATCCTCCGGCATTTTCCGTGCTGGCGAGCGCAGCGGAAAGGCGAGGTTGTCGTAAACCGACAGATGCGGATAGAGCGAATATTGCTGGAACACGAAAGCGGTGTCGCGCTCGGCCGGCGACAGCGTCGTCGTGTCGTGGCCGGCAATATGGATCGAGCCCGCTTCCGGACGCTCCAGCCCGGCGATCAGCCTGAGCGTCGTCGTCTTGCCGGCGCCGGTCGGCCCGAGCAGCACGACGAATTCCCCGTCGGCGATATGCAGGTCGAGATTGTCGACGGCGACATGCTCGCCAAAAGCCTTGGTCACGCTTTTGATGTGAACGTCAGCCATGATGTGCTCTCCCCTGGGAGGCCGAGTCATGGATTTCGGTGCGCACCGCACGGCCGGATCCTTTTGCGAACAGCGACAGCCGCGCGCTGCTCAGCGCCAGGCCCACATGATCGCCCGGATTGAGCCGGATTTCGGCCGGCACCCTGGCCTTGATGATGCCGTCTGCTGTCTCCACCGCCACGATCTGAGTGGTGCCGAGATATTCCGTGCCATAAATAGCACCGCGCAGCTTCGAAGCGTCGTCGAAGCGGATGTGCTCCGGTCGGATGCCAAGCGCCATCTCGGCCGGCGCGACGTCCTCGCGGATCTCCGGCACGGCCACCTTCGCGCCTTGCACAACAATTTCCCTGGCGCCCTTTGAAAGCCCGCCGCCGAAGCCGAGGAAATTCATCGGCGGCGAGCCGATGAAGTCGGCGACGAACATCGTCGCCGGCCGGTCGTAGATCTCGCGCGGCGTGCCGAACTGCTCGATGACGCCGTGGTTCATCACCGCGATCTTGTCGGCCATCGACATCGCTTCCATCTGGTCATGCGTGACATAGACGGTGGTGGCGTGGATGCCGTTGTGCAGTTCTCGCAATTCATGGACCATCAGGTCGCGGAATTCGGTGTCGAGCGTGCCGAGCGGCTCATCCATCAGGAAACATTTTGGCCGCCGTACGATGGCGCGGCCGAGCGCCACGCGCTGGCGATCGCCGCCGGCAAGCCCGGAGACCGATTTGTTGAGCAGATGGTCGATCCGCAAAAGCTTCGCCGTCTCCTCCACTCGGCTCCGGATTTCAGCGCCTGGCATGCCTTGCGCCAGCAGTGGAAAGCCGATGTTCTTCCGCACATTCATGTGCGGATAGAGCGCGAACAGCTGGAAGACGAAGGCGATGTCGCGCTCGCGGGCACGCCGCATGGTGACGTCCTCGCCGCCAAGCAGGATCTTGCCGCCGGTCGGCAGTTCGAGCCCGGCGATCATGCGCAACGTCGTCGTCTTGCCGCAGCCGGACGGCCCCAGCATGACGAAGAATTCGCCGTCCTCGACGACGAAGTTGGAATCCTGCACGGCGACGAAATCGCCGAATGCCTTCCTCAGATGTTCGACCCTGATCTCGGCCATCGTCTACTCCGGAAATTTCGAGACGATGATGAACATCGCCGTGCCCGCAAGCATGGTGATGAAGGAATAGGTGTAGAGCACTAGTGCGAAGGGCTGGAACAGCATCAGGAAGCCGATGGCGATGATCGCGGTGGCGACGTTTTCCATCAGCCCGCGCCTGGCCCAGACGGGCCAGCGCGATTTGCGTTTTGCGGTCATGCTCATTTACGCACCGCGCCAAAGGTGATGCCGCGCAGCAATTGCTTGCGAAGCAGGATGGTGAAGACCAGGATCGGCACCAGGAAGATCGTCGTGCCGGCCGCGACTGCCGGCCAGTCCTGACCGCCTTCGCCGATGATGGTCGGGATGAAGGGCGGCGCGGTCTGCGCCGTGCCCGAGGTCAGTAGCGCAGCGAAGGCATATTCGTTCCAGGCAAAGATCAGGCAGAAGATGGCGGTTGCGGCAATACCGGTGGTCGCCTGCGGCAGTACCGTGCGCCAGAACGCCTGCAGCCTGGTGTAGCCGTCGATCATCGCCGCTTCTTCATATTCGCGCGGGATCTCGTCGATGAAGCCTTTCAGCAGCCACACCGCCAAGGACACGTTGACCGCCGTATAAAGCAGGATCATGCCGAGAGCCGTGTCCGACAGGCCAAGCTCCCGGTACATCAGGTAGATCGGGATGGCGACGGCGATCGGCGGCATCATCCGCGTCGACAGGATGAAGAACAGAAGGTCGTCGGCGAGCGGCACCTTGAAGCGCGAAAAACCATAGGCCGACAGCGTGCCGAGGAACACCGCGCAAAACGTCGAGCCGAACGCGATGATCAGCGAATTGACGAAGCGCGGCATGAAGTTGGACGGGCCGGCGATCACCATGTTGCGCTTGCGCACCGTCTCGTCGCACAGGCCCGTCGCCGGTCCCAGCGAGTTGATGTATTCCGGTGTTTGCCGAGTCCGGGTCGAGAACAGGTTGCAGTAGCCTTCGAGGCTGGGCTGGAACAGGATCTTCGGCGGATAGGCGATCGAATCCGGCGGCGTCTTGAAGCTTGTGGCGAAGATCCACAGCAGCGGCACGATCGAGATCAGCGCGTAGGCGACGATGATCGTGCCGGCGACGCGCTTCGACGTGGCCGACGGCGCGACAACGGAATGGGCTGACGTCAGGCTCATCTCTGCTTCACCTTGTTGAGCGCCTTGACGTAGATGTTTGCGAGGCCAAACACTGCGACGAACAGGATGATGGCGAAGGCCGAGGAATAGCCCGTCCGCCAGCTTTCGAAGGCCTGCCGCTTCAGCGTGATCGAGGCCACTTCGGTGGTCGATCCCGGCCCGCCGCCGGTGAGCAAATTGACCATGTCGAACATCTTGAAGTTCTCGATGCCGCGAAACAGCACCGCCAGCATGATGAAGGGCAGCGCCATCGGCAGCGTGATCGACCAGAACTGCCGCCAGTTGGAGGCGCGGTCGACCTCGGCCGCTTCGTAGATGTATTCGGGGATCGAGCGCAGGCCGGCGAGGCAGATCAGCATCACGTAAGGCGTCCACATCCAGGTGTCGACGATGATGATCGACCATGGCGCCAGTGACACGTTGGAGAGCATGCTGATTTCGGTTGCCGGAATGCCGGTGACGAACGAAACGGCGTAGGCGAACAGCCCGATCTGCGGCTCGTAGAGGAAGCGCCAGAAATTACCGACCACCGCCGGCGACAGCATCATCGGCACCAGGATGATTGTCGTCCAGAAGGCGTGGCCGCGAAACTTGCGGTCGATCAGCCAAGCCAGCGTGAAGCCGATCAGCGTTTGCAGCAGGATGGTCCAGAACACGAAATGCGCCGTCGTCTGCATGGCGATCCAGATGTCCTGGTCGGCGAGGATGCGCTTGTAGTTTGCCAGCCCAAGGTTCTTCACAACCTCGTTGGGCCGATTGGCGCGAAAATTGGTGAAGGACAGATAGATTGCCCAGAACAGCGGAAAGATGTTGATAGCTAAAAGCAACAGGATCGTCGGCGAGATGAACAGCCAGGCGAGGCCCTTGTCGCTGATGCCCCGGACCTTGCGGGCCAACGGCTCGGGCGTAGCCCGGGCAACGCTGTCCGCCGTCCGATTGAGCATGGTCAGTCCTGCTTCGGTCACTTGTCTCGTCTCGACAATGGAATTTATCTGAACTGTGTCCCGTGCCAAGTGGCACGGGACGGTTCGGTCATGGGCTCGGGAGGAGCCGTTTACATCTTGCCATCGTCCTGGAAGACCTCGGTCCAGTCCTTGACGAGGCCGTCGAGCGCATCCTTGGCCGAGCCTTGCCCGGCAACGACATAGTCGTGGAAGCGCTTCTGCGATGCCTGCAACAGCGGGGCATAGCTCGGCTCGGCCCAGAAGTCCTTCACGATGGCCATCGAGTCGAGGAAGGTCTGCGCGTAGGGCTGGCTGGCCGGGAAGGCCGGGTCCTTGACGACCGCGTTGAGGCAGGAATAGCCGCCGAGCGACCACCATTTGGACTGCACGTCCTTGTTGGCGAACCATTTGATGTATTTGAGCGCGGCTTCCTGCTTGTCGGAATAGGAGACCACCGAGATGCCCTGACCGCCGAGCTGGGCGAACTGGTCCCCGTCCGGACCTTTCGGATTGACGAAATAGCCGATCTTGTCGCCGCCGACATTCTCGTCCTTCTGCAGGCCTGGCCAGGTGAAGGCGAAGTTCATGTGCATAGCCACCTGGCCGGATTTGAAGGCATCGACGCCTTCGCCCATGTAGCTGTTCGAGGCGCCGGGAGGGGTGCAGCAATCGTAGAGGGCTTTGTAGAACTCCAGGCCCTTCACCGATTTATCGGAGTTGACGAAGCCTTCCATCTCGTAGGGCTTTTTCGGGTTTTCGTACTGGAAGCCGAAGCTGTAGAGCACGTCCATGGCGCCCATGGTGATGCCTTCCGAGCCGCGCTCGGTGTAGATCGACGCGCCATAGACGGTCTTGCCGTCGATGTCGCGCTTCTGGAAGAATTCGGCGATCTGCTTCAATTGGTCGAAGGTCGTCGGCGGGCCGAGATCCCAGCCGTACTTTTCCTTGAATTCCTTCTGCAGCTCCGGCTTGGAGAACCAGTCCTTGCGGTAAGTCCAACCGACGACGTCACCCATGGCCGGCAGCGCCCAGTAATTCGGCGAGTTCTTCGGCCATTCCGAATAGCCGACGACGGTCGCCGGCACGAAATCGTCCATGCTGATCTTCTCCTTGTCGAAGAAGTCGTTCAGCTTGACGTAATGGCCGTTCTCGGCGGCACCGCCGATCCACTGGCTGTCGCCGATGATGAGGTCGCACAGCTTGCCGTGCGAATTCAGCTCGTTGAGAAAGCGATCGGCATAGTTGGTCCACGGCACGAATTCGAATTTCATGCCGATGCCGGTTTCCTTGGTGAAGTCCTTGGACAATTCCACAAGCGCGTTGGCCGGGTCCCAGGCTGCCCAGCAAAGCGTCAGATCTTCTGCCTGCGCGACATTCGAAACGGCTGTCGACGCAAAGAGTGTCGATGCCAGTCCCAACGCCAATTTCAAGGTCGATTTCATGCCTTCCTCCCATTTGCGAAACGCGTCCGGATGACGGTTTCAAGAGCCCGCTAAACCCCTCCTCGGGGGCCCAAACACAACGACGCGGCGGCGCACCGGATGTTTAGTAATTTGTTTAGTGATGCAATTTTTACTAAACAAGGCAAGCGAATTCGTTGCTGCATCGCAGCATGCTGGATAGGAAAGCAACGTGAGAAGTTGCGGCGACCTGCCTAGGTCACCGTCTTGTTGCTGACGGCCACCGGACGGATCACTGGGGCCGGCGGCAGCAGCGCGCGGATATCGGCGAAGGGGAAGACTGGCTCGAAGCGGAAGGCCTCGGCGAACGATCCGGCTGGGCCGTTGCACTGGCCGGCGCGAAAGGCGTTCTGCGTGCGCGCCGCGTCGACGAAACGCTCGGGATCCTGCGACTGGTGCGCCCGGATCGCCTCCGCCTTGAGATCGAAATGCCTGGAGGTATCGACGTAGTGCGTTGGCGAAAACCCGGTGCCGCCGAACGTGTCGGCATGTAGCACCGGCACCGAGAATGACGCTGCGATGCGCACGCCATCCGACAGCGCGCGGTGGTCGCCATGATAGTCGTTCGGCGCATGCGTTATCACCAGATCCGGCCCTATCTCGCCGATCAGTGCTTTGAGCGCCCCGATCAGCGCGGCATCCGCGACCAGCCCGCCATCGGGAAAGTCGAGGAAGCGCGGCGTCACGCCAAGCAGGCCGGCCGCCGCCGTCGCCTCCTTGCGGCGCGTGCGGGCCAGCGCTGACGGATCGCCGTAGCCGCCCCTGGTGCCATCCGTGGCTATGGCAAAAAAGAGTTCTGCGCCTTGCGCGGCATAGGCCGCCATCGTACCGAACATGAAGATCTCGATGTCGTCCGAATGCGCGCCAAGCGCCAATACCTTCACTCTCATCTCTCCCGGAAATGGAAAAACGTGCCCAACGGAATTCTGCTCGCGCTCATCGCCTATGCAAGCTATTCGTGCAGCGACGCGGTTGTCAAAAGCCTGGGCGGGCAGTTCAACGTCTTCGAGATCGGCTTCTTCTCGACATTGTTTGCCGGCTGCTTTCTGCTCTTTGCCAGGCCGGCAGGCGAGCGCTGGCTCGATTTCTGGCGCACCAACCGGCCCTGGGCGGTACAGGCCCGGGCCTGGGCCGGCATCGCCTCGGGCGTGCTCAGCGTCTATGCCTTCACCACCATCCCGCTGGCGGAAGTCTATGCGCTCATCTTTCTGGCGCCGCTGTTCGTCACTATCCTGGCCACGCTGGTCCTCAAGGAAAAGGTCGGCCCATGGCGATGGCTGGCGGTCGTCGCCGGCTTTGCCGGGGTCATGCTGGTCGTCAGGCCTGGTTTTCGCGAGTTGCAGCTTGGCCATCTGGCGGCGTTCATCATCGCCTTCCTGGCCGCCACCAATGTCATCCTGATGCGTTCGCTCGCCGCGCAGGAAAAGCGCACAACGATGCTCGGCGTGCTGATCGGCTACGGCCTGCTCTTCAACGGCGTCGGTGCGGCGGCTACCTCGTTCTCGCTGCCGGATGGCAGGCAATGGGCCTGGCTGGTGCTGGCCGGCGCCTTTACCGCCGGCGGCCAGCTGCTGCATCTGCTGGCGGTCAAATACGCGCCGGCCAACCGCATCGCGCCGACGCATTACTCGCAGATCGTCTGGGCGGTGGTTCTAGGTGCGCTGTTCTTCAGGGAATATCCGGATTTTCTGTCGCTGGTCGGCTTGGCCGTGGTCGGCGGTTCCGGCCTGCTAACGATGGTGCGCGAGGAGGTGCGGCTCGGCACGGTGCGCTGGAACCCGTTTTTGCGGACCAGGCTTTGAGTCGGCGCCGAGGTTGCGCCGCGACCGCCACCGCTGATATGCGGTCGCTGCCAACTGGCTGCACAGCATAGCACAATGACGACAAAACCCTTGCCGGACCTGCCGGTCTCCGTTGTCTTGCCGGCGCTCAATGAAACGCTGAGCCATGGTAACAGCGCCGTGCTGGTGGCGCCGCCCGGTGCCGGCAAGACGACGCTGGTTCCACTGGCGCTGCTCGACGCTGAATGGCTCGGCGGCGGAAAGATCATCCTGCTCGAGCCTCGCCGCCTCGCCGCCCGCGCTGCCGCCCGCCGCATGGCCGAATTGCTCGGCCAAGAGCCCGGCGAAACCGTCGGCTATGCCATGCGCATGGAAAACCGCAGTTCCGCAAAGACCAGGATTCTCGTCGTCACCGAAGGCGTGCTGTCCCGCATGATCCTCGACGACCCGGAACTGCCTGGTGTCGCGGCGGTGCTATTCGACGAGTTCCACGAACGCTCGCTCGACGGCGATTTCGGGTTGGCGCTGGCGCTCGACGTGCAGGGTGCGCTGAGGCTCGAACTCAGATTGCTGGTGATGTCGGCAACGCTCGACGGCGCGCGTGTCGCAAAATTGCTGTCCGGCGCGCCGGTGATCGAGAGCGCAGGCCGCGCCTTCCCGGTCGACATCCGCTATGACGAGCGGCCGGCCGGCGTCACCATCGAGGACGCCATGGCCAAGGCGATCCGCTCGGCGCTTGCCGGGGAGGAGGGCAGCGTGCTCGCTTTCCTGCCCGGCCAGCGCGAGATCGAGCGCACCGCCGAGCGGCTGGCGGGCAAGGTCGGCGCCGATACCGACATCGTGCCGCTCTATGGTATGCTCGACAACAAGGCGCAGGACGCGGCGATCAAGCCGGCGCCGCTCGGCCGCCGCAAGGTCGTGCTGGCGACGTCGATCGCCGAAACCTCCATCACCATCGACGGCGTGCGCGTCGTCATCGATTCCGGCCTGTCGCGGCTGCCGCGCTATGAGCCAGCGAGCGGCCTGACGCGGCTGGAGACGGTACGTGCTTCCCGCGCTTCCGCCGACCAGCGCGCCGGCCGTGCCGGGCGCACGCAGCCGGGCGTCGCCATCCGGTTGTGGCGGGCCGAGCAGACGGCGGCCCTGCCGGCCTTCACGCCGCCGGAAATCCTCGAGGCCGATCTTTCCGGCCTGTTGCTCGATAGCGCGGCGTTCGGCGTCGCCGATCCGACCAGCCTGTCCTTCCTCGACCCCCCGCCGGCTTCGGCGCTCACCGAGGCGAGGGTACTGCTACGTGCGCTCGATGCTGTCGATGCGGCAGGACGCCTGACGGATGCCGGTGCCGCGATGCGCAGGCTGGCGCTACCGGTGCGGCTCGCCCACATGGTCGCCGAGGCGGCAAGGACCGGAGAGGCGCTCGAGGCGGCGATGCTCGCCGTATTATTGACCGAGCGTGGCCTTGGCGGCGATGGTGCCGATCTCGAACGGCGGCTGCTGCGCTTTCGCGCCGAAAGATCGCCGCGCGCCACCGCCGCCCGGCAGCTGGCTGAGAGGCTGGCAAAGCAGGCTTCACCCTCCCCCTTGAGGGGAGGGTCGGCGAGCGAGCCGAGCGCAGCGAGACGAGGGAGACGGGGCGGGGTCGTCGATGGCGTGCCCGAACCGACCCCACCCCGATCCGCCACGCGGATCGACGCGCCGGGGCGAGCCACGGGTCTCGCCCGTCCTTCCGACCCCCTCAAGGGGGAGGGCAGCACAGCCGGCGCTCTCCTCATCCATGCCTGGCCGGATCGGGTCGCCAAAGCGCGCGGCGAGCGTGGCCGCTTCGTGCTTGCCAACGGCTCGGGCGCCATGCTCGACCCCTCCGATCCGCTGGCCGGCGAGACCTGGCTCGTCGTCGCCGACCTGCAGGGCAAGGCGCAGAACGCCCGCATCACCGCAGCGGCAGCCATCGATGAGGCCGACATCCGCACTGCCCTGGCGGAAAAGATCGAGACCCGCCGCGAGGTGAGCTTCGACCGCGACAGGCGCGCGGTGCGGGTGCGCGAAACGGTTCGCCTCGGCGCCATCACGCTGTCCGAACGCATGCTGCCGGCGCCGACCGGTGCCGACGCGGATCGCGCCATCCTCGACGCCTTGCGCGAACACGGCCTAGCCCTGTTGCCGTGGAACAGGGAGGCGGAGACGTTGCGGCAGCGGCTCGGCTGGCTGCATCGCGGCCTCGGCGCGCCATGGCCCGATGTCTCCGACGCCGCGCTCGTCGAGCGCCTCGACGACTGGCTGCTGCCGTTCCTTTCCGGCGCGGCATCCTTTGCGGCAATCGATCCCAGCGTGCTTTCGCAAGGCCTGATGACGCTGGTGCCGCACGAATTGCAGCGCAAGATCGACACATTGGCGCCGACCCATTTCGACGCGCCGTCGGGCAGCCGGCTGCCGATCCGCTATGACGGCGAATGGCCGGTGCTGGCGATCCGCGTGCAGGAACTGTTCGGCTTCGACCGGCATCCGGCGATCGCCAACGGCACTGTGCCGCTGACGCTCGAATTGCTGTCGCCGGCTCACCGGCCGATCCAGACGACGCGCGACCTGCCCGGCTTCTGGCGCGGCTCCTGGGCCGATGTGCGGGCAGAGATGCGCGGCCGCTATCCCAGGCATGTCTGGCCGGAGAACCCGCTTCTCGCCGCCGCCACCAGCCGCGCCAAGCCGCGCGGTACCTGATGCTTCCAGACTGTCATTCCGAACCGAGGGCCGGCTTCGGCGGTTTTCGGAAAAGACCTCCGGCTGTTTCCCCTCTATAATCACTTGCCATGATAAACATCCTGCACGCACCCGACTTCCAGCAAAGCCAGCGGCTGCGCCTCAACACGCTGATCAGGTTGCGCTGGCTTGCCATCGTCGGCCAGAGCCTGACCGTGCTTGTCGTCGCTTACGGGCTGAAATTTCCGCTGCCGGTCAGCATGTGTTTTGCGCTGATCGCCTGTTCGGCCTGGATGAACCTTTTGCTGACCTTCCGCTATCCGGCGGCGCATCGGCTTACCCCGTTCTCGGCCTTCGCCATCCTGACCTTCGACAGCCTGCAGCTTGCCGGCCTGCTCTACATGACCGGCGGACTCACCAATCCGTTTTCGCTGCTGATGACCGTGCCCGTCGTCGTCTCGGCGACGTCGCTGCCGCTGCGGCTGACCGCCATGCTCGGCGCGCTGGTGATCGTGGCGGCGACGCTGCTGGTCTTTTACCACCTGCCGCTGCCATGGCATGAGGGCGCGCCATTGGCGATGCCGTTCATCTATGTCGCAGGCATGTGGATGGCGGTGTTCTGCTCCATCGCCTTTACCGCGATCTATGCCTTCCGGGTGGCCGAGGAGGCGCGGCTGCTTGCCAACGCGCTTGCCGCCACGGAATTGGTGTTGCAGCGAGAGCAGCATCTCTCTGCCCTCGACGGCCTCGCCGCGGCCGCCGCGCACGAGCTCGGCACACCGCTCGCCACCATCACACTGGTCGCCAAGGAAATGGAGAAGGCGCTTGGCGAAGATCCGAAATACGGCGAGGACGTGAAGCTGCTGCGTTCGCAGAGCGAGCGCTGCCGCGAAATCCTGAAGCGCCTGACCAGCCTGTCCTCCGAGAGCGAGGTGCACCTCTCGCGCCTGCCGCTGACCTCGCTGGTCGAGGAGGTGACGGCGCCGCACCGCGATTTCGGCATTTCGATCAAGCTTCGGCCGGGCGAGCGCATCGGCCCGGAACCGGTGGGCCGGCGCAATCCCGGCGTCATTTACGGCCTCGGCAATCTGGTCGAGAACGCGGTCGACTTCGCCCGCAACAGCGTGACAGTGCGCTGGAACTGGAATGAAGCCGCCGTCAGCTTCTCGATCATCGACGACGGGCCGGGCTTTCCACCGGAGATCATCGACCGTATCGGCGAACCCTATATGTCGACACGACAAGGCACCGAAGCCGGCGGCGGCCTCGGCCTCGGCCTATTCATCGCCAAGACCTTGCTCGAACGCTCCGGCGCGACGCTCGATTTCCGCAATTCAAGCGAGCCCGGCGAGGGCGCTATCGTGCAGATATCGTGGCCGCGCAGCGTCTTCCTCAATCCCGAGCAGGCTTCGGCCACCATGTTCGACACGGCCTAAATTGGACAATAGCGTTGCGAAACTATATTTGCGTAAAAATCAGGCAGCAGGATTTTCAGCACGATGAGTACTGACGAAACGATTGGCGCAATGGTCGAAGGCGAGGATACCTCGCTGCTGATCGTAGACGACGACAAGCCGTTCCTGACGCGGCTTGCCCGCGCCATGGAAACCAGGGGTTTCGTGGTCGAGACGGCGGAGAGCGTCGAGGAGGCGGTTGCCAAAGCGCGCGCCAATCCGCCGGCCTATGCGGTGGTCGACATGCGGCTGGCCGACGGCAACGGCCTCGACGTCGTCGCCGCGATTCGCGAGAAGCGCGACGATGCCCGCGCCATCATCCTCACCGGCTACGGCAACATCGCCACTGCGGTGACGGCGGTAAAGCTCGGCGCCATCGACTATCTGTCGAAGCCGGCCGATGCCGACGATATTTTTGCCGCCCTGACCCGCACCGCGGGCGAACGCGCAGCGCCGCCAGAAAATCCGATGTCGGCCGATCGCGTGCGCTGGGAACACATCCAGCGCGTCTACGAAATGTGCGACCGCAACGTCTCGGAAACCGCACGCCGCCTGAACATGCATCGCCGCACGCTGCAACGCATCCTCGCCAAGCGCGCGCCGCGCTAAAGGGCTCTCATTACAGGCTTGCCCGGCCAGCGCTGTTTGCGCATCATCGCTTGGCGGTGTCGGACCTTGCTACTGATACGACGGAGGCGACATGCAGGACGAAAAGCGGCTGGTCTCCATGCTGCGCGAATTCCTCGACAGCGAGGCGGCCGGCGGCCTCGTCCTGATGGCTGCGGCGGCCTTGGCCCTGATCGTCGCCAATTCGCCGCTGGGCGAGGCTTATTTCTCCGCCCTCCATGCCTATCTCGGACCGCTCAGCGTCTCGCACTGGATCAATGACGGCCTGATGGCGGTGTTCTTCCTGCTGGTCGGCCTCGAGATCAAGCGCGAAATGCTTGACGGCCAGCTGTCGACCTGGCCGCGCCGCGTGCTGCCCGGCATCGCCGCCGCCGGCGGCATGGCAGCGCCGGCACTGGTCTACGTCGCCATCAACCACAACAATCCAGCCGCTCTGTCTGGCTGGGCGATCCCAACCGCCACCGATATCGCCTTTGCGCTCGGCGTGCTGTCGCTGCTCGGCAGGCGCGTCCCGGGCTCGCTGAAGATATTCCTCACCGCGCTCGCCATCATCGACGATCTCGGCGCGGTGCTCATCATCGCGGTGTTCTATACCAGCGGCCTCTCGCTCGCCTATCTCGGCGCCGCCTTCGCCGTGATCGCGCTGCTGGTGGTGCTCAACCGCATGCGGGTGCTGACGCTGCTGCCGTACATCTTGCTCGGCATCGTTCTGTGGGTTTTGGTGCTCAAATCGGGCGTCCATGCGACGCTCGCCGGCGTCGCGCTGGCCCTCACCATACCGCTGAAGATATCGCCGGGCAGCGGCCATGATCTCGACCATTCGCCGCTGCACCGGCTCGAACACGGCCTGCACAAAGTCGTCGCCTTTTTCGTCATCCCGATTTTCGGCTTTGCCAACGCCGGCGTCTCGCTCGCCGGTCTCAGCGCTGCCGCCCTGGCCGAGCCGCTGACGCTCGGCGTCGCCGCCGGCCTCGTCTTGGGCAAGCTGGTCGGCGTGTTCGGGTCTTCCGCGCTTGCCATCCGGCTTGGCTTCGCCGATCTGCCGGCCAATGCCGGCTGGCTGCACATGGTCGGCATTTCGCTGCTCTGTGGCATCGGTTTTACCATGAGCCTGTTCATCGGCCTGCTCGCCTTCGCCAGCGACGCCGCCCTGCAGGACGCGGTCAAGGTCGGCATCCTCGCTGGCTCCTTTATCGCCGCGCTCCTAGGCGCCGCTGTGCTGCTGGTGGCGCCGGCCGGAGGCGAGGCGGAGGAGGCGGAAGAATAGGCGTCTCCTCGCGGGCGCTACCCGTGAGCGACCATGACGTGGCGGACGGCCGTATAGTCCTCCAGCGCGTAGAGCGACATGTCCTTGCCGTAGCCGGATTGTTTCAACCCGCCATGCGGCATCTCGTTGGTCAGCATGAAATGGGTATTGATCCAGGTGCAGCCATATTGCAGCCGGGCCGCCGTCGCCATGGCGCGCGAAACATCCTTGGTCCACACCGACGACGCCAGGCCATAGTCAGAGTCATTGGCCCAGTCCACCGCTTCGTCGACTTCGGAAAAGCGGGTGACCGAGACCACCGGACCGAACACTTCGCGGCGCACGATCTCGTCCTCCTGCAGCGCGCCGGCGACGACGGTCGGCTGGTAGAAGAAGCCGGAGCCCTCGCCCGGCTTGCCGCCCGTGGTGATCTCGATGTGCTTGAGCTCAGAGGCGCGCTCGACGAAGCTCGAGACGCGGTCGCGCTGGCGACGCGAGATCAGCGGGCCGATCTCGTTTTCGGTATCGTCAGGACGATCATACTTGATGGTCGAGACGGCAGCGGAGAGGTCGGCGACGAGCTTGTCGTAGATCTTCTTGCCAGCGTAGATGCGGCAGGCGGCGGTGCAGTCCTGGCCGGCATTGTAATAGCCGAAGGCGCGCAGGCCGTTGACCACCGCGCCGAGATCGGCGTCGTCGAAGACGATGACCGGCGCCTTGCCGCCGAGCTCGAGATGCGTGCGCTTGACCGATTTGGCGGCAGCCTGCAGCACCTTCTTGCCGGTGGCGACGTCGCCGGTGATCGAGATCATGTTGACCTTCGGGTGGTTGATCAGCGTGTTGCCGACGCTGTCGCCGCGACCGAGCACGACGTTGACGACGCCTTCCGGCAGGATCTCGGCAAGGATTTTCGCCAGCTTCAGCGCGGTCAGCGGCGTCTGTTCCGACGGCTTGAAGACGACGGTGTTGCCGCCGGCAATCGCCGGCGCCAGCTTCCAGGCCATCATCATCAGCGGATAGTTCCACGGCGCGATCGACGCGACAACGCCGATGGCGTCGCGGCGGACCATCGAGGTGTGGCCGGGAATGTATTCGCCTGCGACCTGGCCGGGCATCGAGCGGACCGCGCCGGCAAAGAAGCGGTAGCAGTCGACGATCGCCGGGATCTCGTCATTGAGCACGGCATTGATCGGCTTGCCACAGTTCAGCGCCTCGAGCGCCGCGAAATCCTGTGCAGCAGCCTCGATGCGATCGGCGATCTTCAGGAGATAGCCGGCGCGCTGCGCCGGTGTTGTGCGGGACCAGGTGACGAAGGCTTTTTCGGCAGCAAGCACGGCCGCCTCGATCTGCGCTGGGCTGGCCTCAGGCAGATTGAGGATGGTCGCCCCGGTCTTCGGGTTGAGGATCGGCTCCTCGGTCTCGGTGCCTTTTTCGAATTTCGAGCCGATCAGCATCTGCGTGTCCATGGAAGTCTCTCCCTTATGAACGAGATCATTTGCCCGAACCGGCGATCTGGTCGCCGTCGCGGGTCAGGTAATAGGCAGCGAGGATGGGGAGCAGCGTCACCAGCACTACCACCATCGCCACGACATTGGTGACCGGACGCTGGCGCGGACGGATCAATTCTTCGAGCATCCAGATCGGCACCGTCTGCTGCTGGCCGGCGGTGAAGGTGGTGACGATGACCTCGTCGAAGGACAGCGCAAAGGCAAGCATGCCGCCGGCCAGCAGCGCGGTTGCGATGTTGGGCAGCACGACATGCCGAAAGGTCTGGAAACCATCGGCGCCGAGATCCATCGACGCCTCGATCATCGAGCCGGACGTGCGGCGGAAACGGGCGACCGCATTGTTGTAGACGACGACCACGCAGAAAGTGGCGTGGCCGAGCACGATCGTCCAGAACGAGAACGGGATTTCGGCCAGCGCGAAGGCCGAGCGCAGCGCGATGCCGGTGATGATGCCGGGCAGCGCGATCGGCAGGATGACCAGCAGCGAGATGGTTTCGCGGCCGAAGAATTTTGTGCGGGACACGGCGGCTGCGCATAGCGTGCCGAGGATCAGAGCGATGGCAGTCGAGATCGCCGCGACCCGCACAGACAATGACAGCGCCTGCCAGACGTCGGGGCGGTTCCAGGTGACGGCGAACCATTGCGTGGTCAAGCCCGGCGGCGGCCAGACGAAGCTCTTCTCCTCGGTGGTGAAGGCATAGACGAAGATCAGCAGGATCGGCAGGTGCAGAAAGAGCAGGCCGCCGGTGGCAGCGAGCTTCAGGCCGATCGGCGCGGATGGGCCACGGTCAGAGCGCATCGAAAGCCCCCATGCGCTTGGCGCCCCAGAGATAGAAGCCCATGATAACGATGGGCACCACGGTAAAGGCGGCGGCGAGCGGGATGTTGCCGGCGGTGCCTTGCTGCGAATAGACGGCCTGGCCGATGAACAGCCGCGAGGTGCCGATGATCTGAGGAATGATGTAGTCGCCGAGCGTCAGCGAGAAGGTGAAGATCGAGCCGGCAACGATGCCGGGCAGCGCCAGTGGGAACAGCACGTTGCCGAAGGTCTGGCCGGGCGAGGCGCCGAGATCGGACGAAGCCTCGACCAAATTGCCCGGCACGCGCTCGAGTGCGGCCTGCACCGGCAGGATCATGAATGGCAGCCAGACATAGACGAAGACGATGAAGGTGCCGGTTGAGGAGACCGACAATGAGTTGCCGCCGACGATCGGCAGCGATAGCCAGGCATCAAGCAGCCAGAGAAGATGCAATTTGGCCAGCAGCCATGTCAGGATGCCTTCCTTGGCCAGGATCAGCTTCCAGGCATAGATCTTGACCAGGTAGCTCGACCACAGCGGCAGCATGACGCCGAGATAAAACAGCGCCTTCCAACGGCCGCGCGCATAGCGCGCCGCGTAATAGGCGATGGGAAAGGCGATGATCGCCGCAGCCAGCGTCACCAGCGCCGCCATCGTCACCGTGCGCAGGATGATGTCGAGATTGGCGGCCTGCAGCAGGTCGCCATAAGTCTTCAGCGTGAACTCGCGGTTAATGAGGCCGGAGAACTCATCGATCGAAAAGAAGCTCTGCAAAAGCAGCGCAAACAGCGAGCCGATATAGACGATGCCGAGCCAAAGAACCGGGGGTAGCAGCATCAGGAGCAGCAAGAATTGCGGCCGGCGCCAGAAGAGATCGGAGAGCCCGCCGCGTACGCCGCCACTACCCGGCAGGATGGCGGGGGCCGTGGCCCGCGGCATGGCAGCGTCCAGGCTCATCCTAGCTCGTCCATCAGATGCAAATGCTCGCGGTTGAAGGTGAGCACCACCGCCTCGCCTTCCCGGGGCAAGGCAGCACCCGCCGGCACGATGGCATGCAGCCGCAAGCCCTCTGCATCGAGCGCCAGTCTTGTCGTGGCGCCGAGATAGTTGGTCGAGACCAGGCGGGCGGCAACCCCTTCGCCGTTGGCCCGGCCAATACGGATGGATTCGGGCCGCAGGCTGCCCCAGCGATGCTGGCCGGCATAGCGCTGGACGAAATCCGGCGGCAGCACGTTGGACGAGCCGACGAAATCGGCGACGAAGCGGGTCTTGGGACGCTGGTAGATGTCTTCCGGCGTGCCGATCTGCATAATCTTGCCGTCATTGAAGACGGCGACGCGGTCGGCCATCGACAGCGCTTCGCCCTGGTCGTGGGTGACGAACACGAAGGTGATGCCGAGCGCCTTCTGCAGCGATTTCAACTCCTCCTGCATGTTTTCGCGAAGCTTGAGGTCGAGGGCGCCGAGCGGCTCGTCGAGCAACAGCACCTTGGGCTGGTTGACCAGCGCACGGGCGAGCGCGACGCGCTGGCGCTGGCCGCCGGAAAGCTGGCCAGGGCGACGGGCGCCGTAGCCGGGAAGCCGCACCAGCGCCAGCGCTTCTTCCGCCGCCTTTTGCCGCTCCGGTCTGCCGACGCCCTTGACCATCAGCCCATAGGCGACGTTGTCGAGCACGTTGAGATGCGGGAACAGCGCATAATCCTGGAACACGGTGTTGACGTTGCGGCGATAGGGCGGCACGCCCTCGGCGCGTTCGCCGAAGATCGCGATCGAGCCCGCCGTCGGCTGCTCGAAACCGGCGATGAGGCGCAGGCACGTCGTCTTGCCCGAGCCGGAAGGCCCGAGCATAGCGAAGAACTCGCCCGGCACGATGTCGAGATCGACCGCGTCGACGGCACGCACGCTGCCGAAATGGCGAGAGACGTTTTGGAAGGAAACGGCGGAGGTCATGGGGCTGTCCTGATCTGTCAGGCTCATCAAATTTCAGGCGGTAGCGCTGCCTCTCATCCGCCTGCCGGCACCTTCTCCTCGTATAGTGGACGGGGAGAAGGGAGGCGCTCCAACGCTGGCGACCCCCGTTCTTCACGGGGAGAGGGTAAGGGTGAGGGGCAGCGCCGAGCTTCGTAGGTGAGGCGAACTCACCGCCCGCCGATGACGCCGATATAGTCCGACACCCAGCGGTAATAGGGCACGCACTGGTCGTTCTGGGTGGCGCATTTCGAGACCGGCGTCTTCCAGAACTTGATCTTGTCGAAATTGTCGTACCCGTTGGTCTTGCAGCCTTCTTCGCCGAGCAGTTCGTTGCCCTTGCAGGCGGCGGGCACCACCGGCAGCGAGCCGAACCAGGCGGAGACGTCGCCCTGCACTTTTGGCGACAGCGAATGCTCCATCCACATGTAGGCGCAGTTCGGGTGGGCAGCATCGGCCTCCATCATCGTGGTATCGGCCCAGCCGGTGACGCCCTCCTCGGGGATAGTCGAGGCGACCGGCTTCTTGGCCGCGATCAGCGTGTTGACCTGGTAGGGCCAAGAACCGGAGGCGACGACGCCTTCGTTCTGGAAATCGTCGACCTGGATGGCGGCGTCGTGCCAATAGCGTCCGACCAGCGTACGCTGGACCCGCAACAGGTCGAGCGCCGCCTTGTACTGATCCTCGGTCAGTTCGTACGGATCCTTGATGCCGAGCTCCGGCTTGTGAGCCATCAGGTAATTGGCGGCGTCGGCGATGTGGATCGGCCCGTCATAGGCCTGGACGCGGCCCTTGTTCGACTTGCCGTCGGGAAGCTTCAATTCCTCGAAGACCACGTTCCAGCTCTTCGGCGCCTCCTTGAACACTTCGGTGTTGTACATCAGCACGTTCGGCCCCCACTGATAGGGGACGCCGTAATGGACTCCGCCGACGGTGAACCAGGGCGCATCCTTCAGCCGGTCGTCGACCGTCTTCCAGCTCGGGATGAGGTCGGTGTTGATCGGCTGGACGCGCTTGCCGGCGACCAGACGCAGCGAGGCATCGCCCGAGGCGGTGACCAGGTCGAAACCGCCCTCGTTCATCAGCGAGACCATCTCGTCGGAGGTGTTGGCGGTCTTGACGTTGACCTTGCAGCCGGTTTCCTTCTCGAAGGACGTGACCCAATCATAGCCCTTGTCGGTTTCGCCGCGCTCGATATAGCCCGGCCAGGCGACGATAGTGACCTCGCCTTCGCCTTTGCCGAGCTCCTTGACCTGGGCGATGGCCTGGCCGGAGAAGCTCAGCGCGACCGTCAAGGCAGTGCATGATTTCAGCAATGAATTCATCGTCGATCTCCCATTTTTGCATGACCTCGAAACCGGTTTCGGGTTTCGGAAGAAGATCATGCGCCCGTTCCAAAACGTTGGATGCGCGGCTCTGAAGGGCCGTGCTCCTCGCATCGGCCCGAAAATCGGAATCGATTTTCGGAAAGTCCGATGCGAAAACTAAAAGTCTTAGAGCGTACTATGTGCGTCCAATTGGACGCACGTCGCTCTAACGGCAGCTTTGTTCCCTGACCGAAAAGTGCTGCGAAATTTCCGGTTTCGCAAATTCATTTATCAGAAAGCCGATATCGGTTTTTCCGATATATCAGCGGCCGATCTTCTCAGGCCGTTGGCGCACCATGCGCTGCGACTGGGCAAGTCCGATGAAGTCACGAGCCGCCTGCGGCAGGCCGGAGCCGCGCCGCCAGACCATGCCGACCTGGACGACTGGTAACGACCCCGAAATATCGCGAGATTCGATGCGGTCGCCTTCCAGCGACCATGGCCGGTAGACGAGGTCGGGCAGCAGCGCCACGCCGGCGCCGGTAGCGACGAGGCTACGCACCGCTTCGACCGAGCGGGTGCGGAAGGCGACATGCGGCTTGGCGCCGATTGCCGTCAGCAGCTTTCCGGTATTCTCCTCGATCTCGTCGACGGTCAGCATGATCAGCGGTTCCGAGGCGATGTCGCCGATGCCGATGATGTCGGCACCGGCCAAGGGATGGCCGAGCGGCAGCCATAGCCGGTAGGCCGAGACTTCGAGGATTTCGGACTGCAGTGCCGTGCGGTCGCGCAGGTTCGAGGTGACCATGACGGCAATGTCGAGCTTGCCGCCAATTAACAGGTGCTCGAGATAGTCGCCATTGTCCTCGATCGCCGAGACCTCGACACCCGGATAGGCGCGGCGGTAGCGGGCAAGAAGATCGGAAAGCACATAGCCGGCGACCAGCGAGGTGACGCCAAGTTGCAGCCGCCCGCTTGCCGCGGCCTGTTCGCCGAAGAAGGCGCGGCGCGCATCGGAAACGTCGGCCAGGATCTTTCTCGCATGGCGCAGGAACTGGTGGCCTTTGTGGGTGATGTTCAAGCCGCGCGGGTGGCGCTCGAACAGCTCGACGCCGAGATCGTGCTCCAGCTCCTTGATCGCCTCGGTGACCGAGGATTGCGAGATCGACAGGTTCTGGGCGGCGCCCGACACTGTGCCCTGCTCGGCGACGGCGATGAAGAACTGCAATTGGCGGATGGTGAAAGCCATGGCCGGACTAAACACGGCAGAGGCGGCGCTGGGAAGTGGGTGCTGGCGCAGATCTCCCGATAGAGCTCACGATAGAGCTCAGCCCTCGCTTCCGCCATCGGCAATGCTGAGCCGTACGCCGGCCTGGGCAAGGGCGGCGGCGATGTCGTGCGGCGGCGGACGGTCGGTCGCGAGTTCGGAAAAGCCGCCGAAGCCGCAGACCTGAACAAGGCCCTGGCGGCCGAATTTGCTATGGTCGGTGACGACAAGCGAACGCTGGCCGCGCGACAGCACCATGCGGGCGAATTCGGCCTCTTCCAGATCATAGTCCATGACGCCGGTGACGGCATCGACCGCACCGGTCGATATCACTGCATGGCTGACGGAAAAGCGGCTGACGAATTCGATGGCCGAGACGCCAAAGGCAGCACCGGAATCGCTGCGCAGCTCGCCGCCGGCCATGTAGACCTTATTGCCGTTGACGGTGGCCAACGTGCGGGCGATGTCGGAGGAGTTGGTGACGACCGTCAGCCGCCGGTGGCCGAGCAGTTCCCGGGCCAGGAAAGACGTGGTGGTGCCGGTGTCGAGCATGATCGATTCGCCGTCGCGGATGGTGGCGGCGACCATGCGCGCTATTGCCCGCTTGGCATCGGCGTTCTCGCGCATGCGCCGCTCGAACGGCGCTTCGCCGGCAATCGACGGCAGGCCGACGGCGCCGTGCATCTTGAGGATGGAACCGTCGCTGGTCAGTGGCTTGACGTCGCGGCGTACTGTCTCCAGCGAGACGCCCAGCCGGTCGGCCAGGCTCGCAATGGTCACGGTGCCTTCCTCCTTGAGGAGGCGCAGGATTTCGCCATGCCGCTTCGAGTGGACCATCGGTTCCATCCGGTCGGATTGTTGCACCGCTGACCGCTTCTACGGCATAAATGCCACTAACTCCAAGGAATTTAGCAAAATTCGGGCAAAAAACCAGAAAATACCACAATTTCGCGTTGACAACGCCTCCAGCGTGGCGCGACATTATCGCTGTGACAGGCTCGGAACGGAGGACGACGGCTGAGCCGCACGAAAAATCGCTTGCCCGAACGCCCGGGAGATCGTCGGGTGCAAGGGTACCGAAATTCAGGATCCGCGGGGGCGGATGCCGGCGTCGAAGAACCCGGCACAAAGGGGCTCGTCGGTGCGGTGCGGGATACCGATCCCGAGATCTGCACCGACGAGATCTTCGCGTTGCCTCCATTCCTCCGTCCGATTGTCATCGCTGGCCAGCCGTGACATGCGTGGAAAATTGACCCAATGTTGGACGAGATCGTGACTGTCGAAGACCGCATCCGTGCGCTGCCTTGCTGGACCGGCAGCATCGACATCGCGCCGCTGCCGGGCGGGCTGAGCAATGCCAATTATCTGGTCAAGGACGCGGCCGGGCGGCACGTCGTGCGGCTCGGCCAGGACTATCCGTTCCACCATGTCTTTCGCGAGCGCGAGATGATGACGGCACGGGCAGCGCACGCGGCAGGCTTCGCTCCGGCCGTCCACTACACTGGACCCGGCGTCATGGTGACGGAGTATCTCGGCGCCAAGGCCTATGTCGCGCAGGACGTGCGCGCCGATCTCGGCCGCGTTGCCGCGTTGCTGCGCGGTTTCCACCGGGAGATGCCCGGTCATGTCTCCGGCGCCGGCTTCATGTTCTGGGTATTCCATGTCATTCGCGACTATGCGCGCACGCTGGAGGAAGGCCGCAGCCGCAAGCTGGGCGAACTGCCGCGCCTGCTGACGCTGGCGGACGAGCTCGAGCGCGCGCAAAAGCTGCTGCCGATCGTCTTCGGCCATAATGACCTCTTGCCGGCTAACATAATCGACGACGGTCACAGGCTGTGGCTCATCGATTTCGAATATGCAGGCTTCAACACCGCGATGTTCGACCTTGCCGGCGCGGCGTCGAATGCAGGCATGAGCGACGAGGAGTCCTTCGCCTTCCTGACCGCCTATTTCATGAAGGAGCCGGACCCGGCGATACGGCGCTCGCACGCCGCCATGCAATGCGCGTCGCTGCTGCGTGAGGCGATGTGGGGCATGGTTTCCGAGCTTTACCTCGACGCGCCTGGTGTCGACTACGCCGCCTACGCCGACGAAAACCTGGCGCGGCTCGAAGCCGCCCTGGAAAACTACAGGACAAAATACGGGACGCGGACATGACCTTGCCCGCCCAGGCCGGGATCGTCGTCATCGGCGGTGGCATCATCGGCTGTTCGACGGCCTATCATCTGGCGCGCGACCACAAGGCCGAAATCGTGCTGCTCGAACAGGGCAAACTGACCTCGGGTTCGACCTGGCATGCTGCCGGGCTGGTCGGCCAGCTACGCTCGTCGGCGTCGATCACGCGCGTGCTCAAATATTCGGTCGATCTCTACAAGGGGCTGGAAGCCGAAACCGGCCTCGCCACCGGCTGGAAGATGACTGGCTGCCTGCGCCTCGCCACCAATGCCGACCGCTGGACCGAGTATAAGCGGCTGGCAACGACGGCTAAGAGCTTCGGCATGGACATGCATCTGCTGTCGCCGGCCGAGGTCAAGGAAATGTGGCCGCTGCTGGAAGCCGGCGACCTCGTCGGCGCGTCCTGGCTGCCGACCGACGGTCAGGCAAGCCCTTCCGACATCACCCAGTCGCTGGCCAAGGGTGCGCGCATGCATGGCGCAAAATTGTTCGAGGAGGTGCGGGTCACCGGCTTCGAAATGAGAGACGGCCGCATCACCGCGGTAAAGACCAGCAAGGGCGATATCGCCTGCGACAAGGTGGTGAACTGCGCCGGGCAATGGGCGCGGCAGGTGGGTGCGCTCGCCGGCATAAACGTGCCGCTGCAGCCGGTGAAGCACCAGTACATCATCACCGAAAAGATCGATGGCCTGCCGACCGACGCGCCGACAATTCGCGACCCCGATCGCCGCACCTATTTCAAGGAGGAGGTCGGCGGGTTGGTGATGGGCGGCTACGAGCCGAACCCGCAGGCGTGGACGACCGGTCTGCCGGGCGGCGATGTGCCGGACGATTGGGCGTTCCGGCTGTTCGACGATGATTACGATCATTTCGAGCAGCATATGAGCCAGGCGATCGAGCGTGTCCCGGCGCTCGCCAATGCCGGCGTCAAGCAGATGATCAACGGGCCGGAGAGCTTTACGCCGGATGGCAATTTCATCCTCGGTGTGGCGCCGGAATGCGCCAATATGTTCGTCGGCGCCGGCTTCAATGCCTTCGGCATCGCGTCCGGCGGCGGCGCCGGCTGGGTGCTGGCGCAATGGGTCGTCGACGGCGAGGCGCCGCTCGATCTGTGGGTGGTCGACATCCGCCGCTTCTCCGATCTCCACCGCGACCGGCAATGGGTCCGCGACCGCACGCTGGAAGCCTATGGCAAGCACTACACGATCGGCTTCCCGCATGAGGAATATGTCAGCGGCCGGCCGCGCATCGTCTCGCCTTTGTACGAGCGGCTGCAAAAACATCGCGCCGTGTTCGGCTCGAAACTTGGCTGGGAGCGGCCGAACTGGTTCGCGCCGGAAGGCATCGAGCCGAAGGACGTCTATTCGATGGGCCGGCAGAACTGGTTCCCGGCGGTTGGCGACGAGCACCGCCACGTGCGCGAAAAGATCGGTATTTTCGACCAGTCGTCTTTCGCCAAATACGAAATGACCGGAGCCGACGCGCTGAAGGCGCTGGACTGGATCTGCGCCAACGACGTTGCCAAGCCGGTCGGCCGGCTGACCTACACGCAGCTCCTCAATACGCGCGGCGGCATCGAGGCCGATTTGACCGTGGCGAGGCTCGGTGAGGAAAAATTCTACGTGGTCACCGGCACCGGTTTCCGCACGCATGATTTCTCCTGGATTGCCGATCATATCGGCAGGGAGTTCGGCGTGATGCTGACCGACGTCACGGAGGATTTCGGCACATTGTCGCTGATGGGGCCGCGCGCCCGTGACGTGCTGTCAGCGGTGACCGATGCCGACGTCTCGAATGCCGCCTTTCCATTCGGCCATGTTCGCGAGATCGCCATTGCCGGCCACGCCATCCGGGCACTGCGCGTCACCTATGTCGGCGAACTCGGCTGGGAACTGCATGTGCCGATCGCGGCGACCGGCGAGGTCTTCGATGCGCTGATGGCGGCGGGCGAAATATTCGACATTCGGCCGGTCGGCTACCGGGCGCTGGAATCGCTGCGGCTGGAAAAAGGCTACCGCGCCTGGGGCGCCGACATCACGCCCAACGACACGCCGCAGGAGGCCGGCCTCGGCTGGGCGGTGAAGCTCAGGAAGAACACCGATTTCCTCGGCCGGCGGGCTCTGGAAAAGCTCGACGGCGCGGCGCTCGGGAAACGCTTTGCCGGCTTCACTGTCGATGATCCGGACGTCGTGCTGCTCGGGCGCGAGACCATCCTGCGCAACGGCGAGGCGGTCGGTTATCTCACCAGCGGCGGCTATGGCTACACCATCGGCAAGAACATCGGCTACGGCTATGTGCGCAATGCCGATGGCGTCAACGATGATTTCCTCACTTCCGGCAACTACGAGCTGGTGGTGGCAATGGAACGGACGCCGGCTAAGATACACCTCGAGCCGCTTTACGATCCGGCAGGAGCAAAGGTGAAGGCGTAGAGCCTTCCGGTTTCAGCCTCAGTTCACGATGAGCACCAGCCCCCGGCTCGGCACGGTATCGGCCTCGCCTGGCATCGAAACATAGGGCGGCGTCTCTTCGGCGCGCGTGACGGTGCCTTGCGCCTCGAGCTCGGCGATCCGCGCGGCAAACCCGGCATCCCACAGCGTGTTCTTCACTGTCAGCACGATCACCCCGCCCGGCCGGCAGATGCGGATCAGCTCGTCCAGACCCTCGGCCCCGACATGGCCGGACGTGAAGACGCCGGCTGAGATGATCCCGGCATAGGCGTCGTCCACGAAGGGCAGCGGTCCGCCAAGCGCCAGGCAGTGAAGCGCCGAATAGACGCCCTTGCGCGCGGCTTGCGCCAGCATGCCTTCCGAGATGTCGAGCGCCTCGACCTGCGGATAACCGGTAATGGCAAGCCATTCGCCGATGAGCCCGGTGCCCGCGCCGGCATCGAGCAGAGGAGCGGCGCCGCGCGGCAGATGGCGGGCCAGCAAGGCAACGCAGATGGTGGGATGGCGATAGCCAGCCGCCGACATGTCGGCGTCATAGGTGCCTGCCCAACTGTCGTAGAGCGCCGCGACGTCTTCCGGCCGCTTCGCCGCATAGGCTGCGGCGAGTGCGCTCTGCTGATTGCTGTCCGTCATCGCTTTCCGTCGCCTGGTATCGATCCGCAACGCGATCATAGCCAAACGGCGAAAACTGTGGAACCGTCGTCGTCCCAATAACACGGGGAAAGGAGCGAAATCCATGGCGGACGAGCGGGCGCGCGCCGCACTTGCGGCCATTCCGATGCTGGCCGGCTATGACGGCCCTCTGGAACGGCTCGGCGGTCTCACCAACCTCGTCTTCAGGGGTAAGGATTTCTGCCTGCGTATCCCCGGCAAGGGCACCGAGGAATACATCAACCGCGCCAACGAGGCAGTGGCGGCGCGGGAAGCGGCGAAGGCCGGCGTCAGTCCCGAAGTGCTGCATGTCGATGCCGAGACCGGCGTGTTGGTGACCCGCTTCGTTGCCGGTGCCGAGACGATGTCACCGGAAAAGTTCAAGACTCGGCCGGGCAGCCCGGCACGCGCCGGCAAGGCCTTTCGCAAACTGCACACATCCGGCGCGGTGTTCCCCTTCCGCTTCGAGCTGTTTGCGATGATCGACGATTATCTGAAAGTGCTGTCAACCAAGGACGTCGCCCTGCCTGCCGGCTACCACGATGTGGTCCGCGAGGCGGAGGCAGTGCGCTCAGCACTTGCGGCTCAACCTCTGCCGATCGTCGCCTGCCACTGCGACCCGCTCTGCGAAAACTTTCTCGATACGGGCGACAGGATGTGGATCGTCGACTGGGAATATTCCGGCATGAACGATCCGCTCTGGGATCTCGGCGACCTCAGCGTCGAAGGGCAATTCGACGCCGCGCAGGACGAGGAGATGACGCTGGCCTATTTCGGCGGCGAGCCGAGACCGGCGGAGCGCGCCCGCATCGTCATCTACAAGGCGATGTGCGACCTGCTGTGGACGCTGTGGGGACTGATCCAGCTTGCCAACAAAAATCCGGCCGACGACTTTCGCGCCTATGCCGACGGCCGGTTTGCGCGCTGCAAGGCACTGATGGAGACGCCGGAATTTTCGCGGCATCTTGCGGCGATGCGAACGGGTTAGAGCAATTCCACATCAGAGCGGTGCCAGAGTTCCAGCGATCCAGCAAAAAGCTTGAATGCTCTAAAAACGCTTTGCGATTGAGCGGGTCAGGCGACATGACTTGGAGCAAAGCGCTGGACGTCGGCCTCTATTTGAAAACCCTCTCTAATTCACTCATTGTCACTGTATCGTCAGACCTTTTGCAATACCAGACGATCAGCGCGATGGTGCCGATGGGAAATAATCCCGCAAGGAGCTGATGCCAACCGCTTCTGTTGATGTCATGCAGCCGGCGAGTGGTCATGGCAAGTGTCGGCAGAAGGACGGCAAGATTCCAAAGGGACGAGATAATTTCATTATTTACAACAGCATCAGCTATTATCGCAACGACAGAGATAATGAAAATGAAGAGATAGGAATACCAGAACTCCGAGCGGCCGGCTCTGCCCGAAAAAGTCACATAATTTCCGAAAAAGCTTGAAATAGCTTCAGTAAAATTCATCTGATGCGGTATGTCCCCGAAACGATTGCTACCAGCTGGCGGTGCTCTTAAAACGAGCACCAATGGCAAGCCGATAAGGACCAAAACTATCAGCCAATGCCATATAGAAAAACTCCCCATCTTTCCCCCCCTCTACCGCAGTTTCGCGGAAATATTGATCTTGCTTACCCTACCAAGAATCAATTTCGGATTACGCCCGACAGGCAACTTACACCTCAGAATATCGATGTAAACATCGGATTATTGACCGAACTCTCCTGCTATTCAGAGCGATAATCAGACGCCGCTAAAACGCGCCGCTTCGAAACGGCACCATGTGACGCGTTTTATGCTTTGTTTTGATGCAATCGTGGACGGAAAGCCGTTTCACATCGTCCTGGAATTGCTTTAGTTCACGCCCTTTGGCACGTTTTCGGGCGGTACCGTGTCGACCACCTTCTGGCGGTGGAAGATGAACAGGCCGGCCAGCACGACGATGGCCGAGCCGACCAGGATGCGCGGCCCAGGCACATCGCCGAAGAAGGCCAGGCCGAAGACCACTGCCCACAATAGCAGGCTGTAATGCAGCGGCGCCAAGGTCGAGGCAGGGGCAAGCTTCAACGCCCGGGTGATCATCAGGTGCGCGCCGCAGGAGACGACGCCGAGAAGCAGCATGGCGCCGAAATCGAGCGATGACGGCGTCTTCCAACTGCCTATGGTCAACGCAGCGCCGACCAGCAGCGTGCCGATGGTCTGCCAGGTGACCAGCGAAGTGTCGCTGGTGCCGCGCAGCCGCCGGTTGAGGATGATGGCGAAGGCAAATGAAATGCTGCCGGCGAGCGCGAACATCGACGACAGGGAGAACGCGGCCGAGGATGGCTTCAGCATGATCAGCACGCCGCAGAAGCCGACCAGGATCGCCGCCCAGCGGCGCCAGCCGACCCTTTCGCCGAGCAGGAAATGCGACAGCGCCGCCACATAGATCGGCCCGGCCATGTAAAAGCTCATCACATCGGCGAGCGGCAGATAGACGACCGCCGCGTAGAACAGCGCCGTGTCGAGCGTCGTCATCACCACGCGCAGCAGCTGCAGCTCCGGCCGCTCCATGCGAAACAGCTTGGCCGGGCCCTGATGTGCAATCATCGGCCCGAGTATGAAAAACGCGCCGATCGAGCGGATCAGCACGACCTGGCCGACGGAAAAACTGGCGACCAGCCACTTGCCCATCGCGTCGTTCAGCGCAAACAGGAAGTCGCCGGCGAGCATCAGCAGGATGCCGGCCAGCAGCACGTTCATGATCGTTGAGTACTGGGCTGCGGGCTGCGCCATTCCGTTACCGGTTCCTCGCCGTGGGGTACGGTGACCCGCGTCGTAGTCGCAAGCTGCGGCCATGACGAGGCGAAAATCGAGAATTCGGTAAGACCAGCGCCGGAAATCGGCTGGACTAATGCATGTCGCGCAAAAGTGTGCAGCGGTTTTGCGATAACGACACGCTTAAAAACAAGACCTTAAAGCGCGTCGCGTGGGTCCGTTCAAACGCGACGCGCTTTAAGCGTGGCGCCGGTTCACCGTGCCCGGCCTTCCGGCGATCGAAAGCCGCGTGTCCTGCCGGCTGCGCTCGGCCACCACCTTGCCCCTGGCGACGACGCAGAGACGCTCTGGGCGCAGCCGCAGCGCCTCGACTGGGTTGCCGGCATCGAGAACGACCAGGCTGGCGCGCTTGCCGACCGCCAGGCCAAGGTGGTCGAGGCCCATGATGGCGGCATTGACGTTGGTGACCATGTCGAAGCAGCGCGCCATCTCGGCCGGGCTCGACATCTGCGCGACATGCAGGCCCATGAAGGCGACGTCGAGCATGTCTGCGGTGCCCAGCGAATACCAGGGGTCGAGCACGCAATCCTGGCCCCAGCCGACGCGGATGCCTTGCGCCAGCATCTCCTTGACCCGCGTCAGTCCGCGGCGCTTGGGAAAGGTGTCGTGGCGGCCCTGCAGCATGATGTTGATCAGCGGATTGGGGATCGCCGAAACGCCGGCCTCGGCAATCAGCGGCAATAGCTTCGAAACGTAGTAATTATCCATCGAATGCATCGATGTCAGGTGCGAGCCGGCCACTCTGCCCTGCAACCCGAGCCGCTGCGTCTCATAGGCAAGCTGCTCGATGTGGCGCGACAGCGGATCGTCGGTCTCGTCGCAATGCAAGTCGACCATCAGGCCGCGCTTCGCCGCGATTTCGCAGAGCTCGGTGACGGAGCGCGTGCCGTCGGCCATTGTGCGCTCGAAATGCGGAATGCCGCCGACGACATCGACGCCTATGTCGAGCGCCCGGATGGTGTTGTCGCGCGCCGTCGGCGAGCGGTAAAACCCGTCCTGCGGGAAGGCGACCAGCTGCAGGTCGATATAGGGGCCAACCGTCTTCTTCACGTCGAGCAGCGCCTCGACCGCCAGCAGGCGGTCGTCGCAAACATCGACATGGGTGCGGATGGCGAGCAGGCCCATCGACACCGCCCAGTCGCAATAGGCGAGCGCACGGTCGCGCACCGCTTCGTGGGTCAGAAGCGGCTTCAACTCGCCCCAAAGCGAGATGCCTTCGAGCAGCGTGCCCGAGACATTGATGCGCGGAATGCCGAGCGAAAGCGTGGCGTCCATATGGAAATGCGGATCGACGAAGGGCGGCGAGACCAGATTGCCATGGGCATCGATCGCCGTGCCGGCGCTGACGTTCAGCTCGGGCTCTATCGCTGCGATCGTTTCGCCGACGATGCCGATATCCGCGATCCTGCCGTCGGGCAGCGTGCCGCCGCGCACCACAAGGTCAAAATCCATCTAGCGCCACCTCGTTCAAAAAAGCCGTTTCTTCCATGCAGCGTGCTGCCGCAAGGCGGAACCTTCAGGCGCGGCCCTTCCCTTCTCCCCTTGTGGGAGAAGGTAGCCGCGAAGCGGCCGGATGAGGGGTGTTCCAGCTTGGCGCCGACGACACTCCGTCCAGCACCCCTCAACCGTCTTGGCGCTGCGCGCCAATCCACCTTCTCCCACAAGGGGAGAAGGAAAAGCCTCTATTCCGGCACGTACCGCACCGCCCCCTTGGCGGCACTTGTCGCCATCGCCGCATAGGCGCGCAAGGCCGTCGTCACCTTGCGCTTGCGCTTTTCTTCGGGCTTCCAGGCAGCCGTTCCCCTGGCCTCCATCGCGGCGCGACGGGCGATGAGTTCGGAGTCGTCGACAGCAAGCCTGATGGTGCGGTTGGGGATATCGATCTCGATCGTGTCGCCTTCCCTGACCAGCCCGATCAGACCGCCTTCCGCGGCTTCCGGCGAGACATGGCCGATCGACAGGCCGGAGGTGCCGCCGGAAAAACGACCGTCGGTGATCAGTGCGCAGGCTTTGCCGAGGCCTTTCGATTTCAAATAGCTGGTCGGGTAGAGCATTTCCTGCATGCCGGGTCCGCCGCGTGGCCCTTCATAGCGGATGACGACGACATCGCCGGCCTTGATCTCGTTCGACAGGATCGCCTTGACGCTGGCGTCCTGGCTTTCGAACACTCTTGCCGGACCGGTGAATTTCAGGATCGATTCATCGACGCCCGCCGTCTTCACGATGCAGCCATCGAGTGCCAGATTGCCTTTCAGCACGGCAAGGCCGCCATCCCTGGAGAAAGGATGTTCGGCCGAGCGGATGACGCCATTCTCGCGGTCGAGATCGAGATCGTCCCAGCGGCGGTCCTGGCTGAACGCGACTTGCGTCGGCACGCCGCCGGGTGCCGCCAGGAAGAAATCGCGGACATTCTGGCTGGTGGTGCGCGAAATATCCCAATGATCGAGCGCTTCGCCAAGGCTTGCGGTGTGCACCGTCGGCAGGTCGCGGTTGATCAGCCCGGCGCTATCCAACTGGCCGAGGATGGCCATGATGCCGCCGGCGCGGTGGACATCCTCCATATGGACGTCTGCCTTGGCCGGGGCCACCTTGCACAGCACTGGCACCCGCCGCGACAGCCGGTCGATGTCCTCCATGGTGAAGTCGACCTCGCCCTCATGTGCCGCAGCAAGGATGTGCAGCACGGTGTTGGTCGAACCGCCCATGGCAATGTCGAGTGTCATGGAGTTCTCGAAGGCGCCCTTCGAGGCGATGCTGCGCGGCAGCGCGGTGTCGTCGTCCTGCTCGTAATAGCGCTGGGCAAGATCGACGATCAGGTGGCCGGCCTCGACGAACAGGCGCTTGCGGTCGGCATGCGTCGCCAGCGTCGAACCATTGCCGGGCAAGGACAGGCCGAGCGCCTCGGTCAGGCAGTTCATCGAATTGGCGGTGAACATGCCGGAGCAGGAACCGCAGGTCGGACAGGCCGAGCGTTCGATGGTCCTGACGTCCTCGTCGGACACCTTGTCGTCGGCGGCCGCGACCATGGCGTCGACCAGATCAAGCGCCTGACTCTTGCCGGCGAGCACCACCTTGCCGGCCTCCATCGGCCCGCCGGAGACGAAGACGGTCGGGATGTTGAGGCGCAGCGACGCCATCAGCATGCCGGGCGTGATCTTGTCGCAATTCGAGATGCAGACCATCGCGTCGGCGCAGTGCGCGTTGACCATGTATTCGACCGAGTCGGCGATCAATTCGCGTGACGGCAGCGAATAGAGCATGCCGTCATGGCCCATGGCGATGCCGTCATCGACGGCAATGGTGTTGAACTCCTTGGCGACGCCGCCGGCTTTTTCGATCTCGCGGGCAACCAGCTGGCCGAGATCCTTCAAATGGACATGGCCCGGCACGAATTGGGTGAAGGAATTGACCACGGCAATGATCGGCTTGCCGAAATCCGAATCCTTCATGCCGGTAGCGCGCCACAGGCCGCGGGCGCCGGCCATGTTGCGGCCATGGGTGGTGGTGCGGGAACGGTAGGCGGGCATTGAACTGTCCTTGCTGTCTGCGTCGCGCCCAAAGGTGCGGAAAACCGGAATTGAGCCGCAGGCCTTATAGACGGCACACTCTGGTCTGGCCACAATTTTGCGCTGCGCCAGGGTGCGGAACGAGCGGCCAGCCAAAGACGCAGCCGGTCCAGGCCGTAAAAAAGTCAGAAGTGCTGTCGGATCGTGTTTTGCTCGAGCGTCCTTGAGCAGACGGCGGGACCGGGCATCAATTGCCAGCCGGCCGTTTTGCGAGTGAAACAAGCCAAAACCAGCCCGAGGAGCAAGAGAATGCAAAAGATCACCCCCTGCCTGTGGTTCGACGACCAGGCCGAGGAGGCCATGAACCATTACATCTCCATCTTCAAGAATTCGAAGGTGCTGAGCGTGATGCGCTGGCCCAAGGGCAGCGGCGATAATGAGGGCAAGGTGCTGATGGTCTCATTCGAGCTCGACGGCGTTCAGTTCCAGGCGCTCAACGGCGGCCCGCAATTCAAGTTCACCCAGGCAGTCTCGCTCTCCATCGACTGCAAGACGCAGGAAGAGGTCGACTATTTCTGGGACAGGCTCATCGCGGGCGGTGGCCAGCCCAGCCAGTGCAGCTGGCTGAAGGACAAATTCGGCCTCTCCTGGCAGGTCGTTCCCGAGCAGCTGCCCAGGCTGCTGCTGGACCCCGACACGGAAAAGGCCGGCCGCGTGATGCAGGCGATGATGCAGATGAGCAAGATCGACATCGCCAAGATCGAAGAGGCAGCGAAAGGGTGAACGAACGCGATCTTCCCTTCTCCCCCTGTGGGAGAAGGTGGATCGGCGCGAAGCGCCGAGACGGTTGAGGGGTGCTGGACGGAATGAGACGTTGGTGTTTCCTGGAACACCCCTCATCCGTCGCCTTCGGCGACACCTTCTCCCACAAAGGGAGAAGGGAAGGGGCGCGTCAAGCCGCTCTGTCGCGGACCTGATAATCCTTGACCGCGGTAAAGCGGATCGCCTTCCAGCGCTCGGCCTCGTAGTTGAGCGAGAAGGCGTGCTGGGCGAGGAACACCGGATCGTTGTCGAGATCGCGGGCGATGTCGCCGCGATGCGCCTCGATGAAGCGCTGGAGTTCGGCCTTGTCGTCGGCCGATATCCAGCGGCAGACGGAAAAGCGCGACATCTCGAAATCGACCGGCAGCGTGTATTCGAAGTTTAGCCGCTCCTTCAAGACGTCGAGCTGCAGGGCGCCGACGACGCCGACGATGGCTGGCGAGCCGTCCTCCGGCGAGAACAATTGCACGACGCCTTCCTCGGCCATCTGGTGCAGTGCTTCCTTGAGCTTCTTGGCTTTCATGGCATCGCCGAGGCGAACGCGGCGCAGGATTTCAGGCGCGAAATTCGGCACGCCGCGAAACAGGATCTCCTCGCCTTCGGTCAGCGTGTCGCCGATGCGCAGCGTGCCGTGGTTGGGGATGCCGACGACATCGCCGGCGAACGCCTCGTCGGCGGTGACGCGGGTGCGGGCGAAGAAGAATTGCGGCGCCGACAGGCTCATCGGCTTTCCCGTGCGCACCAGCTTGGCCTTCATGCCGCGCTCGAGCTTGCCGGAGCAGACGCGGACGAAGGCGATGCGGTCGCGATGGTTGGGGTCCATATTGGCCTGGATCTTGAAGACGAAGGAGGTCATCTTGTCCTCGGTCGCCTCGACCTTGCGGCTGTCGGCCTCCTGCGCGCGCGGCGGCGGCCCATAGGCGCCGAGCGCCTCGATCAGGTCGCGCACGCCGTAATTGCGCAGCGCCGAGCCGAAATAGACCGGCGTCAGATGGCCCTCGCGGAAGGCGTCGAGGTCGAGCGGGCGACAGGCCTCGCGCGCCAGCTCCAGCTCCTCGATGAAGGCCTCCCGCTCGTTCTCCGGCAACAGGCCGGCGACGCGGTTGGAATCGGGGCCGTTGACCGGCGTGCGCTCCTTTTCGGCGTCGCCCTTGCGCACCGCGTTCAGCGCCAGATGGTAGGTCCCGGAAAAGGTCTTGCCGCGGCCGATCGGCCAGGTGATCGGCGCTGTATCCAGTGCCAGCTTCTGCTCGATCTCGTCGAGGATGTCGAATGGGTCTCGGCTTTCGCGGTCCATTTTGTTGACGAAGGTGATGATCGGGATGTCGCGCAGCCGGCAGACCTCGAACAGTTTCAGCGTGCGCGGCTCGATGCCCTTGGCGGCGTCGATCACCATGACCGCGCTGTCGACCGCCGACAGCGTGCGATAGGTGTCGTCGGCGAAATCCTCGTGGCCGGGCGTGTCGAGCAGGTTGAAGACGGTGTCCTCGTATTCAAAGGTCATCACCGAGGTGACCACCGAAATGCCGCGCTCGCGTTCGATCTTCATCCAGTCCGAGCGGGTCTGGATGCGGTCCTTCTTGGCCTTGACCTCGCCGGCAAGCTGGATGGCGCCGCCGAACAAAAGCAGTTTTTCGGTGAGCGTCGTCTTGCCGGCGTCGGGGTGGGCAATGATCGCGAAAGTGCGGCGGCGCGATACCGCTTGTTCGATGTCTTCAGCCAATTTCATGGAATCCTGTCTGTGGCGCGGGCTTCTAGCAGCGCTTTTCCGGCCTGTCGAACGGAAACACCGCTGATACCCCGGCAGCAGGTTCAGTCTCTGACGATAGCCGCCTGCGTGACCGAGCCAGCGTCATCCAGGCGTATAACCAGCCATTCAGAGTCGATCGAAAAAAATCCTCTTTCCGAACCAAGAATATAAACCAGACTCCAGTCTTCGAAATAGTCCGTCTTCGGCGGCTCGCCGAGCATGGCAACAACTTCTGCCCGCGATTTCCCAACCAACGCCCCGGTCAGCACCAAACCGTCAGCAATGCGATGGCGCTTATGCAAAGGATCCAGCCAGTTGTCGTCCTGCCACCAAGATCGAACGATCGGCAGCGGGCCGAAGAAGACGGCATAGACAATGGCGGCTCCGGCTGCAGCAAAAACCAGCCCTTTTATCCAGCGGCGCAAATGACCCTCATGTGATTGAGCTGAACGTTTCCAGTGAGGCGATCGTCATCGACCCGCTTCGAGAGCGGTCCCGGCAACGCTCTTGGCAAGTCTGTAGCATGGTGGCAATGAGGGCAAGAAGTCCTGGGCGTTTGAAGGTACACGGCCGCGAGCAAGAACATCATCGTCATTGGATACGGCATCATTGGCGCCTCCATCGCCTGGAACCCGAGTGCAGTGCTGTCGACCTCTCCGGCTGCCGCAGCCGCCGGTTCACGTCCCGACGTCAGGCCGATTCGGTCGCTCGGCTCTCGAAGGCCACCTCCGGAATCCACTCGGCAATTGCGATGCCGATCCTGTCGGCATGGTCCTCCTGCAGATAATGCGCGCCGGGTCCGAGATCGATCAACCGGCTGTTCTTCAGGCCGGCCGCGAATTCCCGTGCCGCCTGCGGCGAGACGAGGGCCCCCGGATCGCCTGAGAAAAGCAGCTTCGGGTAGGAGGAGAGCCGGAGCGCCCGATGGTCGTGCTCGCTGATGGCAGCGACATCGGCGGGCTGGCCTTCAATCGGCAGGTCGCGCGGCAGCCGCAGGATCGGCTTGCGCGATTGCGGCGTCGGGAACGGTGCCCGGTAGGAGGCCATTTCCTCATCGCTCATCGTGCGCAGCACCGCAGCCGGCAGCACCTTTTCGACGAAGACGTTGTCTTCCAGGACAAGCTTCTCACCGACGCCAGGCGTGCGCATTGCCTTGAACAATTCGCGCGCCTGCGGACGCTGGTGAAAATCGTCCCAACTCTCGAAGGGGCGGATGAATTCCATGAAGGCGAGGCCGAGGATCCGCTGCGGCCGCCGGGCTGCGAGATGGAAGGCGAGCGCGGTGCCCCAGTCCTGCGCGACGACCACCACGTCGGTGATGCCAAGCGTCTCGATGAAGGCGTCGAGATAGCGGACGTGGTCGAAGAAGCGATAGTCGATGTCCGGCTTGCCGGATTGGCCATAGCCGATCAGGTCGGGCGCAATGCAGCGGCCGAACGGCGCCACATGCGGGATGATGTCGCGCCAGATGTAGGACGACGTCGGGTTGCCGTGCAGGAAGAGTACCGTCGGGCCAGCCGTGCCTGCCTCGACATAGGAGATGGTGGAATCGAGCACCGCGACTTGCGAGCGTGGCACCGTTGTGCGGGATTGCTGCTTTTCGAGTTTCGGGTTCATCGGATCAGCTCCTTTTTGCGAAGACTGTTTTGAAGACGATATTCTTGAAACGCTCGAGCGGTTCGGGACTGCGCTCCACCTTCATGCGCAGCATCGCGCCTTGCCAGGAACTCAACAGGAAATCGGCGAGGTCCTCGGCATCGAACGCGTCGGTGATGTCGCCGGCCGCCTGGCCCTCGGCGATGCATTCGGCAAAGGGCTTACGCCAGCGTTCGAAAATGGCGACGAGTTGCAGCCTCAGCGCCTCGCTGTGAGCCGCCGTCTCGAGGCTGAGATTGCCGATCATGCAGCCCCGTGCCCAATCATGCGCCTCCAGCTTCGACGTGATGATTTCGAGATAGCGGCGCAAGCGCCCGACCGGGGGCGTGCCGTCCCGAGCAAGGGCCTGCTCCACCAAACCGCTCACATAGGCGAAATAGCGGTCCAGCACCTCGCCGGTGAACGCCTCCTTGGAGACAAAATGATTGGTGAAGGACCCCGGGCGGGCATCGGCCGCGGCGACGATGTCGCGTACGCCGGCGGCCGAATAGCCGGAACTCCAGATGGTTTTGAAACCGGCGTCCAAAAGTTTTTCGCGAAGTGAATGTCTGGCCATACCGGTACAATACGTACGTACGTATTAAAGTCAAGAGGCACATTTGATACGGCGCGCTCTTGGCAGAACCCACGGGCAATGGCATCGCAGTGGTGGCGTTGGACCGAGGAGTGGAGCATGACAGCGGCGAAACAAGTCATCGTCATCGGCGCCGGCATCATCGGCGCCTCCATCGCCTGGCACCTGACCAGGGCCGGAGCAAAGGTGACGGTCATTGCCGACAGCGGCGCCGGCGGCGTCGGGACACCGAATTCCTTTGCCTGGATCAATGCCAGCTGGGGCAATCCGGAGGTCTATTTCCGCCTGCGCATTCGGTCGATGGCCGAATGGACGCGGCTGGCGAACGAGGTGCCCGGCATCCCGTTGCAGTGGTGCGGTGGCTTGTGCTGGGACCTGCTACGTCCCGAACTTGAGGCCTATGCGGCCGAGCACTCCGCATGGGGCTACGGCATCGAGCGTGTCGACCGTGCCGGAGCGGCGCGCATCGAGCCCAATCTGGCCGAACTTCCCGATTTCGCCCTTTATGTCGCCGAGGAAGGTGTCGCCGAGCCGGTCGCCGCCACGCAAGCACTGCTGGCCGACGCCGAACGGCGCGCCGCGCGAATTGTAGCCGGGACGACCGTCACCGCTCTGGTGCAAGCCAACGGCAGGATTGCCGGCGTCGATACATCCGGCGGGCGGATTGCTGCCGACGAGGTGGTGATCGCGGCCGGAGCCGGCTCTCCGGCACTAGCGGCAACAGCCGGGATAGAACTGCCGATCGAGACGCCGCCCGGCCTGATCGTGCATTCGCTGCCGTACCAAAAGCTGCTCAACGGCCTGGTGATCGGCGACCGCCTGCACATGCGCCAGACGGCGGAGGGACGCATCATCGCCGGCTCGGATTTCGGCGGCGCCGATCCGGGCATGGATGCCGCAGCCACCGCTGGCGACCTGTTTGCGGCGATGAAGGCGATGCTGCGCGGCGCGGACGGGCTGGAACTCGATTTCCACACCGTCGGCTATCGGCCGACGCCGGTCGATGGCTTTCCGATCATTGGCCGCGCCGAAGGCACGAGCGGCGTCTACGTCGCGGTCATGCATTCCGGCATCACGCTGGCGCCGGCCGTCGGCCTGTTCGCCGCCCGCGAAATCCTCGACGGCGAGCGCGATCCGCTGCTTGATCCCTACGGGCTGGCGCGGTTTACTCAATAACCGGGCGGGCGGCGAAAGCCGCCGGCCAGCGGGTCGATTGCCCTGGCGATCCCGAGCAGGCGCGACTCCGACCAGCGTTTGCCAACCAGCTGTAGTCCGATGGGCAGGCCGTCGCTGTCCTGTCCGCAGGGCAGCGACAGTGCGGGGTGGCCGCTGTAGTTGAACACCGCGCCATAGGCCGGCAGCATCCAGTAGCTTTGCTCGCTACCGTCGACCCCGATCGGCGTTCCCGGATCGCAATGCGGGAAGGCGGTGGCCATGGCGACCGGGCACAGCAAGGCGTCGCAGCCGTCGAAGAACCGTTCCCACGCCAGGATGGAGCGGTCGCGGCGGACGAGCGCCTCGAACCAGCGCGAGACCGGCGTCGGCTTCTCCGGCGGTTCGGGCTGCGCCGCCTCCAGCATCATGCCGATCAGCGCACCGCCTTGTGCTAGGTCGTCGTGCAGGTCGAGCTTCGGCAATTCGGCCTCGACGATGGCGCCCGCGGCCTGAAGCTCTTTTGCCAGACTTTCGACCGCCGCGCTGATCTCGCCGGCCACCGGAAAGCCCGGAAAGGACGGCGCGACGGCAATCCGCAAATTTCTGAGATCCAGCTCCGGCATGGTTTCGACCGGTACCGGCGCAAGGTCGGTATCGCTTCCATCCGGCCCGGCAATGAGGCCGTAGATCAGTGCCAGGTCCTCGACGCTGCGCGCCATCGGTCCGAGGCAGGAGATCAGCCTCACGCTGCGCGGCGCCCCGCCTGGATCGGGGAAGGCGCCGGCGAGCGAGACGCGGTGCTCGGTCGGCTTGAGGCCGTAGACGCCGCAAAAGGCAGCGGGCAGCCGGATCGAATCCTGCATGTCGGTGCCGACCTCGAACGGCGTCATTCCGGTGCCGAGCGCCGCCGCCGCACCGCCACTGGAGCCGCCGGCGGTGCGCTGGAGATTCCAGGGATTGCCGGTGCGGCCAAACAGCGGATTGCTCGACTGCCAGTCACCGAGCATTGTCGCCACGTTCGTCTTGCCCACCAGTATGCCGCCTGCCGCCTTCAGCCGGGCAACGACCGGACTGTCCGCCCTCGGGGCATAGTCGGCGAAAGCCGGGAAGCCGACAGTGGTTCTCATGCCCGCTGTTTCGTGCGTGTCCTTCAGTGTGAACGGCACGCCGTGTAGCGGCCCAAGGGCCTCGCCGCGCGCCTGGGCTTCGTCGGCCTTGCCAGCGCGTTGCCGCGCACCTTCCCGATCGAGGGTTACGACTGCGTTGACCGCCTCATTGTGCCTGTCAATTTGCGTCAGATGCGCGTCCAGCGCTTCCACAGCGGAAATCTTGCGGTCGCGAATGGCGGCAGCCAATTCTGTCGTCGGGGAAAAGACGATATCCATCGTGGATGCTCCGGGCTATCGCGCCGCGCTCCTCAAAATGGCGGATTGCGGCGCGGCTTCAAGCCTGGCTCGACATTTCGACGATGGCGGCGCTTGATCGGGATTGCGCTGCCGGGATCCGTTGAGCGTTGGCGCCGTCCAGCGGCCTCGCCGCGCTCGGTACCTCTACGGCCTACCGTCCTCTGTTATGCGTCCGCTCATAGAGCTCACGGATGATGCCGCTTGCCGTGGTCTCGAACAGAAACGGCAAGAAAGCATGAATGAGCGCGGCAAAGGCCGCCATGAACAATCTCGACGAGAACCATGCGGCGAAAGCCATATGGCCGAAATAGCTCTCGCCGACCGTGGCCGGATGAGAGGTGAAAAGTCTTGCGAGCCGTGCCGTCATGTCGATCCCTCCTGCCGGCATGAAGAGCCGGCGATGAGTATACTGGCATGGGTGTTCGGTTCATCGGTCTCAAATTGTCCTTGTGAAAGGCTGAATTTTGGGACAAACATCCCACATGGCGCCGGAAATCGACGAAATAGACCGGAGATTGCTGGCCGAGCTGCAACGCGACGGCACGCTGTCCGTCGACCAGCTCTCGGCAAGAATATCGCTGTCGCGCAATGCTTGCTGGCGCCGGGTCAAGCGGCTGGAGGAAGACGGCGTCATCACCGGCCGGGTGGCGCTGGTCGACGCCGACAAGCTTGGGCTCGGCCTTTCGGTGTTCATCCTGATCCGCACCTCCAACCACGATCCGGACTGGCTGCAAAGATTCCGAGCGGCGGTGACCGGCTTTGCCGAGATCACCGGCGCTTACCGCATGTCCGGCGATCTCGACTATGTCCTGCGCGCCCGCGTCGCCGATGTGAAGGCCTATGACCGGCTCTATCAGCGGCTGATCGCCAGGGTGGCGCTGTCGGACGTTTCGGCCTCGTTCGTCATGGAGGAGATCAAGGAGACCACGGTCGTTCCGATGGAACTGCGCTGAGGCGGAACCGCACTGAAAGAAAGCCGTTGATAGCATTGCCGCCGAGTTGACTGGACCGGCGTTCGCGACGATAGGATCAGCCTCATGCGCGCAGCACTTTATCCTACCTCCGTCATCGGTCCGGCTGTCGGCTTCGTCAGGCTGCCGCATGGCGAGGGATTGCCGCTTCCGGCCTATGAGAGCTCGGGCGCCGCCGGCATGGACCTGCGCGCCGCCGTCCCGGACGACAGGCCGCTCTTGATTCTGCCGGGAAAGCGCGCGCTGGTGCCGACCGGGCTGATCCTGGAAATTCCGGAGGGCGTCGAGGGCCAGGTCCGGCCGCGTTCCGGCCTCGCCTTCAAGCACGGGCTCACCTGCCTCAACACGCCGGGCACCATCGACAGCGACTATCGCGGCGAGGTCAAGGTGCTGCTGATCAATCTCGGCGACGAGGATTTCGCGGTGACGCGCGGCATGCGGATCGCCCAGATCGTCTTCGCCCCGGTGACGCAGGCGACCGTCGAGGAGCGCACATTGGCTGGCGGTACGGCGCGCGGCTCGGGCGGCTTCGGATCGACCGGCACGGCCTGATGAAAATACCCAAGCTCGTCATCTTCGATTGCGACGGGGTTCTGGTCGACACCGAGAACCTGGCCAATCGGCGCCTCGCCGAATGGCTGACCGCGGCCGGCTTTCCGGCCAGCTTCGAATATTGCCGCAAGAATTTCTCCGGCCGCAGCATGGTCTCGGTGCAGAAGGAAGTCGAGGCGACTGGCGTCAGCCTCGGCGCCGATTTCGTCGAGCGCTGGAACGCCGGCCTGCCGGACCTGTTCGCTCATGGCGTCGAGGCCATCCCCAACGTTCGCGAGTTCATCGAAACCGTGCACGCCGCCGGCATCGCCACCTGTGTCGCCTCGTCGGCACGGGTGTCCAAAATGCACATCACGCTCGGCCAGACCGGACTGCTGCCGCTGTTCGAGCATGCGCTGTTCAGCTCGACCATGGTCTCGCGCGGCAAGCCGTTCCCCGACCTCTTCCTGCATGCGGCAGCGACGATGGGCTTCGCGCCCGCCGACTGTATCGTCATCGAGGACAGCGTCGCCGGCACGGCAGCCGGCATCGCCGCCGGCATGCGCGTCTATTCCTACCACGGCGACCCGCTTTCCGACCGCGATGGACTGATCGAAGCCGGCGGCATCCTGTTCGACGACATGCGTAAACTGGCCGGGCTGGTGCCAATCCATTGATCGCCTTTGCGCAGGCTGCATGCGCGCCAGATCTCAGACCGGGCGCGGCGCCCCAAGTACTCGGTCGACCGTGTCGCGTATGAGAGTGCGCAGATTGGCCGGCCTGTCGAGATGACTGACGACAAGCAGGCCGTCGGCCGCCACTGTTAGCGCGTCTGCGGTGCGGTCCGGATCGCGATTTGCGTCAGCGATCAGCAGATCCCTTAGGATGCCCCACTTCCAGTGACGATGCTTATCGATCGCTTGGCGAACCGGGCTGCTGGGATCGGGGTATTCCGCAGCGGCGTTCTGGAAGGGGCAGCCGCGGTAGCCCGGCTGATCCGCCGCGTCGGCGATGAGATCGAATATGGCAAGGATCATCTGGCGAGATGGCCGCCGGCCAAGGCTCGCGATTGCCGCCCGTCCTCCCTTGCTGAGCTCCTCGATGTAGGCGCGGACGAGATCGTCCTTGGCCGCGAAGTGATGGTAGAACGTCGCCTTGGCAACGCCGGCCTCGGCGATGATGCGGTCGATGCCGACGGCACGGACCCCCTCCAGAGAAAACAGCGCGGTCGCCGTATCGACGATGCGGCGGCGCGCAAGACTTTCGGGACGATCGTTGATTCGGGCTGCAGACATGCCTTGACCGTATAGCAGACAGGTCTGTATACAGCCACATGTAGACAGACAGGTCTACCTGTTAACAGAGGACCAGCGAATGGCTTCGATAGTCAGGGAAATCATCGTAGATGCTTCACCGGAAAGCGTATGGGCGACGGTGGGCGACTTCGCCGGCGGCGCCCAACGGATAGCCCCAGGCGTTTTCGTCGACTGCCGGGTGGATGAGGGCGACGTGCGGGCCCTTACTTTCGCCGACGGCAAGATCGTGCGAGAGCGGCTCATCGCCCGCGACGAGCAGAGCCGGCGGATCGTATGGGGATGGCTCGGCGATGAGGTCACCCACGATAACACCTCCATGCAGGTCTTTGCCGAGGGCGAGGGCCGGAGCCGCCTGGTCTGGATCCACGACACTCTGCCCGACGAACTCGGCGCGTGGCTCGCAGCCGCCATGGATCAGCTGGTGCCGGTTTTCCAGCAGACCCTGGCGAGCCAAGCCAAGCCAACATAGTGAGGCAACGCCAGGTGTTTCCTCTTGGCCGCAAAATGCTATAGCTTGCGCGCGCCCGACATAACGAGCGCGCGCGCATGACCTTCTCCCTGCTTCGTTTCATCGTTGCCTGCCTGCTGCTGCCCTGTCTTTGGACGACGGCCAGCGCGGAGGCCGTCAGCTTCCCGGAGCTCGGCAGCGCTGTCCCCGGCCACGGCGATGTCACCTATCTCGATATCGCCAGGATGGTCATTCCCGATCTGGCCGCGGACAAGGCCGGCTTTTTCCGGGGTTCGATGCCGATCGAGATGCGCCACATCGCTGGACCGGACTACGACGGCTCGCCGCCGGCGACGTCGGGTCTTTCCAGCGGCGACGTGCTCGACATCAAGGCCGGCGGCAAGGACCGGCTGGCGATGCTGCTCGACCTCGGCGACTCGCCTGACAGCGCCGAGGGTTATGCCGTGCTGGCACTCTACGACATCACCGGCAAGCCGGCCTTGCTCGACGCGGTCAATGTTGCCGTCGACCGCAGCACCTACTTTCGCGATCCGGGCAAGCTGTCGATCGGGCCCGGCGATGACGTCATCATCACCACGAGCACGCATTTCAATTCGAGCCAGGGCTATGTGATCGCGCCGCTGGTCATGGTCCGCAACGACAGGTTCGAGCTGATCGACATGATCTATACGTTCGACGAAAACCTCTGCACCAGCCGAAGGACGCAGAATGCGGCCTTCCAGGCGATTGCCGACGGCCAGCCCTATGCAGCCATCAAGGTTACGGTGACCGACGCGACAGTGCCGGGCGATGAAAGCTGCGACGGCCAGCCGCCGCCAGAGGCGTCTTCGCGCGACATTTCCGTCACCTATCATTGGGACAAAAACGCTTCGCGTTACGTCAAGGATTCCGATGCGCTGGACCGATTGGCAGGAGAGAACGCCAAACGCTTCTGAGCCAACCGCATTTGTTTGCCCGGCGCGTTCCGCCGGGCTAGAATTTCCTTCATAATCCGCACCGGAGGGGAGCATCCATGGATAAGGGCAAGATTTTTCGCGACCTGCATACATCGATCTTCGTCATGGCCAATTCATGGGACGTCGGCACGACCAAGCTCTTGGCCTCATTCGGCTTCAAGGCGCTGGCCACGACCAGCGCCGGCTTTGCCTTTTCGCGCGGCCTGCCGGACGGCGCGGTGACATTCGAGGCGATGATCCATCATTGCCGTGAAGTGTCAGCGGCGACCGGGCTGCCGGTTTCGGCGGACCTCGAAAAGGGCAAGGGCGACAGCGCGACAAGTGCTGGCGAGACCATCTTCGCCGCCGAGGCGGCTGGCCTCGCCGGCTGCTCGATCGAGGACCATACCGGCGAGCCCGCCAAGCCGATCTATGATTTTTCGCATGCCGTCGATCGCGTCGCGGCGGCGGCGGAAGCGGCACGGGCACTGAAACGCGATTTCGTCTTCACCGCGCGGGCCGAGAATTTCCTGTGGGGCAAGCCCGATCTCGACGACACGATCAAGCGGCTGCAGGCTTTCGAGAAAGCCGGCGCCGACGTGCTCTATGCACCGGGCCTAGGCGACATCGAGATGGTGCGAACCGTCTGCTCGGCGCTGACCAAGCCCGTGAACGTCATGGCCAGGCCCGGCTTCACCATCGCCGATCTTGCCATGGCTGGGGTAAAGCGCATCTCGCTCGGCCCATGGCTGACCAATTTCGCCTTCGGCATGCTGGAGACCGCGGCGCGCGAGATCCAGCAGGATGGCACCTTCGGCTTCACCCGCGCCGCCATGCCGTTCGGCAAGCTGCAGGCGCTGTTTGCCAAATCTTCAGCCTAGGTCGGGCCCGGCGAATGACGCTCACGGTCGTGGACATGCACACCGGCGGCGAGCCGCTGCGGATCGTCACCGGCGGCTACCCCGACATTCCCAAGGGCACGATCCTCGAAAAGCGTGCCTATGTGCGCGACCATCTCGATCATCTCAGAAAGATCCTGATGTTCGAGCCGCGCGGCCATTACGACATGTATGGCGCGCTGCTGGTGGAGCCCGACCTGCCGGGCGCCGACCTTGCGGTGCTGTTCATGCACAATGAGGGCTATTCGACGATGTGCGGCCACGCCATCGTCGCGCTCGGCCGCTACGCCGTCGACGAACTGCTGGTGGCGCCACGCGAGCCGATGACGATCGTCAATATCGAGGCGCCATGCGGGCTGATTTCGGCTGCGGTCGAGGTGAGGGACGGCAAGGCCGGCGCGGTGTCCTTCGAAAGCGTGCCGGCGTTTCTGTTCGCCGGCGACCAGCGGATCGAGCTGCCGGGCTATGGTCCGGTCGGCTTCGACATCGCCTATGGCGGCGCCTTCTATGCACTGGCCGACTGCCGCCAGTTCGGGCTGGAATTTGGCAGGAGCCGCGTCCGCGATTTCGTCGATGCAGCGACCGCGCTGACTGATAAGCTGAAGGCCGAATTGCCGCTGTCGCATCCCGACCATGCCGATCTCGCCTTTCTCTACGGCACCATCCTGACCGACGGACAGGATGCGTTCTCCGATATGCCGACCAAAAACATCTGCGTTTTCGCCGAGGCCGAGGTCGACCGTTCGCCGACCGGCTCCGGCGTCACCGCGCGGCTGGCGGCCATGCACGCCAAGGGGCAAATCGAGATTGGCCGAACGCGGCTGTTCGAGAGCATCGCCGGCTCGCGCTTTTCCGGCGCCGTCGTACGCACGGCCACAGCCGGGCCGCATGACGCCATCATCGCCCGCGTCGGCGGCCGCGCCTATTACTCAGGGCGGGCCGAATTCATCGTCGAGGACGACGACGAACTGGGCAGGGGTTTTCTGCTGAGATAGCTCCCTTCCCGTGCCGAGATCGCCTTGTGCAGATGCACCATCATGGCGGCGGCAAACAGCGGCGTCAGAAGATTGAGCAGCGGCACGGCGAGGAAAGCGGCGACCACCAGCCCGGCCAGGAACACGGTGATGGAGTGCTTTCTGCGCAGCGCCTTGGCCTCGGCCTCCGGGCGAAAGCGCATGGCGGCGAATTCGAAGAACTCGCGTCCGAGCAGATAGCCATTGACGATGAAGAAAGCGGCGATGTTGACGCCCGGCACCAGGAGCAGCAGCAGGGCGACGATATTGCCGAGGATGACGACGCCGAAAAACCGGATCGCCAGCACCAGCGAGCGCAACGCCGGCACGGCGCGGCCGGGCGGGTCGTTTGGATAATCCGTGCGCTCGACCACTTCGGCGACGTCGTCGAGGAACAGGCCGGCGATGATCGCCGTCACCGGCGCGATGAGCAGCGCCAAGCCCAGCGCAAGGCCGATGCCGGCGACGACGGCGCCCAGCCAACCGGCCCAGGAGGGTAGGGCGGGCAGCCATGCATCGATCCACGCCCAGGCCAGCCATTCGAACAGGCTCTTGATCCCGAACCAAAGCGCCGCCAGCGCCAGCAAGGTCAGCCCCAGCGTCTTCAGGAACACGGAACGGAATTCGGGTGAGAACAGCCGGCTCAAGGCGGCGCGGGCGGCGTCGAGGATCACGGCGTTTCCAATTCCATGTCAAACGAGGCCCGTGGGCGATATTTCGGGATAGGCGGAGACAGGTCGCGAGACAAGCGCAAACCGCGCGATACGAAGCATCTGCGTTCTGCCCGGATTTATAACTCGCGGCCTAGGCAAAGCCGCATCAAACCGCTAGACCCGCCCGCGCCCGGCGTGGCAGAAAGCCGGTGGGTTTTTGGCGGAGACATGAATTGATGCCGGACTATGACGTGCTTTGTATCGGAAATGCCATCGTCGACATC
>NZ_JAMYVK010000023.1:0-101857 GCF_040323975.1 Mesorhizobium sp. M0019 | reverse complement strand
TCGGAGGACAGCCAGCCGGCCAGATGTTCGAACATCGCCGCCACATCTCAGGTGGCCACCGCTTCCGCGATTACTTCATGTTCGTGCATTGACACAGAAGCAGTCATCGAAAAGGAGCCAAACTCGCAGGCTGAACTGGCCAAGAATTCTCGTGGATAGCCGAGGTTTTTCTCGAGCCTAGGCCATGTCTTGGTCGTCAATGGGTAGGACAGGGTTGTCCAGTTATCCCCCGGCAAGACGCGGCAGCAGGAAAATCTCCGCCCCTTCCGGCAGTTCCTTCGACCAGGTGTCGCGATAGATCGTCCTGTCGATGGCGACGGCGATGCCGCGATCGATGTATGGCTCGAGGCCGGGATACTGTTCAGCCAGTTTCCTGAACAGCTCCCGAATGTCCTTGGCCTCGATTTCGACCTTGCTCTTGCCTCCGGCGATCGCGCCGAGCGACCCCCAGAGCGTTACTTCGACCATCAGCCTTCCCGTTCCGCCTCGAGCGCCGCCAGGATGCGCGGCGGCGACATCGGGATGTGCGTCATCCGCACGCCCGCGGCGTTCGACACCGCATTGGCGATCGCCGCCAGCGGCGGCACGATCGAGGTCTCGCCGACGCCGCGCACCCCGTAGGGATGGTTGGGATTGGGGATATCGAGGATCTGCGTGTCGATCATCGGCAGGTCCGAGCAGACCGGGATGCGGTAGTCCAGGAAGCCAGGGTTCTGCAGCCGCCCGTCCTTGCCGTATGCCTTGCGCTCCAGCAACGTCCCCTCCGGCACGCTGCGCCGTGTCCTGCCGCCGCCGACAACTCGAAGAAGGTCGAGGTCAATGCCGCCCTCGACAAGGTCGGCCTTCCATGCTTCGGATAGAGTTCTTCCGGGCCCTATAATCATCGAAGGGGAGCATTAAGGTGAACGAAGACGCCGCCAGTCCAAGGCCGCTTTCGGAAATTGCCAGCTATCACGCGCATATCTACTACGACGGGCAGGCCGAGCGGCAGCATGCCGAATGGCTTCGCCTGCGCATCGGCGAGCGTTTCCGCGTGCGCCTGGGCAATTGGCGCGACGAGCCGGTCGGCCCGCATGAGCAGGCTATGTACCAGGTCTCCTTCGCCACCGGGATTTTCGCTACGCTCGTTCCGTGGCTGATGCTGAACCACGGCGGCCTGAGCATCCTCATCCACCCCAACACCACCAACCCCAAGCGCGATCATCTGGTCGACCCGATCTGGATAGGCCGGCCGCTGGGGGTGCACGGCGAGGTTCTCGGCGGGGAGGATGAGGCGGAAGAGGCGCTGGAGGTGAATACTGAGCCAACGGTGGGGGTTTAGAGGCGGGCAGATCGGCGGCTAAAGCTTGGGACCTGAAGAACTGAGGACATCCCCCGGTCTCCCACGATTACCGGCCGCCAGCAGCACTGGGCGCGCCCGACAGTTCGAAACGTTCGTAGCAACAATACTACCCACTCGATGCGGGGCAGTGGGGGAGCAAGCAATATTCGGGTGGAGTAGGGCGGCGACGGCTGACGTCGAAGGGAACGCGGTACAACAGCGCCCTTAGGCCACGTTCATATCGGCGTTGGCAACCTCAAATCGTCGCAGACGGCAGGAACATGTAGCCTAGACTTGGTCTTCTCAACCATGTCCATAAGCGTCTGAAGTGCTCCATACTCTTTCGTTCCGGTAGTTGGCGCAACCAGCCTCCTAAAACTCACAGTCCGCAATACTTCATTTGCATGCTCTCGAGATAAACGTGATTTCTCAAGGATTCTTCGCAAACGCAATATGGTAACGGTCTTCAGATCATCGGGGTTTACATCTTCCCCATTCGCAAGCCGCAACAGTGTTATCGCCTCTATGGTGACATCATCATCATAGACGTTTGCGTTGACATCAATTCTGAAAAATTCATCAAAAACACGTTGCTGTGAAGGAAATAATGGGAGTGATCCGCTTGCTAGAACGAGTAGATGACGTAGTGAATTATCCTTTATAAATGACTTTAAAAATCTAAGGCAAAGGATAGCTGGTATATTGGGAATTGAGGAAATTTTGCTAACCAAGTGCTGCAGATTTACTTGGATCGGTGCGGTCTCGAACTGATCAAGGTCGACGTTACAGTTTGCCAATATTTCTCGATGGAGATCGACGTCAGATTTGGCGATCTCTGCTCTCCTCTGGAATTCCAGCAAAACATTGTCCGGGAGATGAAGGCCTCGATGAATTCGACAATACCAAGCTACCATCCTTGCGGAGAATTCCGCCGACCCCGGCAGGCCGGAATCAATCGCCAGAATTGCATCTAAGGTGGCAAGTCTGCGCTGCACGGCATTCTCCCGCCTGTTGCGCGACGACGGTGGCCTTCTCACCGGAATCAGCAATTGAGCTGGAAAGAAAGCCCTCGACCCGACGTCGGGATGAAATTCGCGAACGCTAACGCCGGATTCCACCCAGCGGCGTTCAGAGCCCTGCCAGTTGTCCTCATTAGCCCACAGGCCATTTTGCAATTCCAACCCGATGTCGGAGAATGAGTCGCCCCATTTCCTGCGGTTAAGTGCCGCCAGTACAACCCAAGGCATTTCCTGAGCCGGCAGGCTTATGTCGGGCCGCTCGGCGAGAAACGACAGGAAGTTCATGAAATCGCGCGGTGTCCGCTGCTGGACAAGATTATTCAACGCACTAAGAACATTCCAGTCTTCATGTGCGTCGGATGGAACCATAGGTACCGAAACGACTTCATCCATCCGCCTAAATCTAAAATAAATGTCGGATTCTGTTCCATCGTTAAAAAGTAAAGTGGCATTGGATCGACGTCGATCCTGGAGTCCCATAAGGTGGAACGGGTTGTCGTCTGTGGAGGGCTTGTCTGCAGATCCCAAGAGAGTGTGCCAGTATCTCACCTCCGCAATTCCGGACCGCCAGAGAGCTTTCTGCAGCCATTCTAGCACTGGACCTTTTGGTGGAATGAAGCGGCTTGAGGTAATTAGCGCCAATGCATCAGTGGGCTCAGACGGCAGCCACGGTTTGACGTATTCAGACGCCCAATTTGAAATTGCGGCATCAGTTGAATGCATTAGTAGTAAAAGCAATCTTAGCGAATTAGATGCGGTGTGGCTGCCTCCATCTCGCAGTCGCTCGGCCAGCGCCACTTCCACCGTCTTCAACGCCGAAAAGTCAATTGCCTTGGCAAGCTGAAATGGAGCCTGTGGATTGCCGCTGCGCAGAAGTCTCATTCCTCGAACAATGAGGTTCCGCTTCGAGGTGGGTACGGCGCCGGCTACCCCATCGATGAGCATCTGCACCGCAAGCAAAGCTCCACTCTGAATAACCGAATCCTCTCTAGCTCTATCCCCGGCGTCGAGAGAGTCCAATATAGAGAGGATTTCTTCACGCAAGGATTCAAGTTCAGCTGACGAATATACTTTGCTACAAGCGATCTTGAAGACATGGCTCCAGTGAGAAATTCCAGCTATTTCTTTGAGGCGCCTTCGAATTTTATCTTCAGGGCTTGCCATTAGCCGTGCAGCCGCCATAAATTCCTGCAGGGATCGCACATCGAAAGCAATCCTCTCTGCGGTTTTGCATCTCAAAAATACCAGCCGCATTGTTACAAGATTTACAATTTTCTGTGTCAGTATCTCTAAATCATCATCGTATCCAGACTTCGTAAGTTGCTGGCGTATGACTCCCGCCAACTCCAATGGGTTGAGAAATGGGTTGGCATTTCCTGTTCCTTCCCCTCGTAGTTGGAGAAGGTAGCCAGCCTCATAATGAAGCCTGTCGATCTCGCCTTTATATTCTCCGATAAGTTTACCGTTTTCTCCCCCTTTCGCAATCTCCCGATCTCTCAGAATCTCATAGTAGCGATAGAACAAAGTCCATCGATCTTTTGGAATATTATTTCTGGTCTCAACCAAAGCAAATAGCAGAGAAACTTGGAGCGGGCTGGTCATGAGCGGCGCCGTCGCGTCGTCTTTGGTCGCTTGGGACAGCGTCTGTATGATCTCTTGTCGCCGGGTCTCATCTGGCACCAGAACAACAGCCAGTTGCTGTCCAAACTTGATCGCATCGGCACTGCTTAGGTCGGCCATCTCCCAGTGAGCCCAGGTACGTCGACTGAATTCATCTTGATAGCCTTGTGGTCTACTTGTTACTAGCGTGAAGCTATCGGCGTTCAATTCGTAGATTTCATCTATTAGGGAATTAACAGCCTCTATAACGTCACCTCTATTGCTCGCGTGCGGAACTTCGTCCAAGCCATCCAAGATGAAAATTGTGGGAACTGCACTCAACCATCGTCGAAGTGCCGTCACTGTCAGGGCGTTTGCGTCCCGCCCCACCTGAAGTGAGATGTAGCTTAGAAGCGGTAACTCCCGCCCTGCTTTGGTTGCACTGTTCAGCGCGTCAGCAAAGGCAGGGAGATCAACAACAAAGGGAAAGCGAGCTAGGCCTTTCAGAGATATGCCTTCGGAGGCGGCGCGGTCAAGAATGGCTTTAATTACACTATTAATATCAGGAGAATTGTTGGGTAAAATCTCGAGTAGTTTAGCCCGATAGATCTGTGCCAAAAATTGCCCGATTGTGGACTTTCCCTGGCCGGGCCCTCCCATGAGGACCACTCGATTCCTGATTTTTTCCCGGCATCCTTTGTGGTCGTCAACTGTCGATCTGTTAAATTTGTCAGAGCACCTGTCGACGATCGTTTTGAGAACGCGATAAGACTCGATGTCTTCTTCAAAATAACCCTCTTCTATCAAGTCCGGATCGATTTCGGCGTAATTTCCTTCGGGTGATTCATAGGTTGAGGTATATAACGCTGTTGCTTCCACAATTTCCTGAGATTCATCATCGTCAATTTCGACAAATTCCTCAAATAGAAAGCTAGAGCTATCAATTGGTAGATCTAAAAAGATATCATCAAGAAGTATTTTTTTTCCAGTGGTTTGGCCGGCGTCTTTTGTTTTTATGTCGCGGCTTATGCGAAGCTGACTGCGAAGAAATGATGAGATGTAGTTCTCGACATCGCTATCGTTAATCTTCTTTAGGGCGGCGGACAGAACATCTCCTGGCGTTATCCAGAAATCGTACTCAACTCGAATCGATGGTAGTGTATCCAGAAGTACACCCAGGGTATCGGCGTGCCAGAGCGCGTAGGATCTGAGACCTAGCCGCTCACTCCAGAAGTTAAGACGCTTCTCAACCCGATCTATACCTCCTCCTCCCTTGCCCGTGTGATCTGCGGCGGCCGCAACTCAAATTAGTGTTTGAAGCAATTATATAATAATCAGGACGTTTCAAAGATCGCGACGCGTCCTCAAATTTCTCCATCTCAGAGTCGATCTGGCGGATAAGCCAAGATGCATTCTCGTTGGATTTACCTGGATTCTCGTGGTATTTGGCTTGAATTACTACATAGCCATCCCAGACTTCCGAAGAGTTGATGTTAACGCGCCCATTGAATGTTGCCTCGCGGGCGCCGTCCTTGCCGCTTCCAAATATCTGGGTGGTTGCACCGAGTTTAGCAAGCGCTATTGCCTGTATAAATCGCTCGAATGATTGCGTTGAAAAGCGAGTGAAGTCACATCTCATTTTAAACCACACGCGAATTGCGCGCCCCAAACATAGCACTTTGCAAGATGATTTTGGCATCCCCCGCGGATGAGTCCAGTTCTCGCTGACGGCAGTTGCCAATGTCAACGGGAAATCGACAGATCTTTGAGTTGGCAGGAAGACAGCCGGGTGTCAGGCGAGACGGTGGTGATGTCGCCTACATCGTGGGCGCGACACTTGGATATCGAGGTTCCACTCCGCCCCAACTCACCCCCCAGCCAATCGCGGCAGCAGGAAAATCTCCGCCCCTTCCGGCAGTTCCTTCGACCACGTATCGCGATAGATCGTCCCGTCGATGGCGACGGCGATGCCGCGATCGATGTAGGGCTCGAGGCCGGGATACTGTTCAGCCAGCTTCCTGAACAGCTCCCGAATGTCCTTGGCCTCGATTTCGACCTTGCTCTTGCCTCCAGCGATCGCGCCGAGCGACCCCCAGAGCGTTACTTCGACCATCAGCCTCCCCGTTCCGCCTCGAGCGCCGCCAGGATGCGCGGCGGCGACATCGGGATATGCGTCATGCGCACGCCCGCGGCGTTCGAGACCGCATTGGCGATCGCCGCCAGCGGCGGCACGATCGAGGTCTCGCCGACGCCGCGCACCCCGTAAGGATGGTTAGGATTGGGGATCTCGAGGATCTGCGTGTCGATCATCGGCAGGTCCGAGCAGACCGGGATGCGGTAATCGAGGAAGCCAGGGTTCTGCAGCCGCCCGTCCTTGCCGTAGATATACTCCTCGTTCAGCGCCCAGCCGATGCCTTGCGCGGCACCCCCCTGGTATTGCCCCTCGACATAGGTCGGATGCACCGCCTTGCCGGCGTCCTGAACGACGGTGTAGCGCAGCACCCTGGTGGAGCCGGTCTCGGGATCGACCTCGATATCGCAGATATGGGTGGCGAAGGAGACGCCGGCGCCGTCGGCGACGAGCTCACTGTGCCCTGCGATCGGTCCCCCCGTCTTTCCGGAAGCGGCCGCGATCTCCTTCATCGACAGCGGTGAGAGGTTGCCGTGCGTCGCGCCCTTGGCAATCGCGTGACCCTCTTCCCAGACCACGTCGTCGACGGGTATGTCCCACATCTGCGCGGCGCGTTCTCGCAGGATCTTGATGGCGTTGCGAGCGGCCGAGATCGTCGCCATCGAAGACGAGAAGGTGCCGCGGCTGCCGTCCGTCATATCGTTATAGCCGAGGCTGGAGGTATCGGCGACCACCGCCTTGATTTGCTCATAGGGGATACCGAGCTCCTCCGCCGCCACCAGCGACAGCGACGCGCGGGAACCACCCACATCGACAGTGCCGACGGCAAGCGAGACCGAGCCGTCCATGCCGATGTTGAGGTCGGTGCAGGTCTGGCCACCGAAATTGAACCAGAAGCCGCAGGCCATTCCGCGGCCCTGATTCTTGCCGAGCGGCGCCTTCATATGCGGGTGGTTCTTCACCGCCTCCAGCGTCGGCCCGATGCCGATCGGGCCGTATACCGGTCCATAGGACGATCTGGTGCCTTCCTGCGCCGCGTTCCTGATCCGGAACTCGACGGGGTCCATGCCGATCTCCTTGGCCAGCTCGTCGACCGCACTTTCCACCGCAAACGCCGCCATCGGAGCCGACGGCGCGCGATAGGCCGCGGTCTTGGGCCGGTTGACAAGCACTTCGTAGCCGACCGTCCTGACGTTCTCGAGCTTGTAGCAGGCAAAGGCCGTCATGGCGCCGATCTCGGCCCACGTGCCGGCATAGGGGCCGCAGCTATAGCGCAGCGTCGCCTCGGCCGCCGTGATCGTGCCGTCCTTGCGGGCGCCGATCCGAACATCGATCGAGGTGGCGCTGGTCGGGCCGGAGGCGCGGAACACCTCGTCGCGCGTCATGACCAGCTTGACCGGCCGCCCGGCCTTGCGTGACAGCGCCAGTGCCACCGGCTCGGCCCAGACATGGGTCTTGCCGCCGAAACCGCCGCCGATCTCCGAGGAGGTGACGCGCAGCTTCGAGGCTTCCATGCCAAGCAGCTGGGCGCAGTGTTGGCGGTAGACAAAATGGCCTTGCGTACAGACCCAGAGGTCGGCGGTGCCGTCGGAGCTGACATTGGCCACGCAGGCATGCGGCTCGATATAGCCCTGGTGCGTCTGCTCGGTCTTGAAGGAGCGTTCGACGACGAAATCGGCCTGGCCGAAACCTTCATGGATGTCGCCATGGCCGTACTGGGTGCGCTTGGTGACGTTTGAAGGCTTGACGGGCTTTTGCTCGAGGCCCTCGGTGAAGATGGCGTCGTTGATCAGGGGTGCGGAGTGCTTCATCGCCTCGTCGACGTCGGTGACATGCGGCAGCACCTCGTAGTCGACCTCGATCAGCTTCAGTGCCTGCCTCGCCGTGCGGGCATCGACCGCAGCCACCGCGGCCACGGCATGGCCATCATAGAGCGCTTTCTTGCGCGCCATGCAGTTGTCGAGGATGTCGTACATGGCGGCATCGCCGTCGGTGAGGTCGGGCAGGTCGGCCGCGGTGATCACGGCCTTGACGCCGGCGAGCTTCTCCGCCTTCGACGTGTCGATCTTCCTGATCGTGGCATGTGCATGGGGGCTTCTGAGAACGCGCCCGACCAGTTGCCCGGCCATGTTGAAGTCGGCGCCATAGCGTGCGCGGCCCGTCACCTTGTCGACGCCGTCGGGACGGATGGGACGCGTGCCGACAGAGGTGAAATTGCGTCCGGAGTAACGCGGATCGAAATTCATCGTCATGCTCCCTTCATCACGCTGGCGGCGTCCTGAACGGCACGCACGATCTTGTCATAGCCGGTGCAGCGGCAGAGGTTCCCGGCGAGGCCGAAGCGGATCTCCTCCTCGGTCGGATCGGGATTCTTGGCCAAAAGGTCCTTGGCAGCCATGAGGAAGCCCGGCGTGCAGACGCCGCATTGGAGTGCGGCGTGTTCCAGAAATTTCTGCTGCAGCGGATGCAGCCTGTCGCCATGCGCCATGCCCTCGATGGTCTCGACGTGCCGACCCTCGGCCTCCGCGCCGAGCACCAGGCACGAGCACACCAGCCGATCGTCGAGGATGATGCTGCAGGCCCCGCAGTCGCCGGTGCCGCAGCCTTCCTTGGCGCCCGTCAGCCCCAGGCGATCGCGCAGGACATCAAGCAGCGTCTCGTCCGGCTGGCAAAGGAACTCGACATTGTCGCCGTTGATTGTCGTTGATACTGCCACACCAGCCATCATTTGCCTCCTGCGCGTGCATAGGCGGTCGTGGCGGCCCGCTTGGCCAGCACACCCGCGACTTTCCGTCTGAATTCGATAGTGCCGCGCTTGTCGTCGATCGGGCGGCAGGCGCCCGAGCAGACCTTGGCGAGCCTCTCCAGCGTGGCTTCGTCTAGCTTGGAGCCGATGAGAACCTCGGCGGCCTCCTCGACCAGAATCACCGTCGGCGCCACGGCGCCCAACGCCAGACGGGCGGATTTGACGCGACCTTGCTCATCGAGCGTCAAGTTCACGCCGGCGCTTACCACCGCGATGTCCATCTCTGTGCGCGGAATGAAACGCAGATAGGCATCGCCCGAACGCGGCAGACGGCTGTCGAGCAGGATTGCTTCGATGATCTCGCCCTTGGCCAGCGACGTCTTGCCCGGCCCAGTCGGCACCGCTTCCACGGCAATCGTGCGCCTGGTTCCCGGGCCGACGACCACAGCCTTGGCGCCAGCGGCCACCAGCGCCGGCACGCTGTCGGCGGCCGGCGAGGCGTTGCACAGATTGCCGACGATGGTGCAGCGTCCCTGCACCTGCTTCGAGCCGATCAGCTTGGCCGCTTCGACGACGCCGGGCCATGCCTTCTGCAGGGCCGTGTTCTCGCCCAGCAATGCGCAGGGGACCGCCGCGCCGATGCTGAAGCCCTCGGCTGTTTCCCTGACCTCGCCAAGCCCGTCGATCGCCTTGATGTCGACGATCAGGTCGGGTTCGATAAAGCCGCCTTTCATTCGCACCAAGAGGTCGCTGCCTCCGGCGAGGATGGCGGCCGTGCCGGCTGAACCGGCCAACAGGCCGGCGGCGTCTTCAATTGAAAGCGGACGTATGTAACGCATCGTCTCCCCTTAGTGGTCATAGTCACACCAACTGATATAACCGTCTCTCCACAATGGCCATCCTGTTCGTGCATTCGCGGATTGGGCCAGGCGCCGCAATTTCATTTGCTCGTCCAACTGGACGCACCGCCAGCCACTAATGCTCGATCGGTCCCTTCGGCATCACCAGCGCGGTGCCTGCAGTCGTCGGGCGCTCGATCATGCGGCGGACGCGCGCGCAGTCCAGCACCGCGCCGACCCATCCGTAAGTCATCCGTAAGTCATCCGTAAGTGCGCTCCCTCTATGTCCTGTTTCGAACCAGGCGACATGTCTGCGCCGTACAGAGAGGGAAACGAACATGAGCACGCTCCTTGCACCAATTGTGATTGGCCCCGTATCGGTCTTGAGTACCTCGGTCCGTATCGATGGGCCGCTTCCCGGCTCGAGCATTTCCCTCCTGGTAAATGGCGTACCCGTCCCTGCGGTAAATGCCGGCGCCACAACCAGTACCTTTGTGCCGGTCGCCGCAGGCTCCCTCAACGTGGGGGATGCATTGACCGCACGCTGGACGCTCGGCGCCGAAGCCAGTGATCCAAGCCCGGTCCCGATCGTCGTGCTCGGGTATCCCTCGACGCTAAGCCCATTGGTGTATTTGAGTCAGGTGCACGAGTGCGTCGACTGGGTGCTGATAGGCGCAGCCTATCCTGGCGCCACGGTCGAGATTTTCAACGGCGGCGCATTGATTGGCAGCGATACTGCACGCGGAAATGTCGTACCAGTGCGCATTCGCGGGGCGATCCAGGCCAACGATGTGCTTAGCGCGGTGCAGTCCGTTCAGACGCCTGCCGGACAGGTGAAGAGCAGTCAGACCCCGAGCTTGCCCGCCGAACAGACGCCGTATCGGGAAAATACCATGCCGGCACCAGCAGTCGGCCCGGTTCCTGGGTGCGCGCAAGCAGTACCCGTCAGGGGGTTGGCTCAAGGCGCCACCACGAAGGTCCACTTCAATGGCGACGTGCTGGAATATCCTTTCGTCGGTGCCAACCTCCTGGCGCTGCTTGGCCGTGCCGCGCACAATCCGGATGTCTTCAGCGCCACGCAGCACTTCGAGCGCTGCAATGCATCAAGTCCGTCATCTGCCCCTCCGGTGATCGTCGACGAAACCTTGCCGGTTAGAAAGCCCGTAATCGACGCCTCACAGTACTCCTGCCCGGCAGCCCGTGCTTTGCCTATCTCCAATCTCGAGCCCGGCGCGACATTGACGATCCAACTTGTCGATCCGACTTCGGGTGCAGCTACCGTGCTCGGGAGAATCGGAGTCGGCGAGGATGTGAGTTCCGGCCAATACTGGATTCCCGACGTGTCGGCCCTGATCCCGGCCTCGCCGCCGTTTCCATCGCTCGTCGTCATCCAGGAGCTATGCGGCAAGACAGCCACATCGGATAAGTTGCTGGTGGTAGGGTCTTACCAGGGCAGCGTATTTCCGCCGACCGTCATGGAGCCTGCATTTGAATGTGCAAGCGGCGCTTTCGTCAACAGCGTCGACAACGCGGTCGTACGTTTGTACTCGGATGCGCCAGATTCTCCTGTAATCAGCAAGCCCGTATTCAGTTTTGGCGGCCTCGTCTGGGTCGAGACATTTCGGCCGTTGCGCGCCGGCGAGCACATTCACGCCGAGCTGGAGCTTACTTGTCAGCCCCTCGCGCTTCGGGTCGGGGGCCCGATCAAAGTGTCCGACCTGACCCCACTCAAGACCCCGGATATTCAACAGCCCGTCCGGGTCTTCCAGCGGTTAATTTACGTATCAGGCGTGATTCCCGGGGCGCGCGTGCATGTATTCGTGAACGGGAAGTGGCGCGCCAGCGATACGCCACTTGGTTGGACGACGCTCTTCTTCGGGATTTACGTGGGCGAGCTCAAGGTAGAAGACCAAATTACGGTGATGCAGACATTGTGCACGAAGATGTCTCCGCTCACCAGAGTTCCCGTCAATGTCACCCTCGGGGAAATGCTGCTCTCCGCGGCTCCCCCGTCCCTGATAGCGGGCCAGCCGGCGACGATAACCATCAAAGCAGTCGACGCCGATAACAAGTCCCAATCGGTTGGAGGGACCATATCGCAAGGGGGCGCGGTGGTCGGGGCCACCAACACAGCGTTCACGCTATCTCCGCCGACCGGCCAAGCATCGGTCAGCTTGCAAGTTGCAGCCGTTGGCTACAAGACCGAGACCATCAGTATTCCCCTTACTGCGGCGCCGGTCGTCAAGCCGGCGATGCTGACGATAGCAACGGGTCTCTGGTTCAACGCCACCAAGAAAGAAATCACTGAAATCACCTGGCACCTGCAGGGGCCATCCGGCAGCTTTTCAAAGACCGAAAAGCCGAACGCAGAGCCGGCGTTGGTTCAGTTCGCGTTGCCCAAGCCGGCCGGCGGCGGGTTCACGCCGTTCACTCTCAGCTGCGAGGTCACATTCCAGTTCCAGGATTTCAATTTCATCTCAGGCGTATCTGGGACGAGGTCGAGTGACTTTATCGAGGGAGGCCTCATAAAGCCGTCTCCATCAACCGTCGAGATGTATTGGAGCGGTACCGACCTGACGATCAACTTCCTGGTAAAGTGGATACAGCAGGGCGATTATTTCGTCATAGAGCTCATGTAGTCGAATCGCCAGCGGAAGGGCGTCAGGGTGGCTGGAGCGGTTCATCGTTTCACGGAAACGGCGAACCGCTCTGTCTCTTCCGGACGGAAAACCGTATCACACTTTTCCTGGAATTGCGCTGGAGCGGGATGCGTTCAAATTGAACGGTGCATCCCGCTTTATCTATTTGTTTTAACCGCATTTCTGCGACGTCAAGTGATTCCCTTGGGTGCAAAATGCTTTAATGCTCGATCGGTCCCTTCGGCATGACCAGCGCCGTGCCGGCAGTCGTCGGGCGCTCGATCATGCGGCGGACGCGCGGTGGCTCGTTGCCGCTGTGCAGCGCCCTTATACGCTCGCCGATGACCGCGTCGGCGTAGGTGGCGCGCCGATTGTGGCGGATATATTCGACCCAGGTCGGCGTGTGGTAGTGCTCGATCCATATCGACGGATTTTCGAGATCGCGCGCCAATGTCCAGTTGCGGGCGCCGTCACGTCGGCGGATGCGGCCGCGCTCGGCCATGGTGGCGAGGAATTCCGGTACGTCCTCGTTGCGGATGACATATTCGATCATGATGGCGATGGGACCGCTGCGCGGCTTGAGATCAAGCGCCAGATGCGGCTCCCGGAAGCGGTTGAGCGGGTCGAGGTTGAGCACCGCCTGCTGCGGCAGCGGCAGCAGCAGGCCGATGGCGCCTCCCGCCAGCATGGCGACGCTGGCCGCCATCAGGGCGACTTCGGCGCCATGCGCGTCGGCAACGACACCCCAGACCCAGCTGCCGAGCGCGATGCCGCCGAAGGTCGCGGTCTGATAGACCGAAAGCACGCGGCCAACCACCCAGCGCGGCGTCGACATCTGCACGGTGACGTTGAAATGCGACAGCGCCGTCACCCAGCAGGCGCCGCCGAGCAGCAGGCCGAGCGACGTCTGCCAGGCATGATTGCTGACGGCGGCGTTGAAGGCGCAGACGGCGAAACCGGCGAATGCCATGCGCACCATGGTTTCGCTGGACAGCAGCTGCCGCAGCCTGACGCTGGTCAGCGCGCCGCCGACGGCGCCGATGCCGAAGGTGCCGAGCATGATGCCGTAGCTCAAGGCATCACCCTTGACGACGTCGCGCGCGACCAGCGGCAGCAATGCCAGGACCGCGCCGGCGCTGAAGCCGAAAGCGGAGCTCCTGACCAGCACCTTGCCGATGTTAGGCGACATGGCGACATAGCGCAGGCCGGCGCCCATTGCGGCGCCCAGTGTCTCGCGCGGCAAGGTCGATGCCGGCAGTTCCGGCTTCCAGCGGGCCAGCACGACGATGAGGCCGACATAGCTCAGCGTGTTGACGGCGAAGGCCGCGGCGGCACCTGCCGCGGCAACGATGATACCACCGATCGCCGGGCCGACGCTGCGCGTCAGGTTGAAGCCCATCGAGTTGAGCGCGATCGCCGCCGGCACCTTGGTGCGAGGCACCATGTCGCCGACCGAAGCCTGCCAGGACGGGCTATTGAGCGCGGTGCCGCTGTCGATCAGGAAGGTGAAGGCGAGCAGCGTCCACGGTGTCATCAGGTCGAGATAGGTGAAGACGGTCAGAAGAGCCGAGACGACGAGCATGAAGATCTGCGCGATCAGCATGACCTTGCGCCGGTTGAAGCTGTCGGCGATGGCGCCGGCCAGCAGCGCAAACAGCATGATCGGCAAGGTGGTCGAGGCCTGGACCAATGCCACCTGGTAGGACGAGGTGGCGATCGTCGTCATCATCCAGGCGGCGCCAACGCCCTGGATGAGGCCACCGAAATTGGAGACGAGGCTGGCGGACCACACCGCCCGGAAGATGCCGTGCCGGAACGGCGCCAGCGCCGAGGCGCTTTCGCTTTCCGGTGTGTCGTCGTTCATAAATGCTTTCCCGGGCTCAAATGCGTTTGTTCTTCCGATCAATCGGCCCCGCAAGCCGTGGGTTCAAAAAATAGAACATCATTTCGCAAAGGGCGAACGCATTCTGGAAAAATATCATGGTCCAACAACAAGATAGCGGGCGGGTCAGCGCGTGCCGCTGCAGGCTGAAGGATCGGTCAGGCAGGCGGTACCGCTTGCCGAGCGCTGCCATGTGATTGGCAGGCACCGGCGGCACTTCTAGCGGTCTTCGAAGCCGGTCAGCACGCCGACGGCGTTGATGCCGATCTCCTCGACGGCGTAGCCGCCTTCCATGACGAACAGCGTCGGCAGGCCGAGCCTGGCGATGCGGCGGCCGATCCTGGGATAGTCGGGGGTCTTCAGCTTGAACTGGCTGATCGGGTCCTTCTCGAAAGTGTCGACGCCGAGTGAAACCACGACGACGTCGGGAGCATAAGCCGAAAGCCTCGTGCAAGCGTCCTCGAGTGAGGCGTTCCACACGTCCCAGCCGGTGCCGAAGGGCATCGGGTAATTGTCGTTGAAGCCTTCGCCGTCGCCCTCGCCGCGTTCGTCGGCATGGCCGAGGAAGAAGGGATATTCGGTCATCGGATCGCCATGCAGGTTCAGCACCTGAACGTCACCGCGGCGATAGAATATCTCCTGGGTGCCGTTGCCGTGGTGATAATCGACGTCGAGGATCGAAACGCGCCCGGCGCCACGGTCGCGGAACCATTGCGCGGCGACGGCGGCGTTGTTGATGAAGCAATAGCCGCCCATGAAGGCCGCCCCTGCATGGTGCCCTGGCGGGCGGCAGAGGGCGAAGGCGGAAGGCTCACCGGCCTTGACCAGCGCGGCGGCGGTCAGCGCGACGTCATAGGACGACTTGATCGCATCCCATGTGCCTTTGACGAACGTCGCGCCACCGTCGAAGGAGTAGAAGCCGAGCAGCGCATCGATGCCTTTCGGGCGCACGTCGCCGCGCAGTCCGCGCGTCGGCCAGGTGAAGGGAATGGCCGAACCGCTGCGGCCCGACGCTTCCCAGAGCGGCCACACGGTCGGCAGGAAATCGATGTAGTCGCTGGCATGCACCTTCCTGGCGGCGGCAAGGTCGTGGCTTTCCGGCGGCAGGATCGGACCGAGTTTTTCGCTCTCCACCCGCGCCCTGATGAACTCGGCGCGCGAAGGCTTTTCAAAAGCCGGCACGATGGCGCCGGCGATCAATTCGACATTGCCGGAATGGCCGGCATGGAAAGGCGAAAAAACAGTCTTCATGAAATTGTTCCGTGGTGAGACGCGGCGACCCTAGCCGTCCTGCATGGCCCTTCACAAGGCGCTGGGCCAACCAGCTATGGCTTGCTGGCCCGGCAGCCGGTCGTCTAGCCTGCCGGCAACGCAACCGAACCGCGGGTAATCATGAGTTCAAATGCCGACCTGATCGTCACCAATGCCCGTGTGCTGACCATGGACGAAGGCAATCCGACGGCCGAGGCGGTGGCGATAAAGGACGGCAACATCCTGGCGGTTGGCGATCGCCGGACGATCGAGGCGCTGAAAGGGCCGGCCACGAAGATCATCGATGCGCAAGGCGGTTCGGTGGTGCCGGGCTTCATCGAAGCGCATATGCACCTTTTCGGCGGCGCGGCCGAGCTCGACAATCTGCACCTTCAGGGCGTGCATGGCTTCGATGCACTGAGCGACGCGATCCGCGCCTACGCTGCGGCACGGCCGAACGCCAAATTGCTGCTTGGGGCCGGCGTCGACTACACTATCCTTTCCAAGGAAGAGCCGGTCACCCGCCATCATCTCGACCGCATTATCGCCGACCGGCCGTTCGCCATGTCGGCTTCCGATCACCACACGATGTGGGCCAACACCAAGGCGCTTGAGCTGGCTGGCATCCTGCACGGCAAGCAACTCGGCCCCGGCAACGAGATCGTCATGGGCGCCGACGGCCTCGCGGCCGGCGAATTGCGTGAGGGCGAGGCCTTTGGGCCGATCCTCGAGCTTTCCGGGCAGAACCGCGTGCGGCTCGGCCTTGCGACAGGCGGCGAGCCCGAGCCGTACCCTTCCGCCGCTGAAATCGCGGCCGACCGTGCCCTGATGCATCGCGGGCTGGAATGGTGCGCCCGCCACGGCATCACCTCAATCCAGAACATGGACGGCAATCTCTACCAGCTCGAACTGCTTGCCGGGTTGGAGCAGGAAGGCCGGCTGCTCTGCCGCACCAAGATACCTTTTCATTTCAAGAACTTCATGACGCTCGACAGGCTGGAAAAAGCGTCGAGGATGGCTTCCGCCTACCGATCGGAATGGCTGTCGTCCGGCATGGTCAAGATGTTTTACGACGGCGTGCTGGAAGGCTGGACCGCGGTCATGGTCGACGACTATGCCGACCGGCCGGGCTGGCGCGGTGAGCCGCTGTTCACGCCAGAGCATTTCGCCGAGGTGGCGCTGGAGGCCGACCGGCGCGGCCTGCAGATCGCCGTGCATTCGATAGGCGACGGCGCTGTGCGCGCGGTTCTGGACGGTTACGAGGCGGCGCGGCGGAAGAACGGCAGGCGCGACAGCCGTCACCGGGTCGAGCACATCGAGGTGACCACTGCCGCCGACGTGCCGCGCTTTGCCGAACTCGGCGTCATCGCCTCGATGCAGCCGCCGCACCCGCCCGGCGCCATGGACTTCCCGCTGGAGCCGACGCTTTCGCGCATCGGCCGCGAAAGATGGCCGCTGAGCTATGCCTGGCGGACGCTGAAGCAGGCGGGTGCGCATGTCGTCTTCGCTTCCGACTGGCCGGTGTCGCGGGTCGACCCGATCCTGGGCATTCAGGCGGCGGTGTTGCGCAAACCTTGGGCAGACGGCGTTCCCGACCAGAGCTTCTCGCTGTTGGAAGCGCTTGCGGGCTATACAGTCGAAGGCGCTTATGCCGAATTCATGGAGCACCGCAAGGGCCGGCTGAAAACCGGCTATCTGGCCGATCTGGTGGTGCTGTCGGCCGATATCGAGACAACTGAACCGGGTTTGTTACACAAGGTGCATCCGGTGACTACCATCTGCGGCGGCAAGATCAGTCATCAGGTTGATGATGGGGCTGACGATGGCACGGAGCTTGCGTTCTGAACCGAGATTCAGATGCATGGTTGCCAAGCCGACCGGCATATGCTGACAATCGAATGGGAACTGGATCCGCCAACAAGAGCGGACATGACAATGGGGTAATGCGTGCCGGATCAGCCGGGTAAGAGTGCAATCGAGGTCCGCGGCGTCCGCAAGGTGTTCGGTACCGGGGACGCACAAGTCGCCGCTCTCGACACGGTTTCGGTGTCGATCCGCGAGAACGAGTTCTTCACGCTGCTGGGGCCGTCGGGGTGCGGAAAGACGACGCTGCTGCGGCTGATCGCCGGCTTCGATTTCCCCAGCGAAGGCGAAATCCTGCTGCACGGCCACGACATTGCGCCGCTGCCGCCGTTCAAGCGGCCGGTCAACACCGTCTTCCAGTCCTATGCGCTGTTCCCGCACATGACGGTGGCCGAGAATATCGGCTTCGGCCTGGAGATGCTGGGCAAGCCGAAAGCCGAAATCAAGGCACGCGTCGCCGAGATGCTGAAGCTGGTCAAAATGGAGGCGCTCAGCGGCCGCCGCACCAGCCAGATCTCCGGTGGCCAGCAGCAGCGCGTCGCACTGGCCCGCGCGCTGGCGCCGCAGCCAAAAGTGCTGTTGCTCGACGAGCCGTTGTCGGCGCTCGACTACAAGCTGCGCAAGGAGATGCAGATCGAACTGAAACGGCTGCAGCACCAGACCGGCATCACCTTCATCTTCGTCACCCACGACCAGGAGGAAGCGCTGACCATGTCGGACCGCATCGCTGTGATGTCGGCCGGTAAGATCCTGCAGGTCGGCACGCCCTGGGACATCTACGACAAGCCGGCGGAGCGCTTCGTTGCCGACTTCATCGGCGAAACCAATTTCCTGACCGCAGCCATCACCGACATCGGCAACGGCAAGGCGCGCGCGACCCTCAAATCCGGCGCAACGATCGACGCGACGGTGGCTGAAGGCTTCCAGCCGAAGGATAATGCTACCGTGGTGGTCAGGCCGGAACACGCCAAGCTGACCAGCGGCAAGGGCGATCTTTCCGGAACCGTCGAAAACATCGTCTATTTCGGCACCGACACGCATATTCATGTCCAACTGGACAGCGGCGAAGCCTTCACCGTGCGCCAGCAGAACACGCGCAGCGCAGGCTGCGGTTTCGAGCGGGGCGACAAGGTCGGTATCTCGATCGGCAACGACGCCGCGCAAGTGCTGAGGGATTGATGGCGAGCGCGTTTTCCCAAGCTGCATTGTTCGAAGCAGAGGCGGAGAAGGCCAGTGCCAGGCGCCACCGCCTGCTTTCGTTGCCAGCTTTGATAATCATCGGCATTTTCGGCGTGCTGCCGCTTCTCATCATCGTCATCTATTCATTTCTTGCCGCAGCACCCTATGGCGGCGTGCAGTGGCAATTCTCGACCGACGCCTATCTGAACTTCCTGTTCCAGCGCGACATCTTCGACGACACGCTGCAGTTCACGCCGGATTTCCTGATCATCTATCTGCGCTCGTTCGTCTTCGCCGTGGTGACGACGGTCATCTGCCTGCTGCTCGGCTTTCCGACAGCCTATTTCATGGCCACGCGACCGCCGGCGCAGCGCAACTGGTGGGTGCTGCTGATCACCATCCCGTTCTGGTCGAACCTGCTGGTGCGCACTCTTGCCATCATGTTCATCATCCGCGACGAGGGCCTCATCAACAACGCACTGATGGCTCTGGGGGTGATCGAGAAACCGATCACCATGCTCTACACCAACTTCGCCATCCAGCTCGGCCTGTTATACTCGTTCCTGCCGTTCATGGTGCTGCCGCTCTATTCCAGCCTGGAGAAGCTGGATTTCCGGCTGGTCGAGGCCGCCTACGATCTCTATGCGACCCGTCGGCAGGTGCTATGGCGGGTGATCATCCCGCTGTCGCTGCCCGGCATCATCGCCGGCTGCCTGCTTGTGTTCATTCCGGCCCTCGGCGCCTATGTGACGCCGCTGATCCTCGGCGGCGGTATCCACCTGATGATCGGCGATCTCATCGCCCAGCAATTCGGCTCCGGGCGCAACTGGCCGCTCGGCTGCGCGCAGGCGCTGATCCTGATGGCAGCGGTGCTGGTGGCGCTCTACTTCTATGTCCGTAACACGTCGGGGAAGATGAGGCATGGCTGACCCCCGCAGCGCCGATATCAAGGACCAACCGGGCTTCCGCTCGATCGCCATCATCTGCCTCTGCGTGCTCTACGCGCCGATCCTGATCCTGATGATCTTCTCGCTGAACACCGGGTCTCTGGTCACGCGTTGGGAAGGCATCGGGCTCGGTTGGTATGGCAGTGCGCTGCTCAACCAGGAATTCCACAACGCCGCCAAGAACACGCTGATCATCTCTGTCACCGCCACGATCATTTCGACGATCGCCGCGACGCTGGCGGCGATCGGCATGACCCGGGTCAAGCCGTGGCGCGGGCTGTCGGCCGCCTTCATGGTCATCAACCTGCCGCTGATGGTTCCGGAGATCATCACGGCGGTGGCGACGCTCTCGTTCTTTGCGCTGATCGCGGGCACTCTCGGGCTCAATTTCGGCATCGGCAATCTGATCCTCGCCCACACCGTCTTTTGCATTCCTTTCGCCTATATGCCGATCCGGGCGCGTCTCGAGGACATGGATCTGACGCTCGAAGCTGCCGCGGCCGATCTCTATGCCACGCCCTGGCATGCTTTCCGGCGCATAACGCTGCCATTGCTGGTTCCCGGCATCCTGTCGGGTGGGGCGCTCGCCTTTATCGTCTCCTTCGACGATTTCACCATCACGCAGCTGGTCGCCGGCCCCGGGCAGACGACGCTGCCCCTCTACATCTGGAACCAGATCAGGCGGCCGATGACGCCAGAGATCAACGCCATCTCCACCATCCTGCTGCTGGTCTCGATCCTGTTCGTCTCGATATCGTTCCTGATCGCGCGCCGCCGCGCCAAGTGAGTCAATGGGAAGGCAAAGGAGACTGTGATGTCTAGGAAACTGATGGCTGCCGTTTCGACGGCAGCACTTTTATGGGCAGTACCTGCACTCGCCGATGGTGAGCTGCACATCTACAATTGGGGTGATTACACCAACCCCAAGCTGATCGAGAAATTCGACAAACAATACAACGTCAAGGTGACGCTGGACGACTACGATTCCAACGAGACCATGCTGTCGAAGGTGCGCGCCGGCAATTCCGGCTACGACATCGTCGTCCCATCCGACTACACCGTGAAGATCATGATCGATGAGGGCCTGCTCGAAAAGACCGAGCCCAATGCGATGCCGAACGGCAAGAACCTCGACCCGCGCTTTGTCGACATCTACTGGGACAATGGCCGGCATTACACCGTGCCGTGGCAGTTCGGCACCACGACCTTCGAAGTCAACACCGACAAATACAAGGGCGACATCGACACGCTGGCGATCCTGTTTGACCCGCCGGACGAGTTGAAGGGCCAGATCAACATGCTGGACGATGTCAACACTGTGATGCATGCGGCCGAGCGCTACGCCGGCGTGCCGCGTTGCGGCGCCGATAAGGCCAATCTGAAGAAGGTCAACGACATACTGATGGCCGCCAAGCCGTCATGGAAGACCTTCAGCTACGACACCATCACCAAGATCACCTCGGGCGATGTGATCGTCACGGAGGCGTGGAACGGCGCAACCTATCGTGCGCGCCAGAAAATTCCGGCGATCAAATACGCCTATCCCAAGGAAGGCATCGAAGGCTGGATGGACAATGTGGCCGTGCTGAAAGGCGCGAAGAACCTTGAAAATGCGAAGCTGTTTCAGGATTTCGTCATGGCCCCGGAAAACGCCGCGCTGATTTCGGAATTCGCCGGTTACGACAACGGCATTACCGGGAGCCACAAATTCCTGCCGCCGGACTTCGCCAGCGCGCCGGAAATCAATCCGCCGGCCGGTGCGCCGACTGCGGAATTCGTGCCACCTTGCCCACCGGAAGTGGTCGAGATCTACAACAAGATCTGGACCAATCTGCGCAAATAGGCTCGACGTGGGATCGATCGAAGGGAGGCTTCGGCCTCCCTTCTTTGCGACAAGGGGATTGGATGAAATCTTATCGCAACAGCGAACCGGCGCCGCCGATCATGCAGGGTTCGCCGCCGCGGATGGTGCCGCCGAAGCTCGACTGGGACCGGCCGCCATGGAACCGCTGGGCGTTTCAGCACATCCGCGAATTTCTGCCGACCGTCGAAGTCTGGCGCGGCAATGGCCATCGGCATCGCTTCGAGCGCGCCGAGGTCGATCTCGACGCGCTGCCGGTGAACGACAGCATGGGTCAGCCGACGACACTCGCCGGACTGCTCGATGAGACCTATACCGACGGGTTTCTCGTGCTCAAGGACGGCAAGGTCGCCTATGAGCGCTACTTCAACGGCATGACCGAGCGCACGCTGCATCTTTCGCAGTCGATGGCGAAGTCGGTCACGGGCTCGGTGTTCGGCATACTGGTCGGGCGCGGGCTGATCGATCCGGCTTTGCCGGTGACGACCTATCTGCCGGAGCTGGAAGCGACCGGCTGGGCAGGCGCCAGCGTGCAGCATGTGCTCGACATGACGAGCGGGGTGCGCTTTTCCGAGGAATACACCGACCCCTATTCCGACATCGGCCAGGTCGATGTCGCCACCGGCTGGAAGCCGGTGCCACCGGACAGCGATCCGGCCTTCCGCTGGCCATCGCATATGTTCGAACTGATCCTGGGGCTCAAGGAGAAAATCCGGCCACACGGCGCCGCCTTCGAATACCGCTCGATCGAGACCGACGTGCTTGCCTTCATCATGGAACGGGTGAGCGGCAAACGGCTGGCGCAGCTGGTTTCGGACGAACTCTGGCAAAAGCTCGGTGCGGATGAAAGCGCCTGCTTCACCGTCGACAGCGCCGGCTACGCCATCGCCGACGGTGGCTTCAACGCCACGCTGCGCGACTATGGCCGCTTCGGCCAGCTGATCCTCGACAATGGCGGCGAAATCGTGCCGGCCGACTGGATCGAGACGACACGCCATGGCAGGCATGGGCCGGATTTCAGTCCCAGCCTGCCGGAAGGCAGCTACCGCAACCAGTTCTGGATCGAGGACCCGCGCTCGCGCGCGCTGATGTGCCGGGGCGTGTTCGGGCAGCTGATCCATATCGACTGGGATACGAAAATGGTCGTGGTGAAGCTTTCGAGCTATCCGGATTTCACCAACATCGGCTATTCGGTGGGGACGCTGAAGGCCGTGCATGCCATTGCCGCGGCGCTCGCCTGAACCTCAAAGAAATCCGCAGGATCACCATGACCGGCAAGACCGCGTTCGAAACCAGATACGGCTTTGCCCGCAAGCAAGTGCTGCTCGGCAACTGGCGCGAAAGCCCGTTCAGCCGGTGGTCGTTCCAGAATGTCGGCGAGTTGGTGCCGAGCGCTGCCGTGGCGGCAAAGCCGGGCAGCAGCGAAGCGCCGGCCCAGGATTTCGGCGGGTTACTTGGTGAAAAGGTCGCTCTTGCAGGCGGGGCGGAGACGGTCGCGGCGTTTCTCAGGCGCTCCGATACCGACGCGCTGACGATCATGAAACGCGGCAAATTCGTCGGCGACTGGTCCGCGCCGCATATGGAGTTTGGGGCGCGCCACCTCGTCTTTTCGATCAGCAAGTCGCTGACCGCCATTGTTGCCGGCATATTGGAAGGCGAGGGGATTTTCGATCCGCAGGCACCGGTAAGCCGCTATCTGCCCGAAGCCGCCGGCTCGGCCTATGGCGATGCGCGTGTGCGGCACGTGCTCGACATGAGTGTCAGCCTCGATTTCGAAGAGGCCTATCTCGATCCGGAAAGCGCCTTCGCCCGCTATCGCCGCGCCATGCTGTGGAATCCGGGCGGGGGCACCGAGAGCCTGGCCACTTTCCTCATGACGCTGCAGGGTCTGGCCGAGCCGCATGGCCGGACGTTCCGCTACCGTTCGCCCAATTCCGACCTGCTCGGCATCCTGCTCGAACGTGCGTCTGGCCGGCGTTTCGCCGATCTGATGCGCGAAAAATTATGGGAGCCGCTCGGCGCCGTCGGCGATGCCTCGGTGACAGTCGACACGGAAGGAACGGCGCGCACCGCCGGCGGCATTTCGGTGACGCCGCGCGACCTTGCACGCGTCGGCGAGATGATGCGGCAAGGCGGCGCAGCCAATGGCCGCCGCGTCGTGCCGGAAGCCTGGGTGCGCGACACGACCGAAACCGGCGGTGACGCCGAGGCCTGGCGGCGCGGCACGATGGCGTTCCTGTTTCCGCGTGGCCGCTACCGCAACAAATGGTACCAGACGGGCGCGGCAAGCGGCGCCGTCTGCGGCATCGGCATCCACGGCCAGTGGCTTTACGTCAATCCGAAGGCCGAAATGGTAATCGCAAAGATGTCGTCGCAGCCGGTACCGGTCGACGATCCGCTCGATTTGGATATGATATCTTTCTTCGAGGCGCTGAGCCGGATGGTCTGATCCATCCAGACAGCCCGACCTTTCCTGTGGACCTCTCGCCGGGTTGAAAATGGCGCAGTTGGCGCGGCAGTGCTCTGCGCCTATGGTCGCTGCTCGTTTCGACTAGCGACAGGTACGACATGGCATCCGATATCAAGCGCATCGCAACCATCATAGCCGCCGAAATCGGCGCGCGGCCCGAACAAGCTGCGGCGGCGATCGGCTTGCTCGACGACGGCGCGACCGTGCCGTTCGTGGCGCGCTACCGCAAGGAGGTCACCGGCGGCCTCGACGACACGCAGCTGCGCGACCTCGCCGAGCGGCTGGCCTACCTGCGCGAACTCGACGCGCGCCGCGACACCATCCTTGGTTCGATCCGCGAGCAGGGCAAGCTGACCGAGGAGCTCGAGGCAAAGATCGCTGCGGCCGGCACCAAGGCCGAACTCGAAGACATCTATCTGCCTTACAAGCCGAAGCGCCGCACCAAGGCCGAGATCGCACGCGAGCGCGGGCTCGGGCCTCTGGCGGAAGCTATTCTCGCCGACCGTACGGCTGTACCCGCCGAGCTGGCGCTCGCCTACATCAGCGAAGACGTCGTCGATACCAAGGCGGCGCTCGAGGGTGCGCGCGACATCCTGTCCGAACAGTTCGCCGAGAATGCCGATCTGGTCGGCAGATTGCGGACCTACATGAAGGAACGCGCCTTCCTGCGGTCGCGCGTCGTCGACGGCAAGCAGGAGGCGGGCGCGAAATTCTCCGACTATTTCGACCATGTCGAGCGCTGGGCCAACGTGCCGAGCCATCGCGCGCTGGCCATGCTGCGCGGCCGCAACGAGGAGGTTCTGTCGCTCGACATCGAGGTCGATGCCGACGATGCCTCGCCGGTGAAGCCGGTCGAACGGATGATCGCCGATACCTACGCCATCGGCCGCCAGTTGCCGGGAGACCGCTGGCTGGTGGAAGTAGCCGGCTGGACCTGGCGCATAAAGCTGTCGCTGCACCTGACGCTCGATCTGATGCGCGATCTGCGCGAGCGGGCCGAAGAAGAAGCCATCCATGTCTTCGCCCGCAATCTCAAGGATTTGCTGCTTGCCGCGCCTGCCGGCTCGCGGCCGACGATGGGGCTCGATCCGGGCATTCGCACCGGCGTCAAGGTGGCGGTGGTGGACGGCACCGGCAAGCTGCTGGCGACGACAACGGTCTATCCGTTCCCGCCGAAGAACGATGTCCGCGGCACGCAGGCCGAACTGGCCAAGCTCATCCGGCTGCACAAGGTCGAGCTGATTTCGATCGGCAACGGCACCGGCAGCCGCGAGACCGAAAGGCTGGTGGCCGACATGCTGGCTGACATGCCTGCCGGGTCCGGGCCGAAGCCGCTCAAGGTGATCGTCAGCGAGGCCGGCGCCTCGGTCTATTCCGCCTCGGCAACGGCGGCGGCGGAATTTCCCGGCCTCGACGTGTCGCTGCGCGGGGCGGTGTCGATCGCGCGGCGCCTGCAGGATCCGCTCGCCGAACTGGTCAAGATCGAGCCGAAGTCGATCGGCGTCGGCCAGTACCAGCACGACGTCGATCAGTACCGCCTCGGCCGCTCGCTGGAAGCGGTGGTCGAGGATGCGGTCAACGCCGTCGGCGTCGATCTCAACACGGCCTCAGCGCCGCTTCTGGGGCGGGTTTCGGGTCTCGGCGCATCGCTGGCCGAGGCGATCGTTGCGCACCGGGACGCGACCGGCCCGTTCGCCAGCCGCCGCGAACTGTTGAAGGTCTCCCGCCTTGGACCCCGCGCGTTCGAGCAATGCGCCGGCTTCCTGCGCATTCCCGACGGCAGCGAGCCGCTCGATGCCTCCGCCGTGCATCCGGAAGCCTATGGCGTGGCCAAGAAGATCGTCGCGGCCTGTGGGCGCGACGTCCGCTCGCTGATGGGCGACAGCGCCGCACTCAAGGCGCTCGATCCGCGCGTCTTCGTCGATGAGCGCTTCGGCCTGCCGACGGTGCGCGACATCCTGGCGGAGCTGGAAAAGCCCGGCCGCGACCCGCGCCCCGGCTTCAAGACCGCGACCTTCGCCGACGGCATCGACGACATCAAAGACCTGAAGCCCGGCATGCAGCTTGAAGGCACTGTCACCAATGTCGCCGCCTTCGGCGCCTTCGTCGATATCGGCGTGCACCAGGACGGACTGGTGCACGTCTCGCAACTGGCCGATCGGTTCATCAAGGACGCGCATGAGGTGGTCAAGGCCGGCGACGTGGTCAAGGTGCGTGTCGTCGACGTCGATATCAAGCGCAAGCGCATCGGTCTGTCGATGCGCAAGGATGGCGACGGTGGCGCACCGAAGCCGCGCGACAATGGCAGCAGGCCGGTGCCGCGCGCGCCCGCGCCCCAACGCCAGCCGGAGCGGCCGGTGCAGCAGGGCGCGTTCGGCGCGGCTTTGGCCGATGCGTTGAAGCGGAAGTGAAGCGGAAGTAATTTCGCGAGCCGGGCTGCGCCGCCAGGTCAGACAGCGGCGCTCGACATTGATGATCCATCACCAATGCTCATGGATCGGCGAAGCTATTTCGTTTGATTTTTTCAGGGCGGGAGCCGATAAGCCGCGCGTTTCAAGATTTCTGTTTCGATGCATGTCGTTATCTCCAAGCTGCCGAACACCCTCGGGTCAGGCCCGCGGGCAAGCTTTGGGCGACATGCATGAGTTTGGGAGACCGAGAGCCATGGCCGCCGACAAGAACGCATTCGTCTGGGATGATCCTTTCCTGATCGAGGACCAGCTTTCGGAAGACGAGCGCATGGTGCGCGATGGCGCCGCGGCGTTTGCCGCCGACAAGCTCGCTCCGAAGATCGAGGAAGCCTATCTCGAGGAAAAGACCGACGCCGGCATCTTCCGCGAAATGGGCGAGGCCGGTCTGCTCGGCATCACCATCCCCGAGGAATATGGCGGGCTCGGCGCCAACTACGTCACCTACGGGCTGGTCGCGCGGGAAGTGGAGCGGATCGACTCGGGCTATCGCTCGATGATGAGCGTGCAGTCGTCGCTGGTAATGTATCCGATCCATGCCTATGGCTCGGAAGAACAGCGCAAGAAATACCTGCCGAAGCTGGCGTCGGGCGAATGGATCGGCTGCTTTGGCCTGACCGAACCTGACGCCGGTTCCGACCCGGGCGGCATGAAGACGCGGGCCGAAAAGACCGCGAGCGGCTACAGGATCTCCGGCTCGAAGATGTGGATTTCCAACGCGCCGATCGCCGACGTGTTCGTCGTCTGGGCAAAGTTGTCCGACGAAAGTGGGGGCGCGCATGACAACCAGATTCGCGGCTTTGTCCTGGAAAAGGGCATGAACGGGCTATCGGCGCCGAAGATCGGCGGCAAGCTGTCGCTGCGAGCCTCGATTACCGGCGAAGTGGTGATGGAAGGCGTCGAGGTCGGCGAGGACGCGTTGCTGCCCAATGTCTCGGGTCTCAAGGGACCGTTCGGCTGCCTCAACCGGGCACGCTACGGCATTTCCTGGGGCGCCATGGGCGCGGCTGAGGATTGCTGGCACCGCGCCCGCCAGTATGGCCTCGACCGTAAGCAGTTCGGCAAGCCGCTGGCCGGCACGCAGCTTTTCCAGAAGAAGCTCGCCGACATGCAGACCGAGATCGCGCTCGGCCTGCAGGGCAGCCTGCGCGTCGGGCGGCTGATGGATGAAGGCAAGATGGCGCCGGAGATGATCTCGCTCGTCAAGCGCAACAATTGCGGCAAGGCGCTCGACATCGCCCGCCAGGCCCGCGACATGCATGGCGGCAATGGCATCCAGATCGGCTACCACGTCATGCGCCACGCCCAGAACCTGGAAACCGTCAACACCTATGAGGGCACGCATGACGTGCATGCGCTGATCCTCGGGCGGGCGCAGACCGGGTTGCAGGCGTTCTTTTAGCATTGGCGGGTGTCCTCCGCTTCCAGCGCCACTGCTTGGCATCTCCCCTCGCAAGGCGGGAGATCGGCAATTTTCGCCAACGGCGCCACATTTTGTTCTTGCTTTGTGCCGGCAGCTATGCTACTAATTTCGCTATGGTGCTAATTCGCACCGATGACCCGCTCACCGAGGCGGGTTTTTCTTTTCAGCTCTTTTCGACCAAGCATCGCGCGTGCTGCTGACATCAATGTCGGCGGGAAGCGCCCGGTGCTGACCCGCCGGCCTTCGGCTCTGCACCGTTGCAACGTCTTGCCGCCACGCCACGGAATCCCAGGTCGGCGCTCCGTTTCGTGAAGCTGTGAAAGCTGCTTAATTTAGGTGCAGCGCAACATCTCTGCTTGGAGAATGGTCAGCATTCGTGTCAGGGTTCAGCGAACTCCTTTTGAAACGCCGACTTCAGGGGCACCATGGCAATTCTGGCAGCCGTCTATCACCTGACCCACTACAAATACGACCGGCCGGTCGTCTTGGGCCCGCAAGTCATAAGGTTGCAGCCTGCGCCGCATTCCCGCACCAAAGTGCTCAGCCATTCGCTGAAGGTCGGGCCGGCAAACCACTTCGTCAATTTGCAGCAGGACCCCTACGGCAATTTCCTTGCCCGTTTCGTCTTTCCCGAGCCGGTGACGGAGTTGAAGATCGAGGTCGATCTCGTTGCCGACATGACGGTCTACAATCCGTTCGATTTCTTCGTCGAACCGTCGGCCGAGACGTTTCCGTTCGAATACCCCGAAGAGATCCGGGACGATCTGACCATCTACCGAACGCCGGAACCGGCGGGGCCGCTGTTGGAGGCATTCCTGAAAACCCTCGCGCGCCACCCGACCAACACCGTCGATTTTGTCGTCGACCTCAATGCGCGGCTGCAGCGCGAGATCGCCTATATCGTGCGCATGGAAACCGGCGTCTTCTCGCCCGAGGAAACGCTGGCCGCCGGCAAGGGGTCGTGCCGCGATTCCAGCTGGCTCCTGGTGCAGATACTGAGGAACCTCGGCATCGCCGCGCGTTTCGTCTCCGGCTACCTGATCCAGCTCAAACCCGACCTCGTTGCGCTCGACGGGCCGCCCGGCACGGCGACCGATTTCACCGACCTCCATGCCTGGTGCGAGGTGTATCTGCCGGGCGCCGGCTGGATCGGCTTCGACCCGACCTCCGGCCTGCTCACCGGCGAAAGCCATGTGCCGCTCGCGGCAACGCCGCATTTCCGCAATGCCGCGCCGATCTCCGGCATGGCGAGCTTCGCCAATGTCGAATTCGGCTTCGACATGCGGGTAGACCGCATCGCCGAGCATCCGCGCATTACCAAGCCGTTCTCCGACGAGAGCTGGCAGGCGCTGGACGCGCTGGGGGCCCAGGTCGATGCTGCGCTCCAGGCCGGCGATGTGCGGCTGACCATGGGCGGCGAGCCGACCTTCGTCTCGATCGACGATTTCGAGGCTGCAGAGTGGAACACCGCCGCCGTCGGGCCAACCAAACGCGAAAAGGCCGATGCGCTGATCCGCCGGCTGCGCGAACGCTTCGCGCCGGGCGGCTTCCTGCATTACGGACAGGGCAAATGGTACCCCGGCGAAAGCCTGCCGCGCTGGACCTTCTCGCTCTACTGGCGCACCGACGGCGAGCCGGTGTGGAGCGACCCGTCGCTGATCGCGCATGAAAAGAGCGAGGCGGATGTCGGACCGAAGCAGGCCGAAGGCCTGCTGACGGCGATCGCCGACGAACTCGGCATCGACAAGACGATGGTCAGCGAAGCCTATGAGGATCCGGCCGAGTGGCTGCTCAAGGAAGGCAAGCTGCCTGACAACGTCGATCCTTCCAATTCGAAGCTGGAGGATCCGGAGGAGCGCAGCCGCATGGCGCGGGTGTTCGAACGCGGGCTGACCAAGCCGTCGGGCTATGTGCTGCCCGTCCAGCGCTGGAACAGCCAGGCTTCCGGACCGCGCTGGCGCTCGGAGAAATGGAAGACGCGGCGCGGCAGGCTGTTCCTGGTGCCCGGCGATTCGCCGGTCGGCTACCGCCTGCCGCTCGGCACGCTGCCCTATGTGCCGCCGGCGCAGTTCCCCTACATAGTCCCGGTCGATCCATCGCTGCCGCGCGGACCACTGCCGGCGCGTGAGGCGATCTTGCCCGGTTCTGCTTCGTCGCCCGCTGCGGCCGAACTGGAGGGCGCCGACGAGATGGCGCGACGCCAGCAGGCGGTATCCTTTACGGCCGTTACCGGCCAGCAGGACCGCGTTGAACAGGAGATTACCGAGATCGGCGGCGCCGTGCGCACGGCCCTTTCGGTCGAGCCGCGCGACGGACGGCTTTGTGTGTTCATGCCGCCGGTCGAGGCGCTGGAGGACTATCTCGAACTGGTGGCGGCGGCGGAGAACGCGGCAAGGGCGATCGGCCTGCCGGTGCACATCGAGGGCTACGGCCCGCCGCACGATCCGCGCCTCAACGTCATCCGTGTCGCACCCGATCCCGGCGTCATCGAGGTCAATATCCACCCCGCCGCGAATTGGCAGGATTGCGTGGCGACGACCACGGCGATCTACGAAGAGGCGCGGCAGACGCGGCTTGGCGCCGACAAGTTCATGATCGACGGCCGCCACACCGGCACCGGCGGCGGCAACCACGTCGTCGTCGGCGGCGCCACGCCCAATGACAGTCCGTTCCTGCGCCGCCCCGACCTGTTGAAGAGCCTGGTGCTGCAATGGCAGCGACATCCGTCGCTGTCCTATTTGTTCTCCGGCCTGTTCATCGGCCCGACCAGCCAGGCGCCGCGCTTCGACGAGGCGCGCCACGATTCGCTCTACGAACTCGAAATCGCGATGGCGCAGGTGCCACATCCGGACAAGGGCGCGGCACCCCTGCCGTGGCTGGTCGACCGGCTGTTCCGCAACCTTCTGACCGACGTGACGGGCAATACGCATCGCTCGGAAATCTGCATCGACAAATTGTTTTCGCCGGACGGGCCGACCGGCCGGCTCGGGCTGGTCGAATTCCGCGGCTTCGAGATGCCGCCCAACGCGCGCATGAGCCTGGCGCAGCAATTGCTGGTGCGCGCCATCATCGCCCGGGCCTGGAAGAACCCGCTCGACGGCCGCTTCGTGCGCTGGGGCACCTCGCTGCACGACCGTTTCATGCTGCCGCATTATGTCTGGGCGGATTTTCTCGACGTGCTGGACGACCTCAAGCTGAACGGCTTTGCGTTCCGTCCGGAATGGTTCGACGCCCAGCTCGAATTCCGCTTCCCGTTCTGCGGCGAGGTCCAGCATGCCGGCGTCAAGCTGGAGCTCAGGCAGGCGCTCGAGCCGTGGCACGTGATGGGCGAGCAAGGCGCGATCGGCGGCACCGTGCGCTTTGTCGATTCCTCCGTCGAAAGGCTGCAGGTGAAGACCGAGGGGCTCAACCCGGAGCGTCACGCCGTCGTCTGCAACGGCCGCGTCGTGCCGATGAAGGTGACCGACAACCGCGAGATCGCAGTGGCCGGCGTGCGCTTCAAGGCCTGGCAGCCGGCGTCGGGCCTGCATCCGGCGCTACCGGTCAACACCCCGCTAGTCTTCGACATCTATGACCGCTGGTCGGGCCGCGCGGTCGGCGGCTGCGTCTACCATGTGGCACATCCCGGCGGGCGCAGCTATGACACCTTCCCGGTCAATGGCAACGAAGCGGAGGCGCGGCGGCTCGCCCGCTTCGAGCCACGTGGCCATACGCCGTCCAGCTATGTGCTGCGCAACGAAGAAGCCTCTGAAGATTTCCCGATGACCCTTGACCTTCGGCGGCCGCAAAGACTCTGATCAGCCATGGCGAAGGGGAATCACAAAAGGCTGCGCAGCAAGCCGCAAACCCACAGTCTGCTGGAGCACTATCAGCCGATCGACGGCGTCGTCGACGAGATGGTCGATGCGTCGGGCAATCCGCGGCCGGCCTGGCGGCACTTCATCGAGGCGCTGGAGGACCTGGGTCCGGAAAAGCTTGCCCAGCGCTTCGCCCGCGCCGACCAGTACCTGCGCGATGCCGGCGTCTATTACCGCGTCTATGACAAGGCCGGCGCCAACGAGCGGGAATGGCCGCTGGCGCATGTGCCGTTGCTGATCGAGGAGCAGGAATGGGCTGGTATCAGCGCCGGGCTGGTCCAGCGCGCCGATCTGTTCGAGGAGACCATCGCCGACATTTACGGTCCGAACCGGTTGGTCGAGAAAGGCATTCTGCCGGCCGGATTGATCGCGGCCAGCCCCGAATATTTGCGGCCGGTCGTCGGCACCAGGCCGGCCAGCGGCCATTTCCTGCATTTCTGCGCCTTCGAGCTCGGCCGTGGGCCGGACGGCCGCTGGTGGGTGCTTGGCGACCGCACACAGGCGCCGTCGGGCGCCGGCTTCGCGCTGGAGAACCGCGTCGCCACCACGAGGGCGCTGTCCGACATCTACGGCGAGATGCATGTGCACCGCCTGGCCGGCTTCTTCCGTCGCTTCCGCGACGCGCTGATCGGCATGGCCAAGCAAGCCGGCGGCCGTGTCGCCATCCTGACGCCGGGACCGCTGAACGAAACCTATTACGAACATGCCTATATCGCCCGCTATCTCGGCATCATGCTGCTCGAGGGCGAGGACCTGACCGTCTCCGGCGGCAGGCTGATGGTGCGCACGGTTTCGGGGCTGATGCCGGTGAGCGTCTTGTGGCGGCGGCTCGACGCCGCCTTCGCCGATCCGCTTGAATTGCGGCCGGACTCGCAGATCGGCACGCCGGGGCTGGTCGAGGCGGTTCGGCAAGGGGCGGTTTCGGCCGTCAATGCACTGGGCTCCGGCCTGATGGAGACGCGCGCGCTGCTCGCCTTCCTGCCGAAGATTTCGCGCGCCCTGCGCAACGAGGAACTGCTGCTGCCGACGGTCGCGACATGGTGGTGCGGGCAGGAGACGGAGCGCGAGCATGTGCTCGCCAATATCGATAGCATGGTGATCGGCCCGGCGCTGTCGACGCGGCTTGCCTTCGAGGACGACGGCTCGACCAAGCTCGGGTCAGCGCTGTCGGTCGAGGAACGGGCCGAACTCGTCGCCAGGATCGAACGGGACGGCGGCGACTTCGTCGGCCAGGAAGCGGTGACGCTGTCGACCACGCCTCTCTATGTCGGCGGTTGGCTGGAGCCGCGGCCGGCAAGCCTGCGCGTCTATCTGGCGCGGACGCCGGAAGGCTGGACGGTGATGCCGGGCGGCTTTGCCCGTGTCGGCTTCTCGCTCGACCCGACCGCCATCGCCATGCAGCGCGGCGGCCAGGCGGCGGATGTCTGGGTGGTCAGCGACAGGCCGGTCGAGCGCGAGACGCTGCTGCCGCAGGAGCACGACAGCTTCACCCGAACCTTGCCGGGCAGCCTGCCCAGCCGCGCGGCTGAGAACTTGACATGGCTCGGCCGCTATATCGAGCGGTCGGAAGACACGGTGCGCATCCTGCGCGCCTACCATGTGCGGCTGGCCGAGACATCTGATCCCGAGATGCCGCTGCTCGCGGATATCAGGGACTATCTCGCGCCGTTCGGCATCGACGTCGAGACGGCAATCCCATTGGGGCTCATCGGCACGCTGGACAGCGCCGTTTACAGCGCCGGGCAGATCCGCGATCGCTTCTCGCCCGATGGCTGGCTGGCATTGAAGGATCTGTCAAAGACCATCCATCAATTTGCCGCGACAGTGGCGCCGGGCGACGACGCGACAAGGGCAATGACGGTCATCCTGCGCAAGCTGGCCGGGTTTTCCGGCCTGCTGCACGAGAACATGTACCGCTTTGCCGGCTGGCGTTTCCTCGAAATCGGCCGCAGGCTCGAACGCGGCATCCAAATCGCCCGCACGCTCGCTCGGCTGACCAGAGCCCAGGCGCCGGAAGGTGCGCTCGACATGATGCTGGAGATCGGCGACAGCGTCATGACCCACCGTCGGCAATATCCGGTGCAGGCGGGACGGCGCACGGTGGTCGACCTTTTGGCGCTCGATCCGCTCAACCCGCGCTCAATCCTTTTCCAGCTCGAACGGCTGAAGGCCGAAATCGCGCTGCTGCCCGCTGTCGGCGCTGAAGGCCATATGTCGCCGGCGGCCAAGGAAATCCTGCAGCTCAACACGTCGATCGCCATCAAGGAGCCCTCGGACATGACGGCCAAGGCCCTCGGCGATCTCGCCAATGAAATCGGCGGGCTCTACAACAGCCTCGCCAAAGCCTATTTCGGGTAGAGACAGCATGCTCTACGACATCAGGCTTCACCTGCGTTACGACTATGATGCGGCGGCCGGCGGTGGCCGCCATCAGGTGCGCGTGCTGCCGCCGACCATCCCTGGCGTGCAGCGCGTCATCGCCGCTTCACTGTCTTTTGTGCCGGCGCCCAGCGAACGCTCCGACTTTTCCGACTTTTTCGGCAACAGTGTCACCTCGATCGCCTTTCGTGACGCGCATGATGCGCTCGACATCAGGATGAGCGCGCGCGTTTCAGTGTCGCGGCCCGAACCCGGGCTCGACGTATCGCCGGACATACGCCGGCTGAGGGAAGAACTCGGCGCAGTGCACTCGCTGGCGCCGGCTTCGCCGCATCACTTTCTGGCCGCCAGCGATCATGCCGGCATCGACGCGGCAATCACTGCCTATGCGAAAGGCAGCGCCGGCAGTTCGACGGTCGGCACGGCCACGGCTCTGTGCAACCGCATTCACCGCGATTTCACCTATGACGGCGAGGCGACCACCGTGCAGACGCGGGCCAGCGACGCCTTTGGCCTGAAGCGCGGCGTCTGCCAGGATTTTTCCCACATCATGATCGCCGGCCTGCGCGGCCTCGGTATTCCCGCGGGCTATGTCAGCGGGTTCCTGCGCACCATCCCGCCGCGCGGGAAGCCGCGGCTCGAAGGCGCCGACGCCATGCACGCCTGGGTCAAGGTGTGGTGCGGGCGCGATGCCGGCTGGCAGGAATTCGATCCGACCAATGGCATGCGGGCAAGCAACGACCATATCACGGTCGGCTACGGCCGCGATTACTCCGATGTGGCGCCGATCGTCGGCGTGCTGAAAACCACTGGTGGACAGGTCGGCGAGCAGGCGGTCGACGTCATTCCGGTCGTGCTCGAAAAGGCGTGACGACGCACGTCTTCGTTGCACGGCGACGTCGATAGGCTGTTCTGGAACCAAGAGATCAAGAGGCGTTGGAACCCGCAGCCGGCAAGCGGCTTATCTACGGAAATTCCGTGGAGAGGACATGCTGGACAAATCCGGGTCGTCGTCTGGCCAATCGGCTGTGAGGAAAGCTGCACCAAAAAACGGGGTGGCGCAGAACGGAGCGCTGGAGAACGGCGCGCAAGCCTCGGCCGTTCGGGCCTCGCTCAACTATGTCACCGATACTGAACCCGGTATTCGCCGGCAGCGTTCGGGCAAGGGGTTCTCGTACAAAGGACCCGACGGGCGGATTGTCGACGGGGAGGCGCTGGCACGCATCAAGGCGCTCGCCATTCCACCGGCCTGGACGGATGTGTGGATCTCGCCGGATGCCGACGGTCACATCCAGGCGACCGGTCGGGACCAGCGCGGACGCAAACAATACCGCTATCACCCGCACTGGGCGGAGGAGCGTGACGGCGTCAAATATTCGAGCCTGATCGCCTTCGCCGAGAGCCTGCCCGAACTGCGGCGGCAGATCGACGTCGATTTGCGCCGTCACGGCCTGCCGCTGGAACGCGTCGTTGCGGCTATCGTCTGGCTGCTCGACAACACGATGATCCGTGTCGGCAATGCCGCCTATGCCCGCGACAACAAGAGTTTTGGGCTGACCACGCTGCGTGACCGCCATGTCGACATCAAGGGCTCGAGCCTGCGTTTTGCCTTCATCGGTAAATCCGGCAAGGAATGGAGATTGAAGCTTGTCGATCGCCGGATTGCCAAGGTCGTGCGTGGAGCGCAGGACCTGCCGGGCCAAAAACTGTTCCAGTATCTCGACGAGGACGGAAACAGGCATCCGGTGCGCTCAGACGACGTCAACCGCTATATCAGGGAGAACGCCGGAGCGGAGTTCAGCTCCAAGCACTTCAGAACCTGGGGTGGCACCATCCATGCGGCGTCGCTGTTTGCGCAAACCGAACGTCCGGAAAGCCAGGCGCAGCAAAAGCGGGTGATGAACAATGTCATCGACAAGGTTGCCGAGCGGCTCGGCAACACACGCGCGGTTTGTCGCCAATGCTACATCCATCCGGAAGTGTTCCGCGCCTGGTCCGAAGGACGGCTGCTGGACGAAATGGCGGATGCCAACAAAGGCAAGCGCTCGATCGCCGGGCTCGACGACGAGGAGGCCTTGGTCTTGAGATGGCTGAAGGCGAGGGAATGACGCCGGACGGAGCGTATTTTTTTGTCGACGCCATGTCGGCATCGGTCCTAGTGTTTCGTCCTTTGATAGAGAAAAGGACGACCCATGCTCTACGCGATCCTCTGCTATGCCTCTGAAGACGTCGTCTGCTCCTGGAGCAAGGAGCAGGACGACGCAGTCATGGAAAAGCTTATCGGTGTGCAGGAAAAATATGCCCAGGCGGGCCGGCTTGGCCCGGTGGCGCGGCTCTTGCCGACGACCGCGGCGACGACGCTGAGGAAGGTCAAGGGCGAATCGATCGTCATCGACGGCCCGTTTGCCGAAACCAAGGAACAGTTCCTCGGCTTCTACACGCTCGAATGCGCCGACCTCGATGAGGCCGTCGACTTCGCGCGCGAGCTTTCCGAGGTCAACCCGAGCGGCGGCTCCTATGAAATCCGGCCGGTCTCGCTCTTCAATCCCGCCAAGGTTTCCGCATGACCGAACTCGCCTGGATCAGCACGGCAATCAGCACCGCTCGACCGCAGGTGATGGGGGCATTGCTGCGCTACTTCCGCGACCTCGACGCGGCGGAGGAAGCATTCCAGGACGCCTGCCTGAGGGCACTGAACAACTGGCCGAAAAACGGTCCTCCGCGCGACCCGGCAGCCTGGCTGATCTTCGTCGGCCGCAACAGCGGCATCGATGCGGTGCGCAAGCGCGCCAAGCAGGCGCCGCTGCCGGAGGAGGACCAGATCTCCGATCTGGAGGATGCCGAGAGCGACGTCGCCGAGCGGCTGGACGGGGCGCATTACCGCGACGATATTTTGCGGCTGCTGTTTATCTGCTGCCATCCCGACCTGCCGGCCACACAGCAGATCGCGGTGGCGTTGCGCATCGTCTCCGGCCTGACGGTCAAGCAGATCGCCCGTGCCTTCCTCGTCGGTGAAAGCGCCATGGAGCAGCGTATCACGCGCGCCAAGGCGCGTATCGCCGACGCTGGGGTGCCGTTCGAGACGCCGGGAGCGGTCGAGCGCTCCGAACGGCTCGCCGCCGTCGCCGCCATGGTCTACTTGATCTTCAACGAAGGCTATTCCAGCAACAGCGGCGAGGCTTCGGCGCGTGCGCCGCTTTGCGAAGAGGCGATCCGGCTGGCCCGGTTGCTGCTCAGGCTGTTCCAGACCGAGCCGGAGATCATGGGGCTGACGGCGCTGGTGCTGCTGCAGCATGCACGCTCGCCGGCTCGCTTCGACGAGAACGGCGAGATCGTGCTGCTCGAAGACCAGGAACGCAGCCTGTGGAGCCGCAAGATGATCGATGAAGGCCTGGCGCTGGTCGATAAGGCGTTGCGCCATCGCAAGCCCGGTCCCTACCAGGTGCAAGCGGCGATCGCCGCACTGCATGCGCGGGCGGAAAAGCCCGAGGACACGGACTGGAACGAGATCGACCTGCTCTACGGCCTGCTCGAGCAGATGCAGCCGTCGCCGGTGGTGACGCTCAACCGCGCCGTCGCGGTCTCCAAGGTGCGTGGACCGGAAGCCGCACTCGCCATGATCGAGCCGCTGGAGGGAAGGCTTTCCGGCTATTTCCATTTCTTCGGCCTCAAGGGCGGACTGCTGATGCAGCTTGGCCGCGGCGAGGAGGCGCGCGTCGCTTTCGACCGCGCCATCGCGCTTGCCAATACGGCCGCCGAGGCAGCGCATATCCGCATGCATATCGACCGGCTGATGAAAGAAAGCGCCGTGCCGGAAGCCGCCAAGACGGCACGCTAGTTCGCTCTATCTGGCTGGTTCAACAGTCGGACGCCGGCTTGGACCATGCCGGGGTGGCGATTTCTCCCTGAAACGCGTAATGCCACGCCATGACAGCGCCTGGTATGCCGACCGGCAAGGAACCGGTATGGCGAAAAGCTTGGACCGACGCCATATGAGCGACGGGATCTGAAAGGGACGAAACGAAATGACGATTGCGAAGGAAACGGCCGGAGTTCTGGCGAAACTGGGCGTTGCCGAGGGCGCGCTTACGGGCGGCGACCTCATCGTGCGCAGCCCGGTGACCGGCGAGCAGATCGCCGCGCTGAAGACCATCTCGCCGGCCGATGCGGCAACGACCATCGACAATGCCCACAAGGCTTTCCTGGCGTGGCGGCAGGTGCCAGCTCCCAAGCGCGGAGAGCTGGTGCGGCTGCTCGGCGAAGAGTTGCGCACACACAAGGCCGAGCTTGGCCGGTTGGTATCGATCGAAGTTGGCAAGATCCCATCCGAGGGTCTTGGCGAAGTGCAGGAGATGATCGACATCTGCGATTTCGCCGTCGGTCTTTCTCGGCAATTGTACGGCCTGACCATCGCCACCGAGCGTCCCGGCCATCGCATGATGGAAACCTGGCATCCGCTCGGCGTGGTCGGCGTCATTTCGGCCTTCAACTTTCCGGTGGCGGTATGGTCGTGGAACGCGGCACTCGCGCTGGTCTGCGGCGACGCGGTTGTGTGGAAGCCGTCTGAGAAGACGCCGCTGACGGCGCTCGCCTGCGAAGCAATCTTCAAGCGCGCGGCAAAGCGTTTCGGCGATGCCCCGGAAGGGCTGGCGCCGGTGCTGATCGGTGATCGCGCGGTCGGAGAGATCATGGTGGACCATCCGAAGGTGCCGCTGGTTTCGGCCACCGGCTCGACCCGCATGGGCCGGGATGTCGGTCCGCGCCTGGCGAAGCGCTTCGCGCGTGCCGTGCTGGAGCTCGGCGGCAACAATGCCGGCATCGTCTGCCCAACGGCCGATCTCGACATGGCGCTGCGTGCCATCGCCTTCGGCGCCATGGGCACGGCCGGTCAGCGCTGCACGACGCTCAGGCGCCTGTTCGTGCATGAGAGCGTCTATGACCAGCTCGTTCCGCGCCTGAAGAAGGCTTATGAGAGCGTCTCGGTCGGCAATCCGCTGGAGACAAGCGCTCTGGTTGGCCCGCTGATCGACAAGGCTGCCTACGAGAACATGCAGAAGGCGCTGGAGGAGGCGGCTTCGCATGGCGGCACGGCAACCGGCGGAATGCGGGTCGAGAACGGCCAGCCTGAGGCTTACTACGTGCGTCCGGCGCTGGTCGAAATGCCGCGGCAGGTTTCGCCGGTGACGGAGGAGACCTTCGCGCCGATCCTCTATGTGATGAAATATTCTGACTTCGACGCCGTGCTCGCCGAGCACAACGCGGTGGGAGCGGGGCTGTCATCCTCGATCTTTACCCGCGACCTGCAGGAATCCGAGCGCTTTCTTAGCGTCGACGGATCGGACTGCGGCATCGCCAACGTCAATATAGGCACGTCAGGGGCCGAGATCGGCGGTGCCTTCGGTGGCGAGAAGGAAACCGGCGGCGGCCGCGAGAGCGGCTCCGATGCCTGGAAGGCCTATATGCGGCGCGCTACCAATACGGTGAATTATTCCAAGGCGCTGCCGCTTGCGCAGGGCGTGTCGTTCGACATCGATTGAAATGCCAGACCTCCGTCGCGGCGGCGCCAAGGCTGCCACGACGGCGGTCGGCTCGCGGTTCAGCTGGTTTCGGAAGTTACAACACAATTGTCGAAGGCTGCATCGATGATGGCGAGCTTGACCGCCTGGGCGGTCATGTATTCCTGGTAGAACTCGCTCGACACCCACATGACCGAATGACCACGCTGGCCCAGCCAGCCGATGCTGCCGAGTTCCTCGGCATCGCGCAATTTGCGTGACAGGTGAGTGCGGGAAAGCTTGAGCCAGTTCGCGAAATCCCCGATTGAGACGACACCGGTCGGGATTCGGTCCAGGTCGGCATGATCGGGGTCGACGCCGGACATCAGCCAATCCATGACGATGCCGCCATTGTCGAGCCAGGTGAACAAGGAAAAAGTCTGTTTTGGCTGCCGCACGGCATGCGACGAAAGCAGGCCGTCGGCCACCAGCGGCTGCAGTTTGGCGAGTACGTCCGGTTGTGCGACGAATGCAGCCAGTCGAGATCCACCATCCAGGCTGTCCAGCGTTTTCAGATGAGCCATGACCCAGCCGGCAACCGTCTCCAGAGTGCCCGCGGTCGGCTCAAAGGGGCGGATGCGCCCATATTTAATCGGCAGATGCCGGATGAAACCGTAATGCAGCATCTCCTTCAGGAAGGCATCGGCGGTGTTGCGGCTGGCCACCGAATGCCGGCAGATGTCGTCCATGAACCGTGCGGACGTAAGTCCCTTGCGATGATCGTCCGGCTCTCGATTGAAATACAAGCCAAGGCCGATATGGGCCATCAGCCAACGCTGTTGCGTGGCGAATACGGAAGCCAGCCGCGGGTTCGCTTCATAGGTCTGGAGAAGCGTCCGCGACTGAGCCTGGACATGGCGACGCAGTGCCGGATGGCTGGCAATGTCTTCAGAAACCAGCGCCATCCCCGCCGAGCCCAACCAAATTTGCAACTGGAAAATGCCGATCACAATTTCAGCCTTCGCGGGTCGTGTCCAGAGCCGGCGCATCAGGATACGAGCTGAATCCCGCCGGCTAGTGGGCTGAATTCCGCGACTTGATCGCCGAGGCCACTGATTTCGCTGCAGAGGGCCAGCCCGCTCGAACCCACCAATGATGACTTCGCCTGTCCAGCCCGTGCTCCCGCCGATGGCGACGCGGAACCAACACAAGCTTTGCTCGTTGAAGAACGCTGATTGGACTGAGACAGTGAGGGACTACAAAATGGAGAATGGCCTTTTCGCCACGCCGCCTGCAGCTTTCCGGCAAACAGAGTCGGTCTGGCCACGGGCGCTCAAGTGGCTGTTGCGCCGAGTGCGCAGCGCCTCCGACAGCTCGGGAACCATGTTGAAGCCAATCCTTTCCGGACCCGAGGACGATAGCGGGCCCACTCCGCCTCGACGTGCTTGAGGCTGACCGCGCTGCGATCTTGACGTCAAAAATGATCGCTCACATATCATTTTAGGGCCGCGCCGTAGCCGACAACCATGACCGCTTCGAAGGCCTGCCACGGCGGCGTGTCCGCCTGATGCAGCAGGCGAGAGCGGTAGTGGCACGCAGCGGCGGGAACCATCGGGCGTGCTTGGCTATTAGATACAGGCGGCTGCTGGTCTGCCGGGCCAGGAGCCATTGCTATGATCATCGATCCTCCACCGAAAAGTGCTATCCCGGCATCCGTTCCGTCGGTCGATCCAAAAGCCGCCCCGACGCTTCGCAATGCCGAAGCGGAGGTCTTTTATATCGAAGCGATCCGCGAACTTGTCGCGACCGGCATCCCCTTTCTCGTCGCCGGCACCTATGCCGTAAGCGCCTATACCGGGATCATCCGTCAGACCAAGGATCTCGACATTTTCTGCAAGGCCGGCGACTGCCCGCGCATCCTCGCCCATTTTAAGCAGATCGGCTACGCCGTCGTGGTCGAGGACGACCGGTGGCTCGGCAAAGTGTTCAAGGGCACCCATTTTTTCGACGTCATTTTCGCCTCGATGAACGGCACAATGCCTGTCGACGACCAGTGGCTGGAGCACGCCCGTCAGGGCGAATTGCTGGGCAGCCAGGTGCGGATCATCGGGCCCACCGAGCTTATCTGGTCCAAAAGTTTCATCCAGGACCGCGGTCGCCACGATGGTGCCGACATCTCGCACACCATCCTCAAGGCCCACGACCAGATCGACTGGCAAAGGCTGCTTTCCTACATGGAAGTTCATTGGGAAGTTCTGCTGATGCATCTCTTGAACTTCCGATGGATCTATCCGACGGAGCGGGGCCGCGTGCCCGCCTGGCTGCTCGACGAGCTGCTTGACCGGCTGGCCAAGCAGCGCGAATTGCCACCTTCCCGGATGAAAATCTGCCGTGGGCGCATGCTTTCACGAACTGACTATGAGATCGACGTCAACGACTGGGGTTTTGCCGACGTCGGCGGTGAAGGAGAACATAGCAATGGCTGACGAGCTCGAAACTGCTTCGCCGAAGGCGGAAAACGGCAGCGCACTCAAAGTCGCCGCCATTGGCGATCTGCATGTCGGCAAGGAGGACCAGGCCTCGTACCGCGATCTTTTCGGCGAGATGTCGCGTGCAGCCCAGGTTCTCGTGCTGACCGGCGACCTTACCAACCTCGGCAAGCCTCGGGAGGCCGAAATCCTTGCCGAGGAACTGCGTGCCTGCACGATCCCGGTCGTCGCCGTACTTGGCAACCACGACTATGAGTCAGGCGCCGTCGAGCAGGTCACCGACATTCTGCGCCAGGCGGGCGTTCACCTGCTCGACGGCGAGGCGACGGAGATTCACGAGGTCGGGTTCGTCGGGGTCAAGGGTTTCGTTGGCGGTTTTGGATCGCGCATGCTCGGCTCTTTTGGCGAACCGGCGATCAAGTCGATGGTGGCGGAAAGCGTGAACGAAGCGATGCGGCTTGAAAACGCGATGCGGCAGGTCCGCGCCAAACGCACGCTTGTCGTTCTGCACTACGCGCCTGTCGTCGAGACGGTCGAAGGCGAGCCGCTGGAGATCTTCCCGTTTCTCGGTTCGTCACGCCTGGCCGAGACAATAGACCGGTTCCAGGTCAGCGCGGTGGTACATGGCCATGCGCATCGCGGCGCCTACGAGGGCCGCACACCGGGCGGGGCGTCGGTCTATAACGTTGCCATGCATGTCGCCAAGCCGACCGGCCGCCCCTACGCTGTGCTCGAAATCTAATAGGCTAGATGTTGAACGCCCGCTTCGGCGGAATATCGTTTTCATCCGGATTGGGAATGGGGTCCTCGTCGGGGAGCCTGTCGGGGTCCGGCTCACGCACGGGCTTGGGATCGGGGATGGGAGGCGGCGGCACCGGGGTCGGGGTTGGCTCGGGTGTGGGAATAGTGGCCATCGTGATCATCTCCTCTTGGCGCAGAACAACGCAATGGGTCAGCTGGTTCCCGCCTTCTGGTCAGCCCATCTCCGGATTCGCCTGTCTGCTGCCCGACTTGCTTGATCGCAGCAGCAGAGCAAGCGGAACGAGCAGGGCGGTTGCCACCGCGCAGTAGCGGAAGACATCGACATAGGCGAGCAGCGTGGCCTGGCGGGCGATCAACTGGCCAAGCCAGCCGATCGCCTGCTGCTTCGCCTCGACCATCGGCGAACCCTGGGCGACGAAATGCTCGGTCGCGTGCCGAAGCGCCTGCTGATAGGCGGGCGACGACTGCACGGTGTGGGCGACCAGATTCGATTGATGGATCTGGGAGCTTTGCGCAATGACGGTGTTGGACAGCGAGACGCCGATGCTGCCGCCGATATTGCGTGCAACGTTGATCAGCGCCGATGCCTGGTTGGTCTTCTGCGGGGGCAGGCCGACATAGGCCGCGGTCGAGATGGGAATGAACAGGAACGGCAGCCCGACCATCAGGAAAACACGGGCAAAGGCAAAGAAGCGGAAGCTGGCGTCCGGGGTGAGCGAGGTCATATGCCAGAGGGCCACTGCGACCACCGACATGCCCATCATGATCAGGTATTTGGGCTGCACGATGCTGCCTACAAATCCGGACACCGGCATCAAGATCAGCATGGCGATGCCGCCCGGCATCATCGAAAGGCCCGAGAGCGTCGCGGTATAGGCAAATGTCGTCTGCTGCAGCTGCGGCACGATCTGGGTGGTGCTGAACAGGATAGCACCGACCGCCATCATGACCAGGAAGGCCGTGCCGAACTGGCGCGTGAACAATAGGCGCATGTCGACGACCGGATCGCCGCGACTGATTTCCCATGGGATAAGCAGCAGGAACGCGATCGCGGAAATCACTGCGAAAGTGGTGATGAAATCCGAGGCGAACCAATCGTAGCGCTGGCCCCGGTCGAGAAAGATCTCCAGGCACCCCAAGGCAATCGCCACCAGGACGAACCCGACCCCGTCGATCTTCAGGCCGCCTTCCAGCCGTTCCTTGCGTTCGCGTTCGAGTACGTCCGGTTCGACCAACAGCCATTGCACCAGGGCCAGCGACAGGATGCCGAACGGCACGTTGATGAAGAAGATCCAGTGCCAGGAGAAATGGTCCGTCAGCCAGCCGCCGATCGTCGGCCCGACCGTCGGTGCGACGATGACGGCAATGCCGTAAAGCGCGAAGGCCTGCGAGCGCTTTTCAGGCGGAAAGGTGTCGGCAAGGATCGATTGCTCGCTTGGCGCCATGCCGCCGCCGCCGAGGCCCTGAAGGACCCTGAACAGGATGAGCAGTTCCAGGTTGGGCGCCAGTCCGCACAGCAGCGACGCGACGGTGAAGGTCGCAACGCAGAGCATGTAGTAGCGCTTTCGGCCGATGACGCTTGCCAGCCAGCCGCTGACCGGAATGATCACCGAGTTGGCAACGAGATAGGTGGTAATCACCCAGGTGCTTTCATCCATTCCGGCCGCCAGGCTGCCGGCGATGTTGCGCAGGGCGACATTGGCGATCGAGGTGTCGAGCACCAGCATGAAAGTGGCGATGGAGACGACGACGGCGATGAGCCACGGATTGTGTGTCCCGGCGGCGGATCGGCTTTCGCCCTGATTTCTGGCGGTTTCGCCGTTCATCGCACCTTGACCGTCGGCACCACCGACAGGCCTGGCCCGAGAAGCACATCCGGCGGCTTGTCGAAGACGATCTTGACCGGCACGCGCTGCACCACCTTGACGTAATTGCCGGTGGCATTTTCGGCCGGCAGGAGGCTGAAGGCGGTGCCGCTGCCGGCCTGAATACTGTCGACGCGGCCATGGAAGGACTTGTCCGGGTAGGCGTCGATGTCGATGTCGACCGGCTGTCCCTGCCGCATCAGATCGAGCTGCGTCTCCTTGAAATTGGCCTTCACCCAGACCTCGTCGGGAACGAACATCATCAATACCTGGCCGGGTTGGGCGTAGGTGCCCTTAGCGGCGGAAATGCTCGTTGCGCGCCCGGCTGCGGGTGCTGTGATAGTCGTGCGCGACAGCGTCGTGCGGGCTTGCTCCTGGCTGGCCTTTGCCTGCTCGAGCTGCGCCTCGGCGCTCCTGGCCTGTGCCTGCAAGACCGAAACCTGGCTTTTTGCGGAGGCGACATTGGCCTCGGCGCTGTCCAGCGCGGCCTGGTCCTGACGCAACGTCGATGCCGCCTGCTGCGCCTGCTGCTGCGTTGCTGTGCCCCTGGCCAGGAGTTCGCGATTGCGTTGATCCTCGGCCTTGGCGAAATCCAGCGCTGCCTTGGCCTGTGCAACCTGCCTCTGGGCAGCGTTTACCTTTGCGTTTTGAGCCTCGATCTGGGCGGCGACATTGACGATTTCGGCCTCGGCCGCGGCGACGCCGGCGTCGGCCTGCTTCAGGTTTGCCTGATAGTCGCTGTCGTCGATACGCAGGAGGACATCGCCCGCCTGTACATGCTGATTGTCGGTAACCGCCAGCTCGGTAATGCGGCCGGCTATTTGCGCACCGATCATCACTGTGCGCGCATCTATGAAGGCGTCGTCGGTCGATTCGTACTGGCGAGCGTTCAGCCACCAGATCGCGATGCCTGCCGCGACGAGCAACAGCGCAAGCGCGATGGCTGCGGCCGCATAGGGATGGCGCCTGGGAAAGCCGAGCAGACCGGCCTTTCGTTGCGAGGCATTCCCGTCGGGTTTTTCCTGCCGGGGCTCTGCCGATCGCTCACGAGATTCTCGAACCGGGGCCGGTTGCTCCCGGGTTTCATTTACAGGCTCGACGTCTTGCTCGACGCGTTGAGGCTTCGTGTCCAACGGAATTGCTTTCAAGACTGATATTGCAGCCGCCGAAGCGGACGCAAAGCCAAACGGCAAGCTTCCGGAAAAGTTCCTGTCCGGAAACGGGTTCGGTTAACGGGTCGACATCGAACACAGGCGGGGGCGCGTCGGAATTCGAGCGCCGCTTCACCGGGCAGGTGATCCGTACGCCTCATGTTGCGACGGTCCGGCCTTGTCAGCGCTCCATGGCGCGATAATTGCTCATGTAGGCGTGGGCGAATTCACCTGTCGACAGGAGCCGACCATGAAACATCAAACACTCGACCAACTGCAGGCCGTCGCGGAAGTTGAGTCCTTCGCGGCGTATCCGGCGATGACTCGAACCCAGCGGATTGAACGTTGGGCGGAACTTCTCGAACAAAATCCGACGCGATGCCTTGGGGCGCTTCCAGGCACCGAATATATGAACAGGGAAGCACGTGACAGATCGCGTGGCGCTGGGACGCCGCTCACTGTCGCCTTCGAGGATCCGGTTCTGCGTGCCATGGGCCTCAGCGATGATACCTATGGTGAGGCAAAGCGCTTCTTCGAACTGAGCGACCGGCAGTTGCACCAAATCGTCTGCCATTGCCATGTCGGCGCTACGATGCAAGCGAGATGGGCCGCTGCCAGGGTGCGCGGGATAGTTCGCGGCAACAGATTTGTTGCCTGGATGAAGGGCTTGATCGTGCATTGAGGCGGTACGAGGAACGGCGGAACACGCGTTCTTTCCGCGCCGTGGAGAGCGCTTCCGAACTTGGAAGGGCTCGTGCCCCGTCGGGCCGCGCAGATTGTGAAACTCCTCGACGCTTGGCTGCGCCTTGTCGCGGCCATGCGTGCGTCCTTGATGTGAGAATTTGAGCTGGCCCGCCGCAGGTGAGGGCCTTCGTCTGACCGGCGGTCGAGCGCCGTCCAGGCCTGCCTGCGCGGCTACTAACGACGAATGATCCTGCGATCGGGGAAGATCCTGCGACCTGGCTAAACTAGCGATCGATTTCTCCGAACACGATGTCGAGCGAGCCGATGATCGCGGCAACATCGGCGATCATATGGCCTCGGGACAGGAAATCCATCGCTTGCAGGTGGGCGAAGGAAGGTGCGCGGATCTTGCATCGGTAGGGAATGTTGCCCCCGTCCGACACGAGGTAGACGCCGAATTCACCCTTCGGCGCCTCGACGGCGGCATAGACTTCACCGCTCGGCACGCGAATGCCTTCGGTATAAAGTTTGAAGTGGTGGATCGTCGCTTCCATCGAGCGCTTCATCGTGGCACGCGGCGGCGGCGTGATCTTGCGGTTCGGGATCGCGACCGGCCCCTGACCTTCTGGTGAGCGCAACATTTCCAGACATTGCCGCATGATCCGGACCGACTGGCGCATTTCCTCCATGCGGACGAGATAGCGGTCGTAGCAGTCGCCATGCTTGCCGACTGGGATATCGAAATCCATCTCCGAATAGCATTCGTATGGCTGCGCCTTGCGCAGGTCCCAGGACGCGCCCGATCCGCGCACCATCACGCCGGAAAAGCCCCAGGCCCAGGCATCGTCGAGGCCGATCACGCCGACATCGACATTGCGCTGCTTGAAAATGCGGTTCTCGGTCAACAGCTCTTCGAGATTGTCGCAGACCTTGAGGAACGGATCGCAGAACTTCCAGATGTCGTCGAGGAGTTCCGGCGGCAGATCCTGATGCACGCCGCCGACCCTGAAATAATTCGCGTGCATGCGGGCGCCGGACGCGCGCTCATAAAAGACCATCAGCTTCTCGCGCTCGGCGAAACCCCAGAGCGGCGGCGTCAGCGCGCCGATGTCCATGGCTTGCGTGGTGACGTTGAGGAGGTGCGATAACAGCCGGCCTATTTCGCAGAAAAGCACGCGGATGAGCTGTCCGCGTTTCGGAACCGATATTTCGAGGAGCTTCTCGGCGGCGAGACAGAATGCATGCTCCTGGTTCATCGGCGCGACGTAGTCGAGCCGGTCGAAATAGGGCAAGGCCTGCAGGTAGTTCTTGTACTCGATGAGCTTTTCGGTGCCGCGATGCAGCAGGCCGATGTGGGGATCGGCGCGTTCCACGATCTCGCCGTCGAGTTCGAGCACCAGCCGCAGGACGCCGTGAGCGGAGGGATGTTGTGGCCCGAAATTGATGGTGAAGTTGCGAACTGCAGCCTCGGCCATGACAGTCCTCCGCGATCGGGCGGCCTTCGTTTCCGTGCCGGAGCCGGCTTGTCCGCTTTCAGCCGCTCACGTCGTCGTCTGGATGATCAGCGTCAGCGTGCCGTCGCCGTCGATATTGGCCGCCACGACCTGCGTGGAATTAAGCCCGTTCGCCGCCAGCGCCGATGCCGCCTGCGGCGATGCGTCGATCGAACTTTGCAGGATGCGCAAATCCTCGGCGCTGGTCTGGGTGACGACGGCCTCCGCCTGTGCCTTGATGTCAGGAGGCAGATCCTCCATCGCCACGATTGTCACTGCGGTGAAATTCTGGGCGGAGAAGGCTTGGTCAGGTGTAGTCTGGTCGGGAGTGGTCCCTTCGGGCGTGGCTTGCTCTGGCAGGGTTTGCGGGGCCGTCGGCGGGACAGGGGCAAGCTCTGGTCCCACGGATTGCGCATAGACCGGCGAGGCAAGGGCCAGCGCCGAAAGTGTGGCAATTGTCGTCGATAGGCGCATGGCCGTTCCTTCCGTTTGCTCAGCGGACGATCAATTCGGTGACGACAAAACCATCGTGTCGAAATATGGTTCCGTGACCGAGGTGATGTCTTGCCGAAAGCCGTGATTGTCGCGGAAAGCAGGGCGCGAAATCCGGCGTTGCCTGTCTCAGGCAGCGGTGTGGCTGCGATCGGGCTGCGGCCAGCGCTGCAACGCCTCACGGCCCTGAGCGGTCAGTTCGTAGATCCCGCGATCGGTGCGTGCGAACCAGCGATACACATTGTGCAGCAGGATCTTAGGCGCGTTCGGCAGGTTGGGCTTCAAGTCACGCGGCCGCTTTGGGCCGTCGGCGAGGGCTGCGGCGCATGCCAGCGCCTGCTGGCGATAAGCGGTCATGATCGGCGCACGCGAGCCGCCGCCGGCGACAGGATCGCCCTGCCGACGCCGATGTTCGTCAATTAGCTTCGAGCGGCGCCGGGGATCGCGACGCGGAGCCAATGCCGTCGGGCTGAGCAGCACCTGAACCTCGCCGTTCGGTCGCACGCCAAGCAGGCCAAAGCCGAGCCGACGGCAGAGATTGCGGTATCTCACATCGCTCTCACGGCCCTTGCCACGGGCCGACATGCATGCCGCTAGCCAGACCTCGTCGCTTGCCGCCATACGGTCGACGCCCTGGAGGATGAGCTCGAGATTGAACTTCAGCTTCAGCTCGCAGATGACGACGATCGGTGGAGAGTCGGCACTCAGCGCCAGCAGATCGCAGCCGCCGATCTCGCCCTTGACCATAAATCCCAGGCCTTCCAGGAAGGCCTTGACCGGGCTGTAGAGTGACGTTTCGAGCATGGGCCTTTGTCGGCTGCGAATCATCCCGCCGATCGGCGGTTCAGCGCGATGATCGCTCTTTGCCGTTGAACAGGAGGTAAACGACGGCCAAACAAGTGGTCGGAGCCGTGCCATGGCCGCTTGCCAATTTGGTATGCTGGTATAATGTGTACCTAAGGTAGCATGCTCCGCGTAGCTGCGCTGTGCTGGACATCCGGGCGCCCGAGACATCGTCCACGGCATCGTCATTTGAGCGGCGGCTCTCCTGCGTTCTCTAATCCGCCAACCGGCGGCAATGTGCGTACAAGTCAATGGGATGACGATCGGCAGGGCCGTCGTTGGAATTCAGGAGTAACGGACACATGACAACGATTGCGCTGTTTGGTGCGGGCGGCAAAATGGGTTACCGCCTGTCGACCAATTTTCGCGGATCTCCCTATACGATACGCCATGTCGAGGTCAGCGACGCCGGCCGCGAGCGGCTTAAGTCGGGCCTCGGCATCGATGCCGTCAGCGCCGATGAGGCGCTTGATGGCGCCGATGTGGTGATCCTGGCGGTGCCGGACACGCACATCGGCAAGGTCGCGGCGAGTATCGAGAGCAAGCTTGCATCAGGCACGATGGTCGTCGTGCTCGACGCCGCGGCACCTTTCGCCGGGCATTTGCCGAAGCGGCCGGACCTGACCTATTTCGTCACCCACCCGTGCCATCCGCCGATCTTCAACGACGAGACTGACATGGCGGCGAAGAAGGACTATTTCGGCGGCGTCAAGGCCAAGCAACACATGGTCAGCGCCTTGATGCAGGGACCCGAGGAAGATTTCGCCAAGGGTGAGGCGATCGCCAAGATCATCTGGGCCCCGGTCATGCGCTCGCATCGCGTCACCGTCGATCAGATGGCGCTGCTCGAGCCCGGCCTTTCGGAAACGGTATGCGCTTCGCTGCTCGTCGTCATGAAGGAGGCCGTTGACGAGGTGGTGGCGCGCGGGGTCGACAAGCAGGCGGCGCTCGACTTCCTGCTTGGCCATATGAACGTGCTTGGCGCCGTCATCTTCGGCGAGACCAAAGGCGTGTTCTCCGACGCCTGCAACAAGGCGATAGAGTTCGGCAAGCCGGTGCTGATGCGAGACGACTGGAAGCGGGTGTTCGAGCCGGAGGAGATTGCCGCGAGCATTCAGCGCATCACTTGAGGGCAGCGACGCGTCTTCCGGAACATGTCACCTGAAATTGTCATTGACTCATCATACCAGTTGGCTTAGCTGTTCGATGGATCGGACCGTCAAGCTTCGCAGCAGGATCAGGCGCTGGATGAGTGGAGGATAGGGGGAGCGATCCGTCGAAGTGAAGCCGGCAAGGCTTGTGAATCTGACGCGACCCGCCGCCTAGGGCCGGCTAACGAAATCGATGCATATAGCCTTGGGATAAGGCACGGATTTTCAACGGGAGGAATACATGAAACTGACACGCAGAATGACGCTTGCGGCTTTTGCCGGCATGCTGGCGCTTGGCACCGCCGCACCCGCCTATGCGGCGGATTTGATCGCCATCATCACGCCCTCGCATGACAATCCGTTCTTCAAGGCGGAAGCTGTCGGCGCGGAGGCCAAGGCCAAGGAACTCGGTTACGAGGCGTTGGTGCTCGTCCATGACGACGACGCCAACAAGCAGTCCGAATTGATCGACACGGCGATTGGCCGCGGCGCCAAGGCGATCATCCTCGATAATGCCGGCGCCGACGCCACCGTCGCCGCGGTGCAGAAGGCCAAGGACGCGGGCGTTCCTTCCTTCCTGATCGATCGCGAGATCAATGCCACCGGCGTTGCCGTCGCGCAGATCGTCTCCAACAATTATCAGGGCGCCCAGCTCGGCGCACAGGAATTCGTCAAGCTGATGGGCGAGAAGGGTAATTTCGTCGAGCTCGTCGGCAAGGAATCCGACACCAATGCCGGCATCCGCTCCAAGGGTTACCACGACGTCATCGACGACTATCCGGACCTGAAGATGGTGGCGCAGCAGTCGGCCAATTGGAGCCAGACCGAGGCCTATTCAAAGATGGAATCGATCCTCCAGGCCAATCCCGATATCAAGGGCGTGATCTCCGGCAACGACACGATGGCGATGGGCGCTTATGCGGCACTTGCCGCTGCCGGCCGCAAGGACGTCATCGTCGTCGGCTTCGACGGGTCGAACGACGTGCGCGATTCGATCACCTCCGGCGGCATCAAGGCGACAGTCCTGCAGCCGGCCTTCGCGCAGGCGCAGATGGCGGTCGAGCAGGCCAACGACTTCATCAAGAACAAGAAGTCTCCGGCCGAGGAAAAGCAATTGATGGATTGCGTCCTGGTCAATGGCGACAATGCCGCCAAGCTGGAGACATTCGCGCTCACCAACTGAGCCGGCGTAACATCAAGCAGCAAGGGACGAGCCTCCGGTTCGTCCCTTGCTTCCATTTCGCCCTTGCCTCCATTTCTCTGGGTGCTCCTGACCGCCATGCCGAACGAGCCGACATGTTCAACACGCTGACCCGGCCGATCTTTGTCGCATTGTTCCTCGCAGCAATAGGCAGCCTGACCGCCTGCAAGATCTTGCCGACGCCGTCGGCGGAAAACGGCGGCACTGGCTCCGCGTTCAATCCCGACAAGATGGTCGAGGACATCTGGGCGGCGAAAGTGATACCCTATCTGCAGCAGAAGGCCGGGCCGTTTGCCGAGGTTCATGCCTTGGCCAAGACCGATCCCGCCGCTGCCGGCACCAAATACGGCAACCCGAAGAAGCAGGCGAATTCGCCATGGACCTTCGCGGTTCGGCTCGAGGGCAAGGTCGTTGCAGCCAATACACAGTCACGCGCGGCGACGATGGACATCGATGCCGACGGCGACGGCAAGGCGGACGCGCGGGTGCAGATCGGACCCGCCATGCGCGGAACCGCGCTGCGCGACAGCCTCGACTTCATCCAGTTCAACGATTTCACCAACCAGATCGACTTCGCCCAGTTCGGCAAGGCTTTCAACGCCTATGCCGACAAGACCGTGCTTTCCAAGCTGCCGCGCGAGGCACTCGAGGGCCGCAGCGTCGAAGTACTTGGCGCCTATACGCCGGGCAGTGGCCAGGACCTGCCGCTGGTGACGCCGGCGGAAGCAAAGATCGGGCCGAAGCCATGACCGGCGATCAAGATGTCATCCTAAAGCTGGAGGACGTCTCGAAAGTCTATTCCGGCACCGTCGCGGTCAAGCGGGCGAATTTCGAGGTGCGCAAAGGCGCGGTCAACGTGCTGGTCGGCGAAAACGGAGCCGGCAAATCGACGCTGATGAAGATCATCGCCGGCGTCGAGCAACCGACGCTCGGGCGCATCTTGCTGGACGGCGAGGAGGTTTCATTCTCGTCTTCCGGTGATGCCGTGAGCCGCGGCATCGGCATGGTTTTCCAGGAGCTGAATCTGTTCGGCAATCTGACTGTCGCCGAAAATATTTTCGCCACCCGCGAGATCACCAACCGCTTCCGCAAGATCGACCGCAAGGAGCAGGAGCGCCGCGCGGCGGAGTTCCTTGAACGCCTGGAAACCGGCATCCGGCCCGACATGCTGGTCGAGGATCTGCGCATCGGCCAGCAGCAGCTGGTCGAGATCGCCAAGGCGGTTTCGCTCGATGCGCGCATCCTGATCATGGATGAACCGACCTCGGCGCTGAGCGCGGCGGAAGTCGAGATCCTGTTCAAGGTGATTGCCGACCTCAAGGCACGCGGCGTGGCAATCGTCTACATCTCGCACCGGCTCGAGGAACTGATCCGCATCGGCGACACCATCACGGTGCTGCGCGACGGCCGCATCACCGGCCAGGCGGAGATGAAAGACGTCGACACCCAGTGGATCGTGCGGCAGATGATCGGCTCGGACGCCAAGGACTTCGCCAAGGCCGACGGCCATGTGCCGGGCGAGGAAATATTCCGCGCCGAGGACATCTGCCTGCCGCGCGTCACCGGCGGGCTTGCGGTCGATCACGTCTCGCTATCGCTGCGCGCCGGCGAAATTCTCGGCATCTATGGCCTGATGGGCGCAGGACGCAGCGAGCTGTTCGACTGCATCATGGGCCGCCACGGCCATTCGACGGGCACGATATTCATTGCCGGCAAAAAAGTGCACGAGCGCGACACGACGCGGCGCATCCGGCGCGGCCTGGCGCTGATCCCCGAAGACCGCCAGCGCGAAGGGCTGGTGTCGATCCTCTCCGTCGCCAGCAATCTGACGCTGGCCAGCCTGTCGCGGTTCGTGCGCCTGTTCCACATTCGCGGTGCCGCCGAAAGACAGGCGGTGGCCCGGACGGTGCGCGAACTGGCGATCAAGGTCGCCGATCCGGCGCAGGAAGTCTCGTCGCTGTCAGGCGGCAACCAGCAGAAGGTGGTGATCGGCAAGGCGCTGCTCACCGGCCCGAAGGTGCTGTTGATGGACGAGCCCAGCCGCGGCATCGACGTCGGCGCCAAGGCCGACGTGTTCCGCACCATGCGCAAGCTGTCGCGCGACGGCCTGGGGATACTGTTTGCCACCTCCGATCTCGACGAAGTGATGGCGTTGTCCGACCGTATCGCAGTGATGAGCAATGGAAAATTGACCGGCATGTTCGATCGCGCAGAGGCGACGGAGGCCGCACTCGTCGCTGCCTCGGCCTTCGGCCACGGACCGGTCCCGCACGGAGAGCAAGGCGCATGACTGACATCCCAGCCAAGGCGGCGGTCAACTCCATGTCGGGCGGCTCGGTCCTGCTGACGCTGATGAAGGCGAGGACGTTCATCGCGCTAATCGCCGTGCTGTTATTCTTCTCGATAGCCGCCCCCAATTTCCTATCGGCCGCCAATCTTATCCTGATGTCGAAGCACGTGGCGCTGAACGCATTCCTCGCAATGGGCATGACCTTCGTCATCATCACCGGCGGCATCGACCTGTCGGTCGGCTCGATCGTCGGCCTGTGCGGCATGGTGGCCGGCTACCTCGTGCTCAACGGCATCGACCTGCAGGTCGGCTACACCATCTATTTCAACGTCTTCGAGATCGCGCTGATCACGCTTGCCGTCGGCATATTGATCGGCGCCGTCAACGGCTTGCTGATCACCAGGCTTAACGTTGCGCCTTTCATTGCCACGCTCGGCGTGCTCTATGTCGCGCGCGGCCTGGCGCTGCTGTCGTCGGACGGCCGTACTTTCCCCAATCTCGTCGGCAAGCCCGAGCTCGGCACCACAGGGTTCGGCTACCTCGGCGCCGGCCGGCTGCTCGGCCTGCCGGTCGCGCTCTGGATTCTGCTCGTCGTTGCGCTAGGGGCGGCCTATCTCGCCAAATACACCCCGCTCGGCCGCCACATCTTCGCCGTCGGCGGCAATGAGCGGGCGGCGCGGATTTCAGGCGTCCGCGTCAACATGGTGAAGATGTTCGTCTACATGTTCTCCGGCTTCTGCGCGGCGATCGTCGGGCTGATCATCTCGTCCGAACTGATGGCCTCGCATCCGGCGACCGGAGAGAGCTTCGAGCTCAACGCCATTGCCGCGGCAGTGCTCGGCGGCACCTCGATGTCGGGCGGACGCGGTACCATCGGCGGTACCATTGTCGGCGCCTTCGTAATCGGCATCCTTTCGGACGGGCTGGTGATGATGGGAGTGAGCTCGTTCTGGCAGATGGTGATCAAGGGCCTCGTCATCATCGTCGCCGTCGTCGTCGACCAGGCACAGCGCCGGCTGCAGAGCCGTGTCACGCTGATGCAGATGGCAAAGGCCGGCTGACATGGCGGAACTGCGTGGAGCGCTGATCGGCTGCGGCTTCTTTGCCGTCAACCAGTTGCATGCCTGGCGCGACATAGAGGGCGCCTCGATCGCCGCCATCTGCGACCGTGATCCGGACCGGCTGCGGATCGTCGGCGACCAGTTCGGGGTCGCGCGGCGCTATACCGACGCGGCGGCGCTGTTTGCCGGCGAAAGGCTGGATTTCGTCGACATCGCCACCACCGCACCAAGCCACAGAATGCTCGTGGAGATGGCGGCGCAGCACGGCGTTCCGGCAATCTGCCAAAAACCGTTTGCGCCGACGCTTGCCGACGCCAAGGCGATGGTAAAGGCCTGTGCTGACGCCGGCGTGCCGCTGATGGTGCATGAGAATTTTCGCTGGCAGTCGCCGATCCAGGCGGTGCGTACCATGCTCGACAGCGGCGAAATCGGCACCCCCTTTTTCGGACGGATCTCGTTCCGCTCTGCCTATGACGTGTTTTCCGGCCAGCCCTATCTGGCGACCGGAAAGCGCTTCATTATCGAGGATCTCGGCATCCATATCCTCGACATCGCCCGCTTTCTGCTGGGCGACGTCTCGACGGTCACTGCGCGAACGGCGCGCATCAATCCCGGCATTGCCGGCGAAGATGTTGCGACGATGCTGATGGACCACACGAGCGGCGCCACTTCCATGGTCGACTGCAGCTACGCGAGCAAGCTCGCGACAGAGCCGTTCCCCGATACGCTGATCGAGATCGACGGCAGCGACGGCACGATCCGGCTGGCGCAGGGCTACCGGCTCACCGTCACCGGAAGAAGCGGGACAGTCGTCAGCGATGTCTCGCCACCGCTGCTGGCCTGGGCATCGCGGCCGTGGCACAACATCCAGGAAAGCGTCGTCGCCATTCAAAAGCACTGGGTCGATTGCCTGACCAAGGGAACCGAGCCCGCGACCTCGGGCGCGGACAACCTCAAGACATTAGCGCTGGTCGAGGCAGCCTATGCCGGCGCCGCAGGCCGGGAGCCGGTGCAGCTCGACGCCTTGCTGAAATGACAGCCGACGCCTTCCTCCTCTACGGTACACGTGCAGTTGAAGCCGAACCGGTCAGGCTGCGCGCCGGCGCGCTGACGGCGGACTTCGTCAACGGCAATCTGTGCACCATCCGGCATGGCGGCACCGAGGTTCTGCGCGCCGTCGCCTTCATCGTCAGGGATCGCGACTGGGGCACCTACGAGCCAGCGCTCACCGATTTAATCATCGACCAGGGCGATGACGCTTTCTTCGTCAGCTATTCGGCAGGTTGTTTCGGACCAGAGGGAAGCCGGCTCGACTTCCGTGCGACCATCAAGGGCTCGGCTGACGGCCAGCTGATCTTCGACGTGAGCGCTCTTCCCGACAACGATTTCGAAACCAATCGCTGCGGCTTCTGCATCCTGCATCCGATTGCCGGCCTAGCCGGCAGCCCGGTCACGGTCGAGCATACCGATGGCAGCGTGGTCGCGACGCGGCTTCCAGAGCTGATCGATCCCTGGCAACCTTTCAAGGATTTGCGCGCCATCACTCATGAAGTCCGGCCCGACGTCACCGCCGAATGCCGGATGGAAGGCGACACTTTCGAGATGGAGGACCAGCGCAACTGGTCGGATGCCTCCTACAAGACCTATGTTCGGCCGCTGGCGCTGCCATGGCCCTATGTGCTGCCCGCCGGCAAGACCTTCCGCCAGACCATCAGCTTGCGGATAGAGGGTCGCGGGAAAGTGCCGGCGGCTGCGGCAACCGTCGAACCAATTCGCGTCACGCTCGGCAAAGCCGGACCGGCGCTGCCGGATATCGGCGTGATCATCTACCCGGATGAGGTCGAGGCGGCGCTGGACAAGCTATCGGTGCTGTCCGAGCTTGGTCCGCAGCAATTGATGTTCCATTACGACCCGACGCGTGGCCATGGGCTCGACGCCTTGCGGGCTTACGCCCAGCTCGCCGCCGCCTATCCGGTCCGGACAACGCTCGAATGTGTCATTGCCGGCGACGGCGATCTCGACGTCGAGCTTTCAGACGTCGCCGACAGGGTGCGCAAGGCCGGGCTCAAGCTCTCGGCCATTGCCGTTTCGCCCTCGGTCGACCGGCAGTCGACGCCGCCGGGCAGTGCATGGCCGCAATGCCCACCGCTCGAAGACGTCTATGCCGCGGCGCGGCGCGCCTTTCCCGACACCCGCCTCGGCGGCGGTATGTTCAGTTATTTCACCGAACTCAATCGCAAGCGTGTGCCGGCTGACCCGCTCGATTTCGTCACGCATTGCACCTGCCCGATCGTGCACGCCGCCGACGATCTCAGCGTCATGCAATCGCTGGAGGCACTGCCTTTCATCACGGCGTCAGTACGAACGATCTTCGGAACAATACCTTATCGGATCGGGCCCTCGACCATTGCCATGCGCCAGAACCCTTATGGCGGCGCGACCAAGGCCAATCCCGACAATCAGCGCATTGCAATGGCTGACCGCGACCCTCGCCATGCCGGGCTGTTCGGGGCCGCATGGACGATCGGCTATGCCGCGCGCGTTGCGCCGGCCGGGCTCGAAATGCTGACGCTCTGCAGCTTCACCGGACCATTCGGCGTACTGGCCTCGTCGGGCGAACCTGTCGAAGAAGGTGCACCCCGGCCGATTTTCCACGCGGTGAAAGGACTTTGCGATCTGGCCGGCCATGCGCATGTGGCGGCGACAACGACCGATGAGACGCGGGTATTGGCACTGGCCGGCCGCTCCCAGACAGGCAAGATCATCGTCTGGCTGGCGAACCTTACCCCGGACGATTTTCCGGTCGATGTTTCCGGGCTCGGCTCCGATCGGGGTCCTCTGAAGATCTGGGATGGGCGAATGTCGCGCAAGATTCCGCAAGACACGTCGGGCCGAGACCATCTTGTGATGACACCCTACGCAATCGTCCGGATCGGCTGAAGTCATTTGCCGAGGCTCTTGGATAGCCGCACTTCGGCAGCGGTTGCCCGTAGCGGCAGCACTTCCGTTGCCGACTTGTCACCGGATCTGCTTTCGAAACTCGCCTGGTGCCATTCCAGTTGTCCTGGAAAAAAGACGGCTGAACGAGGCGACGTCCTGATATCCCACCCGATAGCAAATTTCTGAAACGCTCAGTTTCGTTTCCTCAAGGATGGATTTTGCCAACTCCAGCCGCCTTTCCTGGATCCATTTTCCCGGCGTTGTCTGGAGTTCGTCGAAAAATCTGCGAGACAGGGTTCGCGAAGACATGCCCAATTCGGTTGCCAGAAATTTCAGATCGATTTCCGACATCTTGTCGTTCGAGAGCTCGCGCAGCTTGTTCTCGAATGGGCTGGCCTCGTTCGAAATTTCGTCGAGAGAAAATTCGTAGGGACTCTGGAATTTGCGCGGCGGAGGAAGAACCAGAAGTTTTCGAATGATCCGCTCCTCCTTCGAGAAGCCCAGATCGATCAGCAAAGCCCTGGCGAGTTCGAGTCCGGAAAACCCGCCTCCGCATGTGTAAAGGCGGTCCTGGCGAATGAGCAGGCGGGAAGCGTCCCATCGCACTTGCGGAAACCGGCGGCTTGCCTCGGCTTTCAGCCACCAGGATATCGTTGCGCGTTTACCGTCCAATAATCCCGAATTGGCGAGCAGATAACACGCGCCGCAATGTGCTGCGATGATTGCGTCCTGCTGCTGCGCAAGCGCGATCAGCGGTTTTGAATGTTCACTCTCCTCGTCGAGCGAGCGCAGAAGCTCCGGAATCTCGACGCCCGGCATCGCAATGAGAATCAGGACATCCATTTTTCGCGATGGTTGAGCCTTTGTCGGGAAGGAAATTCCGGTGCTTGATGTCGACGGCGCGCCCCTTGAAACGAATTCACAGGAGAGAACCTGTGAACGGCAGACGTCATTCACAAGCTGAAACATTTCCACGAGCGTCGAGACGACGGCCGAATAGAAATTCGACGGCAGCCAGATCACGACGTGGAGGCTCCTGTCAGCCATTGCGGTTCTCCCGGTGTCGTTCTCGCCGATTGGCAAATCTAGCATAGTCTTTGCAAGAATTGCCAATTCAAGAAGAAGCCAGGCGCCTCCAAGACGGGCCTATGCGGGCCTGCTGACGAAAGCGGGCGGCGGAAATCCATGGCTGGGAAGATGCAAATGCTGAAATCGCTGAATGAAAACAACGCGGCACATACACCGGATTCAGACGGCAACATAAAACTGCGTCGGTCCGGGCTCAGGCTGATCTGTGGTCAGCCAGTAGGCCGAGAACAAGGTCCGACCGCGACGCCGGTCGGGACCTGCACTTGATTTTCAGTTGCCGGAATTCATCACGTAGAGCGCGCGCGAGCGTTCGAGGTGCTTGATCATCGCCTTCTCGGCGCCATCCGCATCCTTGGCTTCGATGCGTCCGACGATCTCTTCATGCTCGGTCAGCGTGAACTTTTCCTTGCCGGTCCAGATCAGCATTTCGGTGTGGTATTCCTTTAGCCAGCCTAGCATTGCCTCGCTGACAGCGACATAGATCGGGTTACCGGATATTGCCGCGATCTGTGTGTGGAATTTCATGTCGGCAGATATGAATGCTTCCGAGTTGCCACGATGGCTGCGCTGCTCGGCGACCGTTTCCCGCAGCCGCTGCACGTCCTCGGCTGTGGCCTTTTCTGCAGCTTCCTTGACCATGCCGCGCTCGAAGAAGATGCGCGCGTTCTTGAGGTGCTCGAGCGTGTCCTTCGATGACGACAGGATGATCTTGGCTGCGCCGTCGACCTGCTTGATGATCGACTTGGCGGTGAGCTGCAGCACCTTGGCACGCTCACCATGCGAGATCGCGACCAGCCCCATATTGCTCAACGCCTGCATCGCCTCGCGGATCGCCGGCCTGCCGACCTCGAAACGCTCCATCAATTCGCGCTCCGACGGCATGTCGTCACCCGGCAGCAATTCGCCGCCGGTGATCAGGCGCTTCAGTCTCAAGAATACTTCGTCGGAAAGCTTGCGCCGGACGATCGGCTCCGAACGGTTCATCGTCGCGAATCACTCCTTTGACCGGCCTATACCTAGCATTTCCGCCGTGAATTCCGGAACGCCTGTTGCCGACTCGCCCTTACCGCCAAGCCGGATAGGGCTTGCAATGCTTATGTACTCATTATACCAGATTTCGAGGGCCAAGGAACCTTTTTCGAAACCTCCCCGGCAGGCCGCGCGAATATGATTGTTCTTACCTATCGCATCGAAACGCCCGGCAATATCGAGGCGCTGGCGGCCAAGATTGCAAGCGACCAGTCGACCGGGACCTTCGTCGCGCTGGCCGGCGAGACGGAAGAGCTCAAGGCTAGGGTCGCAGCGCGAGTCCTGGCGATACGGCATCTGCCGGACGCGGACCGGCCGTCCCTTCCCGAAACCGGTTCCGGAGCAAGCCCCGAAGCACGCAACGGCCCGGTCAAGCGCGCCGACATCGATATCGCCTTTCCGCTGGACGCCATCGGCACCGACCTGTCGGCGCTGATGACCATCGCCATCGGCGGTGCCTTTTCGATCAAGGGCCTGTCCGGCATCCGTGTCGTCGACATGAAGCTACCCGAGGAGTACCGGGGCGCGCATCCGGGCCCGCAATTCGGCGTCGCGGGCAGCCGCAGGCTGACCGGTGTCGCGGATCGTCCGATCATCGGGACCATCGTCAAGCCGGCGCTGGGACTCCGCCCGTACGAGACGGCCGCAATGGTGCAAGAGCTGATTGCCGCCGGCGTCGACTTCATCAAGGACGACGAGAAGCTGATGAGCCCGGCCTATTCACCGCTGTCGGAGCGAGTGAGGGCAATCATGCCGCTGATCCTCGACCACGAGCAGAAGACCGGTAAGAAGGTCATGTATGCCTTCGGCATTTCACATGCCGATCCCGACGAGATGATGCGAAACCACGATCTGGTGGCAAAGGCCGGCGGCAATTGCGCGGTGGTCAACATCAATTCGATCGGCTTTGGTGGCATGGCTTACCTCCGAAAGCGCTCCAGCCTGGTGCTCCATGCCCACCGCAATGGCTGGGACATTCTCACCCGCCATCCCGGCCTCGGCATGGATTTCAAGGTCTGGCAGCAGTTCTGGCGGTTGCTCGGCGTCGACCAGTTCCAGATCAACGGCATCGCCTCGAAATACTGGGAACCCGACTGGTCCTTCGTCGAATCCTTCAAGGCGGTGACCACGCCGATCTTTTCGCCGGCCGATTGCGCATTGCCGGTCGCCGGCTCCGGCCAGTGGGGCGGGCAGGCGCCTGAAACCTTCCAGCGAACCGGCCGGACGGTCGATCTTCTCTATCTCTGCGGCGGTGGCATCGTCAGCCACCCGGACGGGCCGGGCGCCGGCGTGCGCGCCGTGCAGCAGGCCTGGCAGGCGGCGGTCCAGGACATTCCGTTGGCGGATTATGCCTTGAGCCATGTCGAGCTGGCGCGGTCGATCGAGAAGTTCGGCGGCGGCGAGGCGGCCTGACGCCATGCAAAACCTGCTTCTGAGTTACTATGGCGACGACCTGACCGGCTCGACCGACGTTATGGAGGCGCTCGAGCTCGGCGGCGTGCCGACCGTCCTGTTCATGCGCCAGCCGGACGAGGCGCTGCTTTCGCAATTTGCGCATTGCCGCGCCCTTGGGCTGGCCGGCACCAGCCGCAGCGAGACGCCGCAGTGGATGGACACGCATCTGCGAGATGCCTTCGCCTGGCTGAAGACCGTCAACGCCGAGATCTGCCACTACAAGGTCTGCTCGACCTTCGATTCCAGCCCGGCAATCGGCAGCATCGGCCGGGCGATCGAAATCGGCCGCTCGGTTTTCCGGCAAGACGGCGTGCCGCTGGTGGTCGGCGCGCCGCAGCTGAAGCGCTACACCGCCTTCGGTCATCTGTTCGCGGCCTATCGCGAAAAATATTTCCGCATCGACCGCCATCCCGTGATGAGCCGCCATCCGACCACGCCGATGGACGAATCCGACCTACTGATCCATCTGTCGCGCCAGACCAGCCTCGCCTCGGGCCTGGTCGACCTGGCGACGCTGCAGTCTGCGTCGCGGTCGAAAGCATTCGACCGGCTTGTGGAGAATGGCTCAGGTATCGTGCTTGTCGATGTCGATAGCCTGGAAACCCAGGCACTTGCCGGCAAGGAGATTTGGCGCGCTCGCAAGCCGGGCGGTTATTTCGTCGTCGGCTCTTCAGGCATCGAATATGCCTTGCTGGTCGAATGGGCATCGAACCGGATCGTGCATACCAAATCCGCCTTTTCGCCGCCGGGGGCTGCCGACAGGATCGCCGTGGTCTCGGGGAGCTGCTCGCCGACGACGGAACGACAGATCCGTCATGCTCTGGCCGACGGCTTCGACGGGATCGAGCTCGACCCCGTCGAACTGGTTTCTGAGGCTTCGAACGATGCGATTGCGCGCGCGGTGGCGACCGGCCGCTCCAGCCTACGGGCCGGGCGCAGCGTCATCCTCTACACCGCGCTCGGACCTGCGGCCGACCGCGGTGCAGAAATCGATCTCCGGGAAGGCGCCCGCCATAAGCTCGGCCGCGGCCTTGGCGAGGTTCTCCGCGAACTGACGCTTCAAGAGAAGCTACTGCGCGTGGTCATTGCCGGCGGCGACACGTCGAGCCATGCACTTGGCCAGATGGGCGTCGACGCGCTGACTGTGCGAATGCCGCTGCCGGCATCGCCGGGCTCGCCACTTTGTGTGGCGCATTCAAGCATTAAGGCGATCGATGGGCTGGAAATTGCCCTCAAGGGCGGGCAGGTCGGAACCGACCGCTATTTCTCCACTATTCGCGATGGGGTCGGCGGTTGAGAGCGGGGAATGTCAGGTCAAATCGGTGATGCTCGATCGGGATCGAGGATAGTCACTAGCCGGCAAACCAGAAATCTCAGGCGTTCAGATCAGCGGCAATGCCACTCATCCCGCTATCTGCCCATTGTCCTGCCTGGATGATACTGACGGGCGTAGGCGACACAGGCGTCTACCGTGCTGACACAGAGCGCATCGCGGTTATTCGGCAGGTTGTTGTCGCCGGCGTAGGCAACCTCGGCAACATGACCGTCAACCATTCGAATTTGCGTGTTGCAATAGCCGCCGGGGGCGACGTTGACGGAACCTCCCAGCGCCGGGACGGGGCCAATGGCCACGGTCGGAACGACAATGTTGAGATTGCCGCGTTGAACGACGCGCTGATAGGTCCAGATCTGGCCGGATTTGCCGACATCGGCAGTGGCGGTCGGAAAGCCGGCGCACATTCGAACGTCCGCCTCGCTAAGGCCGACCATCTCCCTGCGGGCTGCCGCCGCCGTGGCGTCTTCCTTCGCAGTGCTCGACGTGTCATCGGGCATGACGCAGGAAGACAGGATGGCGGCGCTTGCCGATAGAAGGAGAAGGGCAAGCTTTCGGGTGTGGAAAGATGTCATACCAACTTCGGATTGCACGGGAGCCCCGAATGCCAACCTAGGAAGTGGGCCAATCGAGTCAACCGGCAGAAAATTCACGAAGTCGTTTGGTCCGCCATTCCGCCGCACGCATCTGCTGGAAGAGGTTGAGGCTGCCGCCGTGACCCTCGCGCCCTATCTTCCGCCTGGGCATCGGATTTCCCAAACCGATCCCTTCTTGTCAGACGTACTGGCGCACGGTGCTGTGACTTTGGTTCGGCCGACGGTGTGCTAGTTTCAGCCAATTGCTCCGGAGACGTCATGCCTATCAAGCTGCAAGAAATCGCCCTCGCTCTTCTGCTGTTGGTTGCCGGAACTGGGGTGGGTCACGCGGAGACGGCCCAGCGGCCGCCGCCCACAGGCGGGGTTCTCTCGCTCCTGCCACCGCCGCAGACTTCCGATCATTCGATCGTCATTGCCGGACGCACGCTCGATTACGAGGCCAAGGCCGGCACGCTGTCATTGCCGTCCGGCAAAGGCGATATCACCGCCGAGATTTTCTACGTCGCCTATGCACTGCATTCCGGGAAAGAAACGGGACCGGATCCGCGGCGCCCGATCACCTTCGTGTTCAATGGCGGTCCGGGAGCAGCTTCCGCTTATCTTCATCTCGGCGCGCTCGGTCCGCGGGTCCTGGCGACGGCGGCCGATGGAAGTTTCTTGCCGCCGCCGCAGAGGCTGTTCGACAACCCCGACACTTGGCTCGACATGACCGACTTGGTCTTTGTGGACCCTGTTGGAACCGGTTACAGCCGTGAAGCGCCCGGCACGGAAGCACACAGCTTCTGGGGCGTCAGCCAGGACGCCGCGTCGATAGGCGCGTTTATCCGGCTCTATCTGGCGCAGACGAACCGTACGGTATCGCCTGTCTTCCTGGCTGGCGAAAGTTATGGCGGCTTTCGAGCAGCATTGCTCGCCAGGAAGCTTCAGGAAGACATCGGCATCAGCCCGAGTGGCGTCGTGCTGATTTCGCCGGCGCTCGAATTCACGCTGGTGCGCCCGGACGAGTTCCAGCCGCTCCACTGGGCGCTGGAACTGCCGTCGCTGGCGGCAGTGCGCCTACACAGCGAAGGCGTTTCCGGCCCGGCCCTGCAGGAGCGGCTGGCGGAAGTCGAACGCTATGCGCTCGGCGATTATCTGGCCGCGCTGGCAGGTGGGCTGGAGCAGGGTGGGCGCCTGGCGAGCCAGCGTGTCGCCGCAATCACCGGTCTGCCACTCGATCTCGTCCAGCGGCACTTTGCACGCATTCCCATAGGGCTGTTCGCCAAGGAGTTTGCACGGGCAAAGGGCAATGTTCTCAGCGCCTATGACGGCAACATCGCGACAGCGGACGTGGCGCCAGAGAGCCTGGGAGTCGAGGGTCCCGATCCGGTGCTCGACCGAAGCGTGCCGGCGCTCACCTCCGCTTTCGTCGGCTATGTGCGTGATGAATTGAACTTCCGCACGGATATCAGCTATCGGCTTCTCAACCGTGAAGTCAGCGGCAATTGGGACTATGGGACGAGCGCGACGCGTCAGGGCTATGCGGGTGTCATGGACGACCTTCAACAGGCGCGCGTGCTAAACCCCAGCCTCGGCGTGCTGATCGTCAACGGCTACAGCGACCTAGTGACGCCGTACATGGGCTCGCGCTACCTGCTTGGTCAAATTCCTTCGCTTGCCGGCGCAAAGCCCATTCGCACCGAGGTGCTGGAGGGCGGGCACATGATGTATCTGAGGCCGGATGGACGGGCGGCACTGAAGCAGGCCGCGTCCGAGCTTTACCGAACGACGCAATGAGACGGTTTGCCCAAAAAAGCGCCGGATACGCTGTTCGCCCTCTCATCAGGCCCTAGTTCCATCGCGATTGATCGGTTACACACCTAGGATGGCGTCTTTCAGCGACGTTCGACAACGGATTAGCCGGCTCTCCAGAATCGCGCCACTGGTGCGGCGTGCTGCCGAGCGGGCCATTCGGAACACCAAGCCACACAGGCTGACAAGCCTTGTTGACCGTTGGAATGCGCTGTCGCTGGCAACGCAGTTCCTGCTCGCGGGCGGTCTATTTTCCCTGTCAGCCATGGTGGTGGTGGGGATTTCCGTCACGAACCATATAGAAACCGTGGTCACGCAGAATTCGGCTTCCGCGACGGCTCTTTACGTGGACAGCGTTATCGCGCCGCTGCTTCCGGATATGCGCAAGAGCGAAGTGCTCGACGAGAGCGTCGCCCATGCGCTCGATGAAACGCTGGGACAAGGGGCACTCGGCACAAGGCTCGAATCCTTCAAGCTCTGGCGTCGCGACGGAACCATCCTGTATTCGACCGACAAGACATTGATCGGCAAGCGCTTCGAACCCAGCGACAATCTCCGGGCGGCATTCGCAGGCCAAATGGTCTCGGAGTTCGACAAGCTCGACGATCCGGACAGCGAGGCCGAAAGAGCCAGCGGCTTGCATCTCCTCGAGATCTACAATCCGGTGCTGCAGCCATGGTCGGGGGAAGTGGTGGCCGTTTCGGAATTCTACGAGGTCGCCACTGATTTTGAAAGAAACCTGCATCAGGCGCTCATTCGAACCTGGCTGGACGTTGCCGCCGTCACAGCGGCCTGCTTTCTCGGGCTGTCGGCAATCGTGTTCCGTGGCAGCCGCATGATCAGTTCGCAGAGCCGCTCGTTGAAGCAGCGCATTGCCGAGCTTTCCGATCTGCTTGCGCAAAACAGACTGTTGAGGCTGCGGGTGCAGCGTGCCTCGCAGCGTGCCACCGCACTTAACGAACGCTATCTCAGGCGCATCGGTGCGGACTTGCACGATGGCCCCGCGCAATTGGTTGCTCTCGCGGCGCTGGGGATCGACAGCCCCGTCATTGCCGATCCCGCTACGCCGCAATCGAAGCGCGCACAGGAATTGCTGGCCATCAAAGCACATCTGGACGATGCCATGCGCGAGATCAGGAGCATCAGCAAGGGCCTTGTCCTGCCGCATATCGAGCATGCCGAACTGGGTGAAATTCTCCAGCTAGCCGTACAGGCGCACGAAGAACGAACCGGCGTCAAAGTGAGATTATCGATGACCGGCGGCCATGCGCCGTTGTCGCCGGCGGCCAAGATTTGCATCTTCCGCTTCGTCCAGGAGGCGCTGAACAATGGATTCCGTCATGCCGGAGGTGAAGGTCAGTCGGTCGAGAAACATTTCGACGGCGAGCGCGTTTGTATCGAAGTGGCCGACGCCGGCGCTGGCTTTGACCCGCAAATCGTGCGTCCCGAGAGGCTGGGACTCGTTGGGCTGCGCGAGCGGGTGGAAAGCCTCGGGGGCCAGTTTACCGTGACTTCCTCACAGAGTGGCACAGTCGTAAGAATGGCCCTCAACATCGTTGAAATGGGGCAGACATGACAGTAGCCATCAAGCTCGCCATCGTCGACGACCACCCGCTGTTCAGGGAAGGCGTTGTGCGCACGCTCGATCAGATCGGCGGGTTCGAGATCGTCGGTGAAGGAAGCAGCAGAGACGATGCCCTGCGGATAATCGAAGACCAGCGGCCCGACATTCTGCTGATGGACATCTCGGTTCCTGGAGGTGGCCTTGGCGTGATCGGACCGGCCCTTGAGCGGCATCCGGCACTGAAAATTGTGATGCTGACCGTTTCGGAAGAAAACCAGCACGTGATGACCGCGTTGCAGAGCGGGGCAAGGGGCTATGTTCTGAAGGGGGTCGGGTCGAGGACGTTGGCTGCGATCCTGCGCACGGTAGCGTCGGGCGAACGATATGTCTGTCCACAATTGTCGGCGCGCCTGTTGGCCGATCTCTCGGCTCAATCAAAAGAGCCGGCGAAAGCTGACGGACTTGCCGACCTCACCAGCCGCGAAAGGGAGATCCTGACGCTGGTTGCCGCGGGACTGAGCAACAAGCGGATCGGGCTTCGGCTGAACCTGCATGAAAAGACGATAAAGCACCACATGACGCGAATCCTGGCCAAGCTCAACGTCAGCAACAGGACCGAAGCCGCCATGACCTTGCGCGACGCGACTGAGCGCCGCCATCCGCCTGTTCGCGATCATGCTTGAGCCGAAATTGCCGCACTGCGCGGCCATGTGAACTGGCCCTCAGTTGATCATTCCAAGCAACCTGTCCCGATCGGAACGCGTCGCCAGGCGCCGAATGATGATGCGGCCCTCGGCATCCCGCATTTCATATTGGTCGCTGTCGATGCGCTCACTGAGTCCGTTCGAATGCACCACGCCAATGCTCGGGCCGCTCACCTCGACCCGGTCTCCTGTGGATGCGTTGACAAAGAGTTTTGGCTTGCTATCGGGGTTTACCGCAGGGGCGGGATCAGGGAGATTGTCGTCCTGCGACTTTGCTTTGCCCTTGCCGGCACCAGCGTTCGAGTTCGAATTGCCGGAGTTTCCACCCGAATTGCCCGAATTGCCGTTCCCATTCCCGTTCCCGTTCCCGCCATTGCCGTTCCCGCCATCTTTGGCCCAGGCAGCCTGCGGGCCGAGCGGCTGCGATGATCCATCGACCACGACGCGATAGGGGCTCACGACGAGAATGAAGGTCAAGACGACTACAGAAATGCCGACATGACGTCCTCGTGAAGATCCGGTCCTTCGTTTCCGGGTCGTCATCAATGAACTTGCCAGTCGCATGTCGGAACTCCCCTTAATCATACGGCTCTGTCGTACTGCCTCCTGTTCGAATTCGTGTGATGCTTAAAACAATGGTTTGCGTCCGGAACGTCAAGACCCACCAGTCCCACGATGGTAACTGGTGGGTCTCGCTAGCGCAGGAAGGGACTATTTACTGCGCAAGTCTTTTGCCTTCCCGTGGTTGCGTCTCTCCGCGGTAGCGCCGACTTCCACCGTCAGCCAACAATAAATCCAATGGCCGCGACCCCGAAGCACAGGCCAAATAACGGAAAAAGCAGCCAACGTGCCTGGTGAATGCTCGGGTCCATGGCGGCCTCCTGTAACAGTCGGCATCGCAACGGGGCTCCTCGGAACTCAGTTCCTGAAACTCTCGCATTTCGGGCTTTTGCGATAGCAGCCTCGGACCAAAGTTTGGCCGTGCGGGTCCTTGGTCGATAGGCCTACAGACTGAAGTCCCTATGCCAGGAGCCGCCCTGCATTCGGCGACCTTTGTGTCCAACTGGCAGCTGCGATCCACCGCCCTCTTCGAATGCTTTGCGTTTCTGGCTCTATGGCAGCAACGCCGTTGGTCTACTGCCGCATCGTTGAAACGCCACCAATACAGACCCATATGCGAATTGCGTCGGATGTCTCCTCCCATTGCGTCCGGCGCGTTCCCCTCTGGAGGTTATAGACCTTCACACTTGGCCGGGCTTAACAACCCGGCCTTTTCTTTTGGCATTTGTGTAATCCGCCTGACGGCCCTAATTTGCGAGACATTGGTAAAATCGATTTGCAAATGCATTCATGTGCCCATAACTTGTCACCATGAGCACGATTTCCAAAGTTGCCACGCGAGCGGGCGTGTCGCGCACGACCGTGTCGCATGTCATCAACCATGCGGACCGGGTATCGAAATCGCTACGTGAGCGCGTACAAGCGGCGATCGACGAACTCGGCTACACGCCGAACCCGCAGGCGCAGAGCCTACGCACCGGCCGCACCAACATTATCGCGATGCTGATCCCGGACATCCGCAACCCGTTCTATCCGGAGCTGGTGAAAACGGCGCAGTCGACGCTCGAAGTGGTCGGCCTCGACATGCTGATCTTCAACACCGACGTGCCGGGCGGACATTCACAGGATCACGGCCGCGAGTATTTGCGCCAGATAGGGCGCAAGCGGGTCGACGGCGTCATCGTTGCCGACTTCGCGCTGCACGGCATGCACAGCGAACTGCTCAGCCTCGATCTGCCCGCCGTCTTCATCGGCCATCTGCCGAACCATGCTGTCGACAGCGTCCAGCTGGACGATTTCGGCGGCGGCTATCTGATGGGCGAGTATCTGGCGAAGAGGGGCCATCGCCGCGTCGCCCATGTCACCGGGCCATCCTTTTTCAAGGAGGCGATGGCGCGTGCCGCCGGCTTCGAAAAAGGGCTCGCCGACAATGGCGTGCCAATCTCCGTCGATCTGCGGTTCGAGGGAAGCTATCTTGCCCCGTCAGGGCGGGATGCGGTCACCTGGCTCAGCGAGAAGCACGGCGGAAACCTGCCGTCGGCGATGTTCTTCGCCAATTATCTGATGGCCTCCGGTGCGCTGACCGAATTCTACGACCATGGGATCAATATCCCTCAAGATATCGCCATCGCAGTCTTCGATGACCTGCCTCAACTGGAATATGTCAGGCCGAAGCTGACCCATGTCGGCAACAGTCCGACAATGCTTGCCAAGCGCGCCACGGAAATGCTGCTCGAACGGCTGGGTGGCAAAGTCGAGGGCGCGCCGCGCACCGAAGTGATCCCATGCGCGTTGAGCCCATTCGACAGCGCGTGACGCCAGATGCCGGCAAAGGGAACGGAGGTCCCTTCGCCAACGTTCGACCGAACAACATCCAAGGGAGGAATTGATGACTGACAAAACGACCCGCGACCGGCCATTGGCCAGCCTGAACCGCCGTCGGCTGATCCAGGGCGGCGCCACTTTCGCTGCCGCCGGCCTTACAGGCTTCCCGTTCATCAACAGGATGGCCGTGCGCGCTCAGGAAGCGCCGCTGAAATTCTGGCAGTTCTATGCGCCTGGCGGAGACGTGAAGCCGCAGGTCCAGTGGTTCGAAAAGCTGGTGGCCGACTGGAACAACGGCCACGACCAGAAGGTCGAGCTCGAATATGTCGTCAACAGCGAGTACATCTCCGGTTCCAAGCTGGCAACGGCCTTCGCGTCGGGCGAGGGCCCTGACATCTTCCTCATCAGCCCCGGCGATTTCCTGCGTTATTACAATGGCGGCGTGCTTGCCGACCTGACGCCGCATATCGAGGATGCCGCCAAAGCCGATTTCCCGGAAAGCGTCATCGCCAACCGCATGGTGGACGGCAAGATCTACGGTGTGCCAATGGAAGTCGAGCCGATGGCCTTCTACTATTCGGTCAAAGCGTTCGAGGATGCAAAGCTCAACGAGAACGACGTGCCGAAGACCTGGGACGAGCTGTTGGCGGTCGCCAAAAAGCTGACGACGCCCAGTCGCTACGGCGTGCTGTTCGAAACGACTCCCGGCTATTACCAGAACTTCACCTGGTATCCGTTCCTGTGGCAGGGCGGCGGCGAGTTCCAGGGCAAGGACGGCAAGAGCGCCTTCGATTCGCCGGCCACCGTCCAGGCGCTGAAACTCTGGCAGGATGCCATCAATACCGGCGTGGCGCCGCGTCAGGTGGTCGGCGGCGGCTTCGACATAGTCGCCAATCTCGGGGCAGGGCTGTGCGCCATGCAGAACTGCGGCATCTGGGGCATTTCGGCGATGGACAACAACGCCAAGGACGTGCCCTACGGCATCTTCAAATTGCCGACACCGGCCAATGGCAAATACGTCACCGTCGGCGGTGGCTGGGCCTTTGTCGCCAATGCCGGAGGCAAGAACCCGGATGCTTCCGCCCAGTTCTGCGCCTGGGCGCTGGCCTCAATGGATCCGGCATCGATCGACCGGGTCGTCAACTGGTGCACTGTCGCCAAGAGCGACATGCCGCCGCGCAACAGCGCGCTGAAGGCCGGCGCCGATGTCTTCAGCACCGGCAAGTTCGGCACCTTCGCCAAGGAGATCCATCCGGGGACGCGCGCCGAGCCGCGGGTTCCGCCGGAGGCCTACAAGATCATCTCTGACGCCATCCAGTCGGCACAGCTTGGCGGGGTTGATGCCCAGCAGGCGGCGACGACGGCCAGTCAGCAACTCGATGCGTTCCTCGCTTCCTATTCCGGCGCGCCGATCCTTTAGGCCCTTTCCAGCATGGATCAGATGAAACCGCCAGCCGCGGGCGCGAATTCCGCCCGCGGCCTCACCGCCAAGCAAAGGGAGCGCTGCGCCGCATGGCTGTTCGTCCTGCCCGATGCGCTTGGCCTGCTGGTGTTCGTCGGCGTGCCGATGCTGCTGTCGCTCGCCGTCGGGTTCTTCGAGGTCAACGGCTTCGGCGGCTACAGGTTCGTCGGGTTCGGCAATTACAGGCGCATGTGGGGCGACCCGCTGTTCTGGTCGTCCGTGAAGGTGACGGTAGCCTATGCCGTCATGCTGGTGCCGGCGCTCTACGCCGCCGGACTGGGACTGGCGCTTCTGGTGCAGAAGACCAACCGCTTCAACGCGGTCATGCGCTCGATGTTCTTTGCGCCGCAGATGGTCAGCCTGGTCGTGGTGGCGCTCGTGTGGCAGCTCATGCTGGTCGAAAAGGTCGGCATCGTCAGCCGGCTGGCGCCGCTCGTCGGCCTCGGCGGAATTTCGCTGCTCGGCGATCCAAATCTGGCGCTGTTCACGCTGGTGCTGGTCAGCGTCTGGTTCCTGATGGGTTTCTACATGCTGATCTTCCTCGGCGGACTCCAGGACATCCCGGCAGAGTACTACGAAGCCGCAAAGATCGACGGTGCCGGGCCGGTGACAAGCTTCTGGTACATTACTTTGCCCTTGCTCAAGCCGACCAGCTTCTTCGTCCTCCTGGTCTCGCTCGTCGCGGCTGTCGCCGGCGGCCAGGTCTTCGACCTGATCTATGTGATGACCAAAGGCGGTCCGGTCAATTCGACCTCGGTGCTGATCATCTACATCTACAAGCAGGCATTCCAGTTCGGCGCGTTCGGCTATGCATCGGCAATGGCATCGCTGCTGGTGCTGGCGCTGATGCTGGTCACGGTCTTCTTCTTCGTGCTGACGCGCGGCGGACGCTTCGAGCATGACTGACGGCCGAACTCCTTCCGGCCGTTCGCAGATACGAGCGGCGAGGCTTGCCTGGATGCTGGCGACTGCGGCGCTCGGCCTGATGACGGTGTTCCCGCTGGTCTGGATGCTGGTCATCTCGCTCAAGCCGGCGAGCGACGTCTTCACGCCGAGCCTCATTCCGGAACGCCCGACGCTCGGCAATTTCCTCTATGTGCTGACCGAGGTGCCGTTCCTGCGCTATCTCTTCAATTCGTTCTTTGTGTCGGCCACAGTAACCGTCGCTGCGCTGTTCTTCCATTCGATGGCCGGCTATTCGCTCGCACGGCTGCGTTTTCCGGGCCGCGACATTCTGTTCCTCGCCATGTTCTCGACCTTCCTGGTGTCGCTGCCGGTAATCATCGTGCCGCTGTTCATTTTGACGCGGACGCTGCATATGCTGGACAGCTATGCCGGGCTGATCATTCCTGCGATCTTCAACGCGTTCGGCATCTTTCTGCTCAGGCAATATTACCTGTCGCTGCCCAGGGAGTTGGAAGAAGCGGCGATCATGGATGGCGCCGGCTACTGGCGCATCTATTGGAGCATCATCCTGCCGCTCAGCCGGCCGATCCTGTCGGCACTGGCGATCCTGTTCTTCCTCGCCAACTGGAACGCTTTCCTGTGGCCGTTGACGATCACATCGGACCTCAACCTCTGGGTGGTGCAGGTAGCCATTGCGAACTTCAAGAGCCAGTACGCCGCCGCCTGGAATTACGTCATGGCCGCCTCGACCATCGTCGCCGTGCCGATGCTGGTCCTCTTCGTGATCTTCCAGCGCCAGATCATGGAATCCATCAAGACAAGCGGCCTGAAATAACCGCTGAAGCAAGAGGAGAAACACATGGATAATGCCGGCCTGTCGCCGCTTCGCGGGCTCGCCAAATTGCGCGACGCCAAAACCCGCCGGTTCTCAAGCTACGACCGCACCGGCGGCAATGACGACCGGCTGCACATTGAACCCGGCCAGACGGTGGTGATTGCCGAGTATGACGGTGCCGGCATCGTCACGCATATCTGGGCGACGCTCGCCTGCGAGAGCGAGGCGTTCCTGCGCAAGATCGTATTGCGCGCCTATTGGGATGGTGAGGCACATCCGAGCATCGAAACGCCGATCGGCGATTTCTTCGGCATGGGCCATGCCCGCACGCGCAATTTTGCCAGCCTGCCGGTGCAGGCAAGTCCAGAGGATGGCAAGGCCTTCAACTGCTACTTTCCGATGCCGTTTGCCAGCCACATGCGCTTCACCGTCACCAATGAGGCCGAGGACGACCTGCTTTTCTATTACTATGTCGATTTCGAACTGCATGAGGAACTCGAGGAAGGCCTGGGCCGCTTCCACGCCCAATACAGGCAGCAGCGACCTGACGGCATCGACCAGGCGGGGCTGGCCAACGAGCAGTTCCTGTTTGGCGGTGAAAATACCGACGGGAACGGCAACTACACCATTCTGGAGGCGGAAGGTCACGGCCACTATGTCGGCGTGCTCTATTCGGTCTATTCGCGGCGGCGTTCCGCACTATGGGACTGGTATGGCGAGGGCGACGACATGATCTTCGTCGACGGCGAGCCGGGCATTTCCGTGCCGGATACGGTGCGCAAGCCCGATCCGCGCATCGGACCGAAGGCCGAACTGATCGGCGATCGCGGCGAGACCAGCCCCGGCGCCAACGATGCCTGGCCGCCAACACTGCACGGCACCGGCACCGAGGACTATTTCAACACGGCATGGTGCCCGACACAGGACTACAGCGCGCCCTATCACGGCATCATCGCCGCCGGCGGGCCGAACTGGACCGAGCCGGTTACGCTCTATCGCTGGCACATAGAGGACCCGGTCATCTTCCACAAACGGATCCGGGTGACCATCGAGCACGGTCACGCCAATCGCCGCTCGGACGACATTTCGTCGGTCGCCTTCTGGTATCAGGCCGAACCGCACAAACCGTTCGAAGCGCTTGCCGATGTCGAGGACCGCATCCCCACCTATCGCGCGCCTTATCACAATTGGAATGCCGCCTTCGACGAGAAGAGGCGTTAGGCCGGGACGCGTTCGAATTGAACCGTGCATCCCGCGCTATCTGTGTCGGGGCACGACCGTGCCGCAGCGCGCCACCTCAGCTGCGAGGTGGAAGTTGCTGGACAGACCAGGTGTTGCCGTCGGGATCCTCAAAGAAGACAAATCTGCCCCAGGGAAAATCCTTGATATCGCTGACCTCGATACCTTGAGCGGCCAGGTGCCGGTGTGCCTCATCGACATCGGGCACGACCAGTTGCAGGCCCCTTATGGATCCCGGGGGGCTGTCGACGAGGCCCTTGCCCATGGCAATCGAACAGGCCGAACCGGGCGGCGTCAATTGCACGAAACGTATCTCGTCGCTTACGGTGTGGTCGTGATCGAGATGAAAGCCGACCTTCTCAACATAAAAGGCAATTGCTCTATCGACGTCCGATACGGGGACCGGGACTAGTTCCAGCTTCCAATCCATGACAGCCCTTTCGCAGCTTGATCGCCAAGTGGTGCCGAACACCGTGGGCGCCATCCCGCCATCTTCCCAATGCCATTGTCGGCGCGGGCCGCTCAGTCAGTCAAGAGATACCCGGGCTCGGGCAACGTGAGGACTGGTCTCATTGCTGAGACGGCGTTCGGAACCGATGAGCACAAGCTCAGTTAGGCGGAGGACAACCACCTTTCGGATCAGCAAGGACGACTTTAATGATCGGAACGCAGGGCGCCGAATACAACTGTGGGAAGGTTGAACGGGCGTCGTTGACGCGCGAAGGGATTGCTTGGAAGCGACGCTCGCCGAAGCTGGCGAGATCGTCGGACGGCGAAGCCGAAGCGCAATTATGCCGTGAATGCCTACGATTCGGCCTGCCTTCTCCTTGCCGCGATCAAAGACGCCAGCACTGTATCCAAGGGTATCCGAGCCGGCGCGACGTTCTGGCGGCGGTGCGCGATATCCGTTTCAGGGGAATCGCCTATCGCGAGCCGGTGCGGTGGGATGAAAAGGGCGACAATCTGGCCGCTGTGACCGCACTCAACGGGGTGGAAAACGGCCGCTTCCGACAGATCGCCGAAATCCAGCAGATGCAGAGTGTCGAGCAGACCTGACGCCGACAGGCTCTCCGACCGAACCGGTTTCCGCCGCTTTGCCAGGACGATTTTCACAGGACCACGAAACAATAATCTCCGGTCGCCGTTTCGCCCGCAGAACCTTTCGAGGAGGCGACGATGAGCGCAACCGGCTTGGACGTTTTTGACAAAACGCTGCAAATAACAAACATCTGGCTTGACGAGATCATGGCGGATCTTGGTCCGGATCGACACGTCGCCTGGCATACATTGGGCGCCGTTCTGCGAACCCTTCGGGACAGGCTGCAGATCGGACTGGCGGCCAACTTGGGAGCGGAACTGCCGCTGCTCGTGCGCGGCGCCTACTATGATCGCTATCGGCCCGCCGACATGCCCGACAAGACACGCTCGCTCGAGAAGTTCCTGCAACACATCGCCGATGAATTGAAATCGACCCGTCCTGTCGATGCCGAGGATGCGGCACGCTCAGTGCTGCGTGTGCTTGCACGGCATATCGACCTTGGCCAGTCGGCAAAGGTGCGGGATGCGCTGCCAAAGGAAATCCAGGTCCTCTGGCCTGAAAGCGTGGGCGTCAAATAGCGGCGATCCTGCTCATGCGGACGCGCGACGGACCAGCTGCCACGAAACGCTGAAAAGGGTAGGTATTGCGCCCGGTGTTGCCGAGATCAATGAGATCAGATGATCGGCAAGATGGTCGTAGTGGGCAGTTTCGGGGCCGATTGTCGTCAATGCCGGATGACTGAATTCGCCCTCGTCGATATTGCCGCAGCCGATGACTGCAATGTCGCCGGGCACGGAGAGGCCGGCCTCCTCGAATGCGTGCAGGGCGGTCACGGCGGCAAGATCGGATTCGACGAAAAGCGCGGTCGGCCGATCCTTGCGGGCGGCCAGCGCCGTAGCATTGGCAAACGCAGCCTTGCGCGCCTCTGCACCGCCGATCACCAGGTCGTCTCGCAGCGGAAGGCCGCGTGCTTGCAGGAAGCTGCGATAGGCGGCGAGACGGCTCGCGTCCACCGCTTGCTCATGCACCATATAGGCGATGCAGCGATGGCCGGCTCGGTAGAGGTAGTCGAGTGCCTCGAAGACGGCCCTGCCGGTATGCTGGCGCACAACCGAGAAGCCTGCCGGCTCGATGGTCGGATGGAAGATCACCGCTGGCCGGCCCGCGGCCGCCAGGCGCGCGGCCAAGAGCATCACCTCGGGCTCGGAGAGATGCTGCCAGTCGGCGATAATGCCGTCTGCCAGCCCGCTCTCGATTTCCCTCACGATCCGGTCGGTTCGCTCGAAGGTGTCTCCCGCGGTGATAATCGTCGAAAATCCCCTCAGCGCCGCTCCAGATTGGATATCCTGCGCGATCCGGTCGCTGAACGGCACGCCGAGACGAGGCAGTACAAGGCAGATTCGCTCGGCCTGCTGGCGGCGCAGCTGCCGCGCGGTGCGGTTTTGCACGTAGTTGAGCTCAGCGACGGCCTCAAGGATGCGCTGCCGCGCCTCCTTGCCGACGAACTTCAGGCGCGTGCTGTCGCCGCTGAGCAGGTACGACACGGCAGCGGTCGATACATTGGCGCGCCGGGCGACATCGGCCATGGTCGGCGCCTTTCTGCGATCGGAATTTCTCTCGTGCATTGTTGGATCCGCTGCGCGACGTGACATGATCAGCTGTCGCTCAGCCGGATTTCATTCCAGCTTCCATGCCCGGCGGCAAGGATCTCGGGCCTTGCCTCGCCGGCCTCCTCCATCAGGGCAACGATGCGGCCTCGCAGCCATGCACGCGTCTCTGCGTGATCGGGCGAAGCTATGAGATTGGTTAGTTCGTTTGGATCGGCATCGAGGTCGTAGAGCCTCGCCTCGACATAGAAATCGCTGCCGGAATCCCGCCAGCCGTCTTTTCCCGGTGCCTCGACCTCATATTTCCACCGTCTGGTGCGCAAGGCGCGGCCGACATGGTGCTCGCTGATTTGAATGAATATCTCGTCGCGCGGCGGCCGTTCGCCCTGCAGCGCGTCGAGCAGCGAGACGCCCTGCATCGAATTGGGCACTTTCAGGCCGGCCGCGGCGAGCAGGGTCGGCGCGAGATCGACGAGGCTGACCAGGCCTTCATATGTGCCGATGCGCTGGAAGCCGGGGCCGTGGAATAGCGTCGGCACGCGGATCGACGCCTCATGACAGGAACGCTTGTATTCGTTGTTGCGGGTCTTGAAGTGACAGCCATGGTCGGAGGTGAAGAGGATGATCGTGTCGTCAAGCCGGCCAAGGCTGTAGAGCGCCTCGATCAGCCGTCCAAACGCCTCGTCGAGGCGTGCGACCATGCCCAGATAGCCAGGGAAATGTTCGGCTGTCGTGCCGCCAAGTGCTGCGAGATCGCCGGGAATGGCGAGCTTCTTGCGGATCCTCTCCTCGTATCCGAGCGGGGCAGGGTAGTTGTCCGTCTGGTTCTGGTGATGCGGCTCGAGGAAGGACAGGAATAAAAAGAAGGGCTCGGCTTCGCTCGAGGCGACATAGCGGATTGCAGCGTCGGTGAGGGCATCGACGCGGTATCCCGGCAGCTTCACCGCCTTGCCGTCATTGTCGTGGACGACGGTGTCGAAGGGGCCGGAAGTGAACTCCAGGATGTTGGAGGCCAGCCAGTAGCGATAGCCGCCGCGTTCTTCCTGGGTGACCGGCTCGGCGGACCCCAGGTGCCACTTGCCGATGTAGGCGGTGTCATAACCTGCCGCGACGAAATGATGCGCGAGCGTGCGCTCGCTCTTAGGCAGTGGGATATCGTTACGGTAGCAGCCGGTCGTAGTCGGGTACCGCCCCGTCTGAAAGACGGAGCGGGCGGGGCCGCAAACGGGCTGGCATGTAAACGAATTCGCCAAGAACGTGCCGGTCCCGGCGAGGCGGTCGAAATTTGGCGTAAGCTCGAGCGGATTGCCATGGACACCAACGGTGTCCCAACGCTGCTGGTCGGTGAAGAAGACGATCACGTTCGGTCGGCGGGACGTCATAGGGTGCAATGCCTCCGAATGGTCATTTCATGCCTGCCAGCATCACGCTGCGGACGAAGTAGCGCTGCGTGAAGAGGAACAGCAGCAGGCTCGGGATGAAGAGAATGATCCCGCCCGTCGCCGTCAGGTTCCACTGGGTGAAGAATTCCTGGTTGAAAAGCGTCAGTCCCGTCGTGATCGGCCGCATTTCGGTGGTGTTGACGGCGACCAGCGGCCAGAGGAATTCGTTCCACTGGAACACGAAGGTGAGGAGGGCCAGCGTCGCCAGTGCCGGACGGACCTGCGGCAGCACGATGCGCCAGTAAAGGCCGAGTTCCGAGCAGCCGTCCATCCGTGCAGCGTCAAGCAACTCGTCGGGAATCGGACGGATGAACTGCCGCATCAGGAAGATTCCGTAGGCGCTCATGGCGAATGGAAGGATAAGGCCCTGATAGGTGTTGAGCCATCCCATCCGCGCGGTGAGCACATAGAGCGGGATCATGCGGATGAAGAATGGGATCATCAGCGTCGACAGCACCGCGACAAACATGACGCGCTTACCGGCGAATTCCATCTTCGCGAAGACGTAGCCGATCAACGGATCGAAGATCAGATGGAGGAAGGTAATCCCGCCGGCGATGATGAAGCTGTTGAGCGTGAAACGCGCGAACGGCGCCTTCTGCCAGATGTCGATGTAATTCGTGAATTGCCACGTCTCGGGGATCAGAATCGGAATGCCGCTGAAGACGTCGGCATCGCTCTGCAGCGACAGCGAAAGCATGTAGAGGACGGAAAGATCGACAGCGCCACGCAGAAGAGCAGCAGTAGGTAGGACGGGAGCGTTTTTGCGAATGTCATGCCAACCTCAATAGGTGGTTTCGCGGTTGAGCAGGCGGAACTGAACGAAGGTGATGGCCAGGATCAGCAGGAACATCAGGAAAGACAGCGCCGAGGCGTAGCCGATGTTGAGCTCGAAGAAGGCTGCCTCGAACACGTGCAGGCTGAAGAACCGCGTCGCGTCGGCCGGTCCGCCCTTGGTTATCAGGTAGGCCGGCGCCAGCTCCTGCAGCTGGCTGATCGTGCTGACGACCGCGATGAACAGCGTGGTCGGCGTCAACAACGGCCAGGTCAGATAGCGGAATTGCTGCGTCGGCGTGGCGCCGTCGATGGATGCGGCATCATAGAAGTCGGACGGGATCGACTGCAACGCGGAGAGGTAGATCAGCATGGCATAGCCGACATCCTTCCAGACCGTGATGGCGATGAGGGTCGGCAGCGCGGTCGAGGTGTCGCCGAGCCAATTCTGGGTGGGCAGCCCAAGCTCGGCAAGGAAGCTGTTCAAGATGCCAGTGTAGGGATCGAGAATTGCCTGCCACATCAACGCGACGATCACGAAGGAGGTGATGTAGGGAAAGAAGATGATTGCGCGGATCAGAGTGCGCCCCGGGATCGGCCGGTTGAGCACGACCGCCAGTCCGAGGCCAATGGCGATGCTGGCCGCGGTGACGCCTATCGCGAAGGCCAGCGTCACGAAGAGCGACTGCCGAACGCGCGCGTCGCCGAGGGCAGCAACGTAGTTGTCCAGTCCGGCGAATCGGCTCTCGCCGATCAGCGGCTGGCCACTGTACAGGCTCGCCCAAAACTCCAGTCCTATCGGATAGAAGAAATAGACCGAGAAATAGAGGATTGCTGGCGACAGCAGCAGGTAAGCGAGAAGCGTTTGTCTGGTGCGCCGGCTGAAGCGGCCAGCTCGCCGGGTCGACATCGCGCCGACGCCAATGTCCGTATCGGCCGTATCGGTGCTGCCGCTGATAAACATCGGCCTAGTTGTTGGCCAGGATGACGTTGGCCTCGGCCGCGAATTTCGGCATGATCTCGGCTGCTGGTTTCTGATTGTAGATGATATCCTCGAGCGCACTCTGCAGAAGCTTCTCGATTCGCGCGTGCTTGCCGGTGAGGCGCAGCTCGGCGGTGACGTCTTGCGCGTAAGGCAGGCATTTGCTGAAGCTGCCGATGACCGGATCGGCCTGAACCTCGGCGTTTTCGGCCCAGGATTTGCGCGGCATCGTCATGCCCGCTTCCTTGGTAGCCGCTAGTTCCGTGTCGAGCGCGACGAGCCGCTTCAACAAGTCCCAGGCCTCCTTCGGGTGCTTGGCGTCCTTAGGGATCATCACACTGACGCCGCCCGCGAACGTCGCCTGCACCTTGTGCTTGAGTGATGGCGCAACCGCCCAGTTGAGCTTCGGGTTGCCCGAGCGGATCGGCTTCACGTCCCACGGACCGGTTATGATCATTGCGACCCGGTTGGCCGTGAACAGCTTTTGCGGACCCTCATAGTCAGCACCCGCCGCCGGCTTGGTCGCTGCTTTTTCCTTGTGGATCAGGTCGGCGAGGAACTGGATCGCTTCGATCGCCTCAGGACTGTCGAGATTGACCTTGTTTGTCTTGGGATCGTAATAGCTTACGCCGTTCTGCAGTAGCCACGACGAATAATATCCGATGCTGGGGTTGGGAGCGAAGCCGAAGCGGGCGCCGGTCGTCGTCGCCTTGGCAACCTTCAGGAACTCCTCCCAGGTCGCAGGCGGCGCGTCGAAGCCCGCCTGCTTAAGCATATCGACGTTGTACACGAGGGTGGCGCAGGTGAGGTGGATCTGGACGCCATAGTACTGGTCGCCGAGTTTGTTGCGCTCGACGGAATAGGCTTGCCAGTCGTCGGGATAGCCGATCGCCTTGCCGTCTTGTTGGATGAAGTCGTTCAGCGGCCGCAGCAGATTCCGCTGGCCAAATTCCTGCACCCAGCCGCCGGGTTCGGCGACGAGATCGGGCGCGTTCTTCGCCGCAAAATCCGCCACCAGCTTGGTGCGCATATCCGGCCACTGGAATTTCTCCCACTGCACCGACCATCCGGTATGATCGGCCTCGAACTTCGCTATTGCATCGGCATAAGCTTGATAGGCGTGGCCGGCGTTCCAATAGAGCGTCAAGGTCTCGGCATGGGCCGCAGTCGCGGTCGTCAGGGCCACGCCCAAAACCATGCCGTGCAGGAATCCGACTGACTTGTAGCGGCTCATCTTGGTCTCCTCCCTGGTTTGCCACCCGCCTTCCTCACAATGGATGGCGTCATATTATTCGATTAATATACCCGCTAGACCGCAGTTTTTGTCAAGCTCCGACTGTAATGCAGTGCATAGTTCTGGCCGAACTCGGGCGGAGCTATCTACAGCGCGCGATGGCGAAGTTGCTTCCGGTACCCGGTATGGACGATCGCGGCCTAACCTGGAAAGATCGTGAAACCGCCATCGACGCGGATTACCTGCCCGTTGATGAAGCGCGCGCGCGGACCGGCGAGGAAGGCCACCGCTTCGGCGATCTCTTCAGGCTCCGCATACCGGTTCAGCGATTTCTTGCTCGAATCCATGCGCTGCGGATCGACCACACGGCTCGCCTGGAACCGTGCCGTCTTGGTGGCGCCGGGGCTCACCGCATTGACGCGTACGCCATCGTCGATCAGTTCCTTGGCGAGGCAGCGCGTATAATGGACGACAGCCGCCTTGAGCGTCGAGTAGACCACCTCGGGCGAGCATCCGATATGCGCTGCCGCCGAGGCGATGTTGATCACCGAGCCTGAGCCACGCTTGACCATCGGCGGAACGAACGCCTGGCAGACCAGCATCGTGCCGATGAGGTTGTTCTCGGTTAGAACCTTGATGTCTTCGTAGTCGATGTCCAGTGCGTTGTTGGGATTGGGCTTGACGCCCTTGGCGCCGATGTCGCCGCCGGCGCAGTTTACCAAGACGTGCACGTCGCCGAGCTCCGCCTCGATCTTCCTCTTCATTTCCGCGACAGCTTGCTTGTCGCCGATGTTGCCGGTGACCGCGGTGATGCGCGTCCCATGCTTCTCCAAGCCCCTGGCAGAGTCGCCGAGGTCCGCGAATTCGCCATATTGAGATGGCCGGGCCCAATCGAGGTCGTGGACCGCGACGTTTGCGCCAAGTTCGGCCAAGCGGTCGGCCATCACGCGGCCGAGGCCGCGTCCCGAGCCGGTGACGAAGGCGGTCAGGCCGCTGAGTTCTCGGGCAGTCATGCTGATTTCTCCATTGCAATGAAATCGAATTTCATCATGTTGGCGGCGCTGCGCCGGATCATGTCGAGCTCGTACGAAACGAGCGCACCGTCATCATCGCGCTCCCATGGCGTGCGGTAGTCGGCGTCGTCCGCAAGGCGGTTCAGGCGCGCAGCACTCAGGCAGGCCGCGAATTCGCGGGCGGTCTTCGGCGCATATCCGTTCCACCAGTCGTCGGTGAGACAGCGAACGTGACGGGCCTCCAGCGCGCCGGGCTCAAGCACCGCCGTCAGCGTGTCGTGGTGCTCGCCAAGGATGGCTGCCAGTTCGGCGAAAGGCACGGCGCCGTCGCCGATCGCGCAGCGGACCAGGCGGTAGCCCTCATCCGTGAACTGGACGCGATAGTCCTTGAGGTGAACGTGGCGGACATGGGGCGCGATCCGGCGCGTGAAGGCAAGCGGCGCCTCGCCGACAGGAAAGGTGTTGCCGGTGTCGTAGGTGATGCCGACACCCGGCCCGCCGAGTTCGCAGAACGCAACCAGTTCGTCGCTGCCGAAGTCCTGATGGTTCTCGATGCCGAGCACGCGTCCCTCGGCCGCCGCACGCGGCCCCCATTCCGTCAAGGCAGCGCGAATCGTTGCGTTGAACTCGCTCCATTTCGGACCCCACGCATTGCGGTCGCCGCACAGGACAGGCGTCAGTGCGATACGGATCGTCGTCGCCTCGAGCAGGCGCGCAGCCCGAAAGGCGTTGTCCAGCGGACCTGCCACTAGAAGTCCGCCGCTCACCACCGGGACGATGTCCAGCGCGGCAAGACGCCTGCGCAGGGCGACGATTTCGGCGTCAGTCAAGTCGGTCAACCAGGGTTCGTAGATCTCGAGCGTGCGTGCGCCCAGTTCCTGCGCCAGCGTGATGAAGCCTTCCAGCCCCACGCCGTCCGGATTGTGCCGCGGCGTGCCGCGGCCCTGCAGGCCGAGATAGTAGGTCAGTCCGTAAGGGTTGAGGCCGAGACGAAACATCAGCTTGGCGGTTCCAATGGAGAGCGGAGAGGCGTCACTAGCGCAGACCGGCATCGACGGTTATGGACTGTTTGGTGATCATGCGGCTGTCGTCGGCCGCCAGGAAGAGCACGGTGCGTGCAATCTCCTCGCCCAGCAGGACGCGGCGAATCAATTGCCGCTGCACCGTCTGGTCGACTGCCTCCTGCGTCTTGAACCACAGCTCGCGCTGCCGCTCGGTCATGACGGCGCCGGGTTCGATCGCATTGACGCGGATGTTATCCGGTCCGAACGACCGCGCCAACGCACGCGTCAGCGCCACCACGGCCCCCTTGGCGGTGGCATAGGCCACCATCTGGTCCGCTCCGAACCGCCAGGCAATGGAGGAGAAGTTTATGATCGAGCCGAAGCCGAGTTCCTTCATATGCGGATGCACTGCCTGCGCGGCGAAGAAGTGATGCCTCAGATTGACGTCGAAGCTGCGGTCCCAATAGTCGGCCGTTACCGCGTCGATGGGATGGCGCTGATCATTGGCTGCGTTATTCACCAGGACGGCGACCGGACCAAGCCGCGCGCGCACGCCTGCTACCGACGCCTTTAGCGCATCGACGTCGGTCACATCGCAATGGAGATATAACGGAGCCTGCCCGGCGGCACCAGCGAGCTCGCGCACCAACGCCTCCGCTGGTTCGTCCTGCACATCGAGAAAGGCTATCCGGGCGCCGTTCGCCACGAAGGCGCGGACCATATCGGCGCCAATGCCGGAGGCGCCGCCGGAGATCAGCACGACCCGATCGGTCAAGCTCGGATAAGTCGCGAATTGTACGGACATCAAACTACAGAAGCGCCTTGGTTGTTGGATCGAACAGACAGGCACGCGACATGTCGATGCCGAGCGTTATCGTCTCGCCCATGACGGGAGCGTCATCCGGCTCGAAACGGCCGGTGATCTCCAGGTCACCCAGCCTGAGCACGGCAAGCGTCTCGGCCCCGGTAGGCTCGACCAATTCGACCGGCGCCTGCATGGACGCCACAGCAGGTTTGCGCGACTTCAGATCGGTCGTGAAACGGTAGATGTGTTCCGGCCGGATACCGAGCACGACGTCCTGTGGCGCACCGGCGGGCATCGGCGCGGCAAGGGCGAGGCTGGCGTCGCTGCCGTCAGCGGCGCGTACCGAGATGCTGGTCGAGCCCGTAAGCCGGGCGGGAATGAAATTCATCGCCGGCGATCCCATGAAACCGGCAACGAACATGTTGGTCGGCCGGTCGTAGATCCGCTTCGGCGTGTCGAACTGCTGTACCGAGCCCTGGTTCATCACCGCAATGCGGGATGCAAGCGTCATCGCCTCGACCTGATCGTGGGTGACATACACCGTGGTCTTGCCGACGCGATGGTGAAGCTTCTTGATTTCGGTACGCATGTCGACGCGCAGCTTGGCGTCGAGGTTGGACAAGGGCTCGTCGAACAAAAACAGCTTCGGGTCGCGCACGAGGGCACGCCCCATCGCAACGCGCTGCCGCTGGCCCCCCGAGAGCTGGCCGGGCTTGCGTTTAAGCAGCTGTTCGATCTGCAGGAGTGCGGCAACCCGCTGGACAGCTTCCGCCTGCGCCGCTTTTGGCACGCCGCGGCTCTCCATGCCGAAGGTGATGTTCTGGCGCACCGTCATGGTGGGATAGAGGGCGTATGACTGGAACACCATCGCAATATCGCGGTCCTTGGGTTGCACCGAGTTCACCAGCCGGTCGCCGATCCATATCTCGCCCGACGTGACGGTTTCCAGTCCGGCGATCATGGCGAGCAAGGTTGACTTGCCGCAACCCGACGGGCCGACAAGGGCGACGAATTCTCCGGTCTTAGCCTCGAGATCGATGCCGGCAAGAATCTCGAGCGAGCCGTAGCTCTTGTGAAGGTTGCGGATCATCAACGCGGACATCGGCGACGCCTCATTTTATGGCGCCCTGGGTGAGGCCGCGCACGAAGTATTTTCCACCAAACAGATAGATCAGCAGCGGAGGCAACGCGCCGATCAGCACGGCTGCGCTCATCACATCGTAAGCACGCGCGGTCGTGCCGCCGGCCGTGAGCGCGACCAACGCCGCCGTAATCGGCTGCTGCTGGCCCGATGTGAAGACGACGCCGAACAAATACTCGTTCCAGATGCCGGTGAACTGCCAGATGACGGTGACAATCAGAATCGGCGGCGACAGGGGCAGGATGATCTTGCGGAAGATCCGCCAGAAGCCGGCGCCGTCGATGCGTGCCGCCTTGATCAGGTCGTCCGGTATGCTGACGTAGAAATTGCGGCAGAACAGGGTGGTGAACGAGATGCCCTGGACGACGTGGATCAACACCAGCCCGTATGTGGAATTGGTCAGGCCGAGCTTGCCGAGCAGGAACGCCCACGGCATCAACGAAATCTGGCCGGGCATGAATACGCCGAGCAGCATCAGATTGAAGATCAGTTCGGAACCCCTGAAGCGCCATTTGGAGAGGATGTAGCCGTTCATGGCGCCGAGAATGGTCGAGATGATGGTGGCGGGGATCGTCATCGCCAGCGAGTTGAAGAAATTGCGCTTCATGCCCTCGCAGGTACCGCTGACGCAGTAGGATCCCCAGGCCTGCGCCCACGCATCGAACCGGAAGCTGCGCGGTACGGAGATGAGGCCGTTGCGGGCAATCTCCGACTGCTCGCGCAATGAGTTGAAGATCACCACCAGCAATGGCACGAGATAGACGACCGCGAAAAGCGTCAGCACGGCATAGACAAGGAAGCGACTCCAGAAATGCCGGCGCGTGGCAGCGGCTTCTTCCGGATCAAAACGGGCATTAGGGGCAATTTCAGCCATTGCGGCCCTCCGCCCGCCGGCGCCAGACGATCCACAAGGAGTACGGCACCAGCACCACCGCGACCGCCGCGAGCATCATCATCGCCGCGGCGGCACCCTCGCCGATTTGGCCGCGCTGGAACATCAGGTCGTAGACATAGATGGCGGGGAAGGTGGTGGACACACCTGGGCCGCCTCGCGTCAACGCCGCCACCAGGTCGAAGGTCTTGATGGCGAATTGTATCTGAATGACCGCCACCGCCAGGAATATCGGAGCGATGGTTGGCAGGATGACCCTCCGATAGGTCCGGAAAACCGACGCGCCGTCGATTTGCGCGGCTTTGACGAGATCCGGATCGACCGACCGCAGACCGGCCAGGAAAAGTGCCATTGCGAAGCCGGACGACTGCCAGATACCGGTTATGATCACCGCATAGATCGCAGTGTTGCGGTTGGCCGTCAGGGCGAAGCTGAAGTCGGTCCAGCCAAGCCCGCGAACGAAGGCCTGGATACCGTCGACAGGATTATAGAGCCAACTCCACACCGTACCGGTGACGATGAAGGACACCGCCAACGGGTAGAGAAAGATGGTGCGCCAAACCGCCTCGCCGCGGACGCGCTGGTCGATCGCGATCGCGAGCAGCAGGCCAACGGCCATCGAGCCAACGATATAGAAGCCGCTGAACAGGAAGAGATTGGTATAGGCGATGTTCCAGCGCCGGTTTGCCCAGAGCGAAGCGTAATTGTCCAGGCCGACGAACCCATAGGTCGGCAACAGCGACGAATTGGACAGCGAGATGTAGAGCGTCCAGAGCATGAAGACGAAAACATAGATGAAACTCGCCGCTATCGACGGCGCCAGCACCAGAATGGGCACCATCGTGCCCAGGCGCTCGCGCCACGGAGGGGCCGCGGCAGCTGCGGCTGGTACAATCAGATCATGGGTGGACATCGGGCTGCTCCGGCGAGGTCTGGCCGGGAGCTTCGCCCCCGGCCATCATCGGCAGCGTCACTTCTGCGCTTCGGCCGCATCCGCCATCGCATTGGCCGCGTCCTGCGCACTCATATCCGGCGTTGCTACAAACTCCGTGATGCTATCCATTATTGCGCCGCGGACCTTTTGCGGAACCGTCATGTTGTGCGCCATCGAACGCACGAGCGTGCCGGCGGCGATCGAGGCTTGCAGATCCTTTTGCGAGAGCTGCTGGCAGGGATTGAAGCCGTTCGAAAGATCGACGTCGAGGCGGGCCGGAATGGACCCTTTGGTCTGATTGAAAATGGTCTGGAATTCGGGCGACAGGATGATGCTGGCAAGCAGCTTCTGTCCCTCGATATAGTCCGGATCCTTCTGCTTGAAGAACACGACCGAGTCTGAATTCAAGATGAAACCGGGCTTGCCCCAATCGGTCGGCGCCTGGGCGCAGACATAGTCGGTGCCCTCCTTGAAGCCGCCGGCCGTCAGCAGGCCGATCGTCCAGTCGCCCATGATGTGGAAGGCGGCCTCGCCGCGGCCGACGAGATGCGACATGGTATCCCAGTCACGCCCGTTCATGCCGGGGTCCATGTACTTCGAGGTCATGGTGCGAAACTGCTCGAAGGCCTTGACCATGCCGTCGCTGCGCATGGCATCGACGTCGCCCTCGACGAAAGCTTTCTTGTAGAGATCGAGGTCCTGACCGTACACGACCACTTCGAAGACGGTCGAGTCGGTCCAGTCGGCGGTCGAGTGCGAAATGCAGATCTTGCCGCTGGCCACGATCTTGTCGCAGGCGGCGTTGAATTCCGCCCATGTCTTCGGCATCTCGGTGACGCCCGCGTCCTTCATGACCTTCGGCGATGCCCACAGCCAGTTGATGCGGTGGATGTTCATCGGCGCGGCCACCCAATTCCCGGTCGGCTTCATCACCGGCAGCAATTCGGGAGCGACGACCTTCTCCCAATTTTCCGCCTTCGCCAGGTCGTCGAGATTGGCTGTCATGCCCGTCTCGTTCCATTCGGCGATCTCGGGGCCTTTGAGCTGCACAGCGGGAGGTGCGTTGCCGGCGATCACATCAGCACGCAGTTTGGCCAGGGTATTGGCCGTATGGCCTGCGATGGAGGTCTGCTGCCAGGTGCCACCCTTGGCGGTAAACATCTCGCCGAGCTTGGCGATAGCCTGGGCGTCCGATCCGGTGGCCCATTGATGCAAGAGGTTGGTCTTCGGCTCCGCGAGGGCTGTTCCGGTAATCAAGGTGAAGGCGGTAGCGGCCGCAAAGGCCGTCCTCAGGTATTTCATCGTTTCACTCCCATATGTGATGCACGGTTCGTATCGACCGCTTGTGGCCCGCGATTTGAGGTCGTGGCCGGCGAGATTCAGTAATCTCCGTTCTTTCCAAGATGACATATTTGGGCTATCAGTCAACGTGCTTTGTGCCCATCATGAACAAACCTTCGCTTAGAAATTGGCTGATCGACAGGCCGTCCGCGTCGCCGGAGAGCCTGATCGTCCGATGCTTGCGCGAGCGCGGCGTGCTTTCTGCGTCGCAAATTACCCGCATTACCGGTTTGGCGCGGTCGACGGTTTCAACCGCGCTCAACGGCTTGAGAAAATCTGGGATGGTGATCGAATCCTCGGCCCATCATGACGCGGCGAGGGGTATCGGCAGGCCTGCCACGACATTGACGCTCAATCCCGCTGCGGGCACCTGCGTCGGCATCCATCTGGGCCTCGACGAGATGCGGTGTGTCGTCGCTGACGTCTCGCATTCTTTCGTTGCCGAACAAACTATCCCCATGGGTCTGGACTACCAGCCGCAACAGGCGGCCCAGCTCGCCAAGTCAGTAATTGCCCGATGCTACGAAGAGAACGGTCTGCCGATGGCGGGGCTCCTGGGGGTTGGGGTCTCCGTCTCGGGCCCAGTCAGCCGCGAAGGAGTGGTGCTGCGCGCGAGTATCGTTCCGACCTGGGCCGGGGTCAACATCCGCGATGTGTTCGGGCCGGTCCTTGAACAGCCGATCTTCGCCGACAATGAGAGCAACTGCTCGGCCATTGCCGAGCTGATGTGGGGTGCTGCCGTCGGCCAGGACGATTTCGTGCTGTTCAAGGTCGATCTGGGCGTCGGCGGGGCCATTGTCCAGCACGGTCGGCTGGTGAGCGGCATCGCCGGCGGCGCCGGCGAATTCGGGCACATTAGCATCGATCCCGGCGGCGACCTTTGCCGGTGCGGCAATCGAGGATGCCTGGAGCTCTATGCCAGCTTTGCCGGACCGCTCGAGCAGATTTCGCGCATCGTGCGGCGGCCGGTCACGATGGACGACGTGATCATGATGGCCGAGGAGGGCGACGTGAGGGCGCTGCGGATGATCGAGGACACCGCCGAGTTCGCCGGCCGTGGCCTTGGCCTGATCGGTTCGGTTCTCAATCCGCCGCTCATCATCATCAGCGGCCGCATGGCCTTGGCGGGCGACATTCTCCTGGCGCCACTGATCGCATCATATGAACGCCACACGCTCATCAAGTCCCGCGATGTGGCGCCTGCGCTGCGCACGCGGATAATCGTTGGCAAGCACACGGAGAACGATGCATTGCTCGGCGCGGTCGGCCTCGTGCTGCGCCACAACAGCCGGCTTCAGTGACCCGGCTTGCTTCGGGTGGCGCTCTGATTTTGCGAGCTGCTCGCCGAAGCAGCGGAACTGATGTTTGCGTACGCGACACGCACCGTGCGCTGCCTCGGCTTGATCGCGGTGGCGAGCAGCAGGCCGGCGATGATAAAGGCGGCGCCGGCGAGATCGTAGTCGTGCAAGCTTTCGCCAAGGACCAGATAAGCGAGAACGGCGACGAAGGCGGTCTGGAGATAGAGCAGCATGCTGGCGCGCCCCGCACCAAGCGTCTCGACGCTACGGTTGTAGAGATAGTACATCAGAGCGCCGCCGGGGCCGGCAACATAGGCGAGAGCCAGAAGGCCGTTCGCATGCAGCGCCGAACGATCCCCGGAAAACAATTCCCAGAGATAGAAGGGCAGTGCGGCCAGCGCGCCGGCTCCCAGCAGCAGGACCACCATCGGCAGAAGCTCGATAGCGAATTTGGCGCGACGCAGCAGCACGGTGTAGAGGCCCCAACAAAACGCGCTGCCGACGATCCACAACTCGCCGGGATTGAACTGCAGCTGCATCAGCGCGGCAAGGTCGCCGCGCGCCACGATCACCACCATCCCGGCCAGAGCGACCAGCGCTCCAAGCGCTTTCCAGATACCGAGGGGCTCGCCGAGCACGAAGCGGGCAAGCACCATGGTCATGATCGGCGACAGCGCCATGATGATGCCGGCGGTTGTCGCGTTGGTGTAGTTGAGGCCCGTGTAGATCATGCCCTGACACAAGGTTAGCCCGATAGTGCCGATGACCAGCACCTCGATCACCCGGGATTGGATCAGCACGAGCATCGCCCCGTGATGACGATGGACGATAGGCAGCAGGATCGCGCACGCGAGCGTCAGCCGCCAGAAGCAGAGCGCCCAAGGCGGCATCTCGGGGGCAACCCACTTGGCGGCGATATAGACGCCGGCCGACAGGAGCCAGCAGAGCGTCGCGAGGGAATAGGCGAGCGGAAGTGATGCGCCGGGTGTCGCCTTCGCTACACTTGGATGTGCTATCGGCAGCGATTGGATATCCGTCTCCTCCCACCGCAGACTTTAGCAGATTTGCGGCGTCTTGCTAAGCAGCAACAACAGCTGTTTCACCAGCTGGTGCAATCGGTGGGTCATTGTGGGTCCCGCCGTTCACGGTCTCCTTCCATTCGAACGCATGTTGGCCCATGAGCAACTCGATACCGAAAAGCGCAAGCCGTACCGATTTCGCGCGATACAAATGTGAGATTTATATTGCGCGACAGATATTCGCGCGGTTGCCACAATCTTCTCGCGCCATATTTCTACCGAGCGCAGATCTGTCGCGAATTCCTGGCCCTCGGATTACGAGCGCCGCTGTTTCGAAGCAATTGGAAGAATAAGCCACTGACTTCCGTTTGCACAAAGAGCGCGACACAAATCCATGCGGAGGACGTCCGATGCATGCCGGCTTCCCAGGAAGCGTACTCGTAGCGGTGTTGGGCACCGTCATGGCAAGCTGCGCTGGCATTCCGGCGCAAAAAACCGGGGCAATATCCGGCTATGGCCCCAACCCCACTTTACCGAAACCAAGACCGACGCTGATCCCGACTGTTAACATCGCCGAGGCGAAAGGCTGGCAGAAAGAAGGTATGCCGACCCCGGCGAAGGGGCTGACAGTGAACGCCTTCGCCACCGGCCTCGACCATCCGCGCTGGCTACATGTGCTTCCGAACGGCGATGTGCTGGTTGCTGAAACCAATGCCCCTGCCAAGCATGACGAAGGCTTCAGTCTTAGAAAGGTCTTCATGGACCTAGCTATGAAGCGGGCTGGCGCCGCGACCAAAAGCGCCAACCGCATCACGCTCCTGCGCGACACCGATGGCGACGGCATTGCGGATGTGCGCACGACGTTCGCGGAAGGCCTCAATTCGCCCTTCGGCATGACGCTGTCCAAAGGCAAACTCTTTGTCGCGAATACCGACGCGCTCGTCGCTTTCCCCTACTCCAATGGCCAGACCCGAGTCAGCACGTCGCCGGAAAAGATCATCGACTTGCCGGCCGGGGACCTCAACCATCATTGGACCAAGGACGTGATCGCAACTCCGGATGGACGCAAGCTCTATGTCACCGTTGGTTCCAACAGCAACGTTGGAGAAAACGGCATAGCCGCGGAGAAGAACCGCGCTGCTGTCCTTGAAGTGGATCGGTCTACCCGCCGCACTCGGGTCTTCGCCTCGGGCCTGCGCAACCCGAACGGGCTCTCCTGGAATCCTGAGACTGGCCAGCTTTGGGTCGCCGTGAACGAGCGTGACGAGATCGGCGACGACCTTGTGCCGGATTACATGACCTCGGTTCGTGACGGCGCTTTCTACGGCTGGCCCTACAGCTACTACGGACAGAACGTCGACGAACGTGCCAAGCCGCAGCGCCCCGATCTCGTGGCGGCAGCGATCAAGCCCGATTACGCCCTGGGCTCTCATACCGCCTCGCTGGGACTGACCTTCTCCAAAGGCGCGCGGCTCGGTTCGGCCTACGGCAACGGCGCCTTCGTCGGCCAGCACGGCTCGTGGAATAGAAGCGTGCACAGCGGCTACAAGGTCATCTTCGTGCCGTTCCATGGTGGCAAACCGAGCGGTCCTCCGGAAGATGTGCTCACTGGCTTCATCGGGCGTAATGGCGAGGCGATGGGCCGGCCGGTCGGCGTCGCTATCGATCAGACTGGCGCACTGCTCGTCGCCGACGACGTCGGTAATGTCATCTGGCGGGTCCGCCGAGCGAATGGCCGTTGAGCGCAGGTGGCCTTTCTGATTCCGACCTCACAGCCTTCGGCTACAGCGCCACGCCCGATATGGCTGCATTCGGCTGCGATTTCGATGCAAATGCCAGGTGACGACATCGCGCCTGCCGCATGTCGGTCGCTATGGCGACGTCTATTTTGCGCATGGCTATTCGGGCAAGGGGGTGATCCTGTCGACGCTGTCGGGCAAGCTGCTCGCTGAGGCGATCACCGGTGATGCTTCGCGGCTCGAACTGTTTTCGACCCTAAGCCCGCTGCCGTTCCCCGGCGGCACGGCGCTGCGCGGCCCGCTCTATGTGCTCGGCATGCTTTGGTACGCAATGCGTGACCGCATCAAACATTGAGCGCAGGCATGCGCAATGAGGCCGAGCGCCGCCACCAAGCGATTAACGGCTGATTTCGCGGCGGCGTCCGACTTGATCGATCTTGAATATGGTCCGTAGGCAATGGCCGCGAGTCGGTCCATGCCCTGCTCCCGAAGCCTGAGCGCCGATAGACCTGCCTGCTATTTCCTCAGCTAATAGATCGATATGATTGCAGGATTGACCGTTTCATATCCCAGGCGCGGCTCCGATTTGTCTTTCGAAATCGCGCTGGAGACAGTTCCGGTTGTACTGCTATCCAATTTTGTTTCCCTGTTTTTCTTGATCGTGCTGCCCGACAGGTCGGCGCAGGCCGACGTTACTTCTGTACTGACCACTCTCTTTTTCTCGTGCGCAACGGCGGCGGTGGATACGGCCATCACAATTGCCGCGCAAACAATCGTCAATCTCATTGATTCCCCCTTAGAGCACCGCAAACGTGTGGTCGGCTGCTTTGAGACGCCGGCGAAGGCGGTATTCGCGCCTGGCCGGCCCATGCAGCTTCCGACTGCACAAGATTGTAACTACATTAGCTGCAGCGCAAGTAACCATTTCGGACTAGGGAACGGGTTCCCCTTCGATCGAAAGCGCTGGGCTGCCGGCGAAAAAGCAGGCGTTTTAGCCGTTCTCGCCGCCGAGCGCCTTCCAGTTTTGGGACAGAGGTTGGCTGATGCCCTTAAACTCACGGCTACGCATTGGTTGGATCTATGCAGCGACAAGGCCAACCTTGGCAAAGCCTCTACATAGTCACCTTCGGGCAGCACCAGTCTTGGAATTCACGCCCTCAAGCAAGGCGAGCAGGCCTTTCAGAATTTCGATTGGCGGCGGCGGACAACCTGGAATGTGCAGATCGACAGGCAAGGCCTCGGACACTCCGCGCACCACCGCATAGCTGCCGGCGAAACAGCCGCCATTGCCTGCGCAATCTCCCAGTGCGACCACCCATTTTGGGTTGGGTGTTGCGTCGTAGGTCAGCTTCAATGCCTCGCGCATGTTTTTTGTGACCGGCCCGGTGACGAGCAGTACATCGGCATGGCGCGGTGATGCGACGAACCGGATCCCAAAACGCTCGATGTCATAGAAGGCGTTGTTCAGCGCGTGCATCTCAAGTTCGCAGCCGTTGCAGGAACCGGCATCGACCGCCCGGATCGACAGGCTTCGCCCCAATCGTTTGTGAGCAGCCCCATCGAGCGCGCGTGCGAGTTCGTCGACTGCCGTGCTGCTTGCCAACGGCGGACGCTCGGTGAGAGGGGGGCGTATCAGGCTTTCAAAAAGAAGCTTGCGCATGACAGCGTGCCTTCAGAGATCATGGCCCGAATAAGAGCAGTTGAACGATTTGTTGCACAGCGGAAAGTCGGCAACGATGTTTCCTTCGATCGCCGCTTCAAGGAGCGGCCATTGAAACCATGACGGATCACGGAGGTGACAGCGCTCGACCAAGCCGCCCTTGCCAATGCGCAGCCAGGCCAGAATGTCGCCGCGGAAACCTTCGACGAGCGCCATGCCTTCATGCGATCGGTTTGTCTGCGCGAAATCGACGCGGATCGGCCCGTCTGGCAGCTGTCGCAGGACTTGTTCGATTAGGGACAGGCTCTGTTCGACCTCGTGGATACGAATCCATACACGGGCGTTCACATCGCCTTCCTGGAGGAGAGGTACATCGAAGGCGAGTTCGCCATAGGGTGGATAAGCGAGATTGCGTCGGGCATCGAAGTCCCGACCGGAGGCCCGGCCAACGTAGCCTCCGGCGCGATATTGACGAGCGAGTTCCACCTTCAGCCGGCCAGTCGCGACAGTCCGATCCTGCAGCGACGCAGTGTTGTCGTAGAGCTCGACCAGCGCGGGAAACCGCTGCCTGATCTCTGCGATCAGGGACCTGAGCGCTGTCGTGCCCTCATCGCTCAGGAAGCTTGCCACGCCTCCGGGCACGATGCAGTCGCGCATCAAACGATGACCGAAGGCAGCATCGCTTGCCCGCAATACGCGCTCACGCAGCACCCCACAGTGGGCATGCATGAGCGCGAAGGCGGCATCATTGCAGATAGCGCCGATGTCGCCCAGATGATTGGCCAGGCGCTCCAACTCGGCCATGAGCGCTCGCAGCCAGACCGCGCGTGGGGGAACCTGGACACCCAGCGCCGCCTCGACGGCGCGGGCAAAAGCGAGGGAGTATGCCACGGTACTGTCGCCAGAGGTTCTGCCCGCCAATTTGGCCGCACGGTCGATGTCGGACCCCGCCATCAGGCCTTCTATACCTTTGTGCGCGTATCCGAGGCGCTGCTCCAGCCGGACGACCGTTTCACCGCTCGCCGTGAACCGGAAATGGCCCGGCTCGATGATGCCGGCATGCACGGGCCCGACCGGGATCTGATGCAGGCTCTCCCCCTCTGCAGGCAGGAAACTGTACGGGAAGGCAGTCGCAGCAGACGTCCGAACGCGGGTACTCAACGGATAGCTGACACCCCAGTGGCCATGATCAAGCCACTGTCGTGTATCAGGCGCACCTTGTGGTAGGAGCCCGAACAGGTCAGCGGCCGCACGTTCCAGGCGCAATGCGGGCGGATGCAGCCGGCCGACCGATGGGTAGCGGCCACTGGGGCATTCCAGGCTGGCGACGCCAATGTCCCCGGCGCTTTCATCGAGAAGTGCCATGTGGACGGCGCCTGGCTCACCCCATAGGCCGAGCAAGCTCCAGTGGCCCTCGGCCAGTTGCTCGACGGCAAAGCCCCATTTTTTCGGAGTCACCACGGCGCGCGACCACGGGAAATGATTTTCGACACGTTGGCCAGCAAGGATGAGGTCGATCAGCCCGGGCATGCTCTTTCTCTCCTCTGCTCACCCCAGGATACTTGCGACGTGCTGGAACCATGTGACCAGCGGTGGCGGCAGATAGATGCCGGCGGCAAACACCAACGCCAAGTGGGAATACATCGGAATGTAGGACGCCTCGGCGGGTGCAGTGCTGCCGCGCGGTTCGCCGAAAGCGACGCCGGTCAGTCGAAGCAGCAGGGCGCCGAAAGCGAGCAGAATCCCGAAAACCAACGGCATCGCCAAAAGAGGGTGTCTTGCAAATGTCGAACTCACGACCAGGAATTCGCTCATGAAGATACCGAGCGGAGGGAGGCCGGCAATGGCAACGACGCCGATGACGAGCGCCCAGCCAAGGGCAGGATGTGTTTCCGTCAGTCCCCGGATTTCGGCGATGTTCTGTGTCCCCTTGACCTGGGCAATGTGGCCGACCGTGAAAAAGATCGCCGACTTGGTCAGGCTGTGCATGACCATGTGCAGCAGCCCGGCAAAATTGGCGAGCGGGCCTCCTATGCCGAAGGCGAACACGATGATGCCCATGTGCTCGATCGAGGAGTACGCGAACAGGCGTTTGATGTCGCGGCGGCGGTAGAGCATGAAGGCCGCGAAGACAAGCGACGTCAGTCCCATCGTGATCATCAATGGCCCAGGTGCGATCGCTTCCGGGCTTGCCGCGAGCAATAGCTTGAAGCGCAGCACGGCATAGAGTGCGACGTTTAACAGCAAGCCCGACAGCACTGCGGAAATCGGCGTTGGACCCTCAGCATGCGCGTCTGGCAGCCAGGCATGTAAGGGCGCAAGGCCGACCTTTGTCCCGTAGCCGAGCAGCAGAAAGATGAAGGCGACATTGAGCAGAGCCGGATCGAAGCGCGCGGCGTGAGCGATGAGCACCGTCCAGACCATCGCATTCGTCCCCTCGCCAACAACCGGCTGTGCAGCCATGTAGACGAGGATGGTGCCGAACAGTGCGAGCGCGATGCCGACGCTGCCCAGAATGAAATATTTCCAGGCTGCCTCCAGCGCTTCGTGCGTGCGGTAGATGCCGACCATGAGCACGGTGGTCAGCGTGGCAAGCTCCACCGCCACCCACATCAAGCCAATATTGTTCGACACGAACGCCAGGTTCATGCCGAACATCATGACCTGGTACATTGCGTGATAAAACCGCAAGTTCGGGACTGTTAGCCGCCCGCTCTCCAGTTCGTGGGCAATGTAGGAAGCGCTGAAGACGCTGGTGGTGAAGCCGACGAATGTGTTGAGCACGATGAAGACGATATTGAGATCGTCGACGAGCAGATACTGCCCAGGCTGCGGGCGGTCGGTGACAAGAAGCGACAGGGCGGCGAGCAAGGTCAGCAAGCTCGCAGCGACATTGACGCCCGCCGATATCCGGTATTTCGGCAGCGCCGCCAGAAGTGCGGCCGCGAAGACCGGTATCAGCAAAATGGCGGCCACCGCATCGAGGGAAAACGCGGTCAACGGTGTTCTCCCCTGTAGTCGTCGAGCGCGCCGACATCCACCGAGTCGAACCTCTCGCGGATGCGGAACAGGAAGACTCCGATGACGATGAAGGCGATAAGGATCGAGAAGGCGACACTGATCTCGACGACCAGAGGCATGCCCTTGGCCCCCGTGGCGGCGAGGACCAGACCGTTCTCGAGCGACATGAATCCGACAACTTGGCTGACGGCGTTGCGGCGGGTGACCATCACCAGCAGCCCCAGCAAAATGATGGACAGCGCGAAAGCCAGGTCCTCGCGGGCGAGGGGATCAGCCTCGGGAGTGACGCGCAGCATCAGGACCATGGACAGGGTCACCAGGCCTATCCCCGCAAGCATCGTCGTACCGATGCCGACGGCGGTCTCGACGTCACGATGGATGCCGAGCCGCTGAATGATGCGATGAAGCCCGACAGGAATGACGATCGCCTTGAAGACGAGGGCGATCGCCGCCGTGACGTAGAGATGATGCGCGTCCTGAATGTATGCCTGCCAAGCTACGGACAGGGCCAGCACGATTGCATGAAGCGCAAAAACGTTGATCAGAGCAAAGAGGCGATCCTGATACAGCATCATGAAACTGACCAGCACTAGGCCGCCGGCGAGCAGGTGAGCGATGTCGAAGGTGAGGCCGTTCATCAGAGGCTCCGCGAGACGAACAGCAGGAGCGTGCCAAGCAGGGCCAGCATCAGCGCTGCCCCGAGGAAATCCGGGACGCGGAAGACGCGCATCTTGGCGATGGCAGTCTCAAACACGGCGAGGAGAACGCCACATACGGCAAGCTTGCCAAAATAGGCGACGACACCCGGAGCAAGGGATTCCAGTCCTGCCCCGGCGCTCGCCAGGCCCCAAGGTAGGAAGACGCAGGAAATCAGCGACACATAGAGCAGAAGCTTGAGGAAGGCGGCAAACTCGATCATCGCCAGATGGCGACCGGAATATTCCAGCACCATCGCCTCATGAACCATGGTGAGTTCCAGATGGGTCGATGGGTTGTCCACGGGTATGCGGGCGTTTTCGGCGATCGCCACCATCACGAGGGCGATGAGCGACATCCCGAGCGACACCCGCAAGCCAACCTCCGGTGACCCCATGAAGGCGGCGACCGTTGAGAGTTGCGTAGCACCCGCGACGAGCGCCAGGCTGAACACGATGAGCAGCATGGCGGGTTCGGCCAGCGAAGCGATCATCACCTCGCGGCTCGAGCCGATGCCGCCGAAGCTCGTGCCGACGTCCATGCCTGCCAGCGCCAGGAAGAACCGGGCGCTTCCCAGCAGTGCGACAATGGCTATGAGATCGGCGGTCCAACTGAATGTAAGGCCGGCGGCGAATGTCGGGATGAGCGCCGCGCCGACCCAGGTGGTGGCAAAGATCAGATAGGGCGTCACGCGAAACAGCCAGGATGCGTTGTCCGCCAGAACGACTTCCTTGCGCATCAGCCGCAAGAGATCGCGGTAAGGTTGGATCAGGGAAGGACCCTGGCGGCGCAAGAGCCGTGCCTTCACCTTGCGCACGAATCCGGTCAGGAGCGGCGCCAGCAAAAGCACCAGCGCCATCTGCGCGCCTTGAACGGCCAACTCGAGAATCACGGCCATAGTGCGAGCACCAGGAGCAGGACAATGAGAAAGAGAAAGACGAGGGTCAGGTAGCGCCTGATCGTCAGGAACTGCAGATGGTTGAGGTGGTCGGTCGCAAAGTCGAGGGCCCGGCCGATAGGCAGGTACAGCGTCTCCCAGATCACATCATGCATTTCGACATTCAGACGAGCCGGACCGGTCTCGCCAGGTGCCGGCATTTCGACGGTTTCCCTTGCACGGAATACGAACGTGCCGAAGACGCGGCGGATAGGCTGCGCGAAGCTGACGGCCGTGTACTGCGAGCTCGGGACCACATCCGGGAAGCCACAACCCCAGGCGGGACCCCGACGGAGTGCATGTGATGCAAAGCGATGGATCACATATGCCGCAGCGGATGCGGAAAAGGCGATGAACAGGAACACCAACAGGCCGTTGTAGGAACTGCGGCTCGCTGCAATCGGCACGATAGACAGCCAGGGCTGGGCCATCTGCACAGGCATCCGACTGCCGATCAGTGGCAGTGTCACCGATGAGAGGCCGTCTATCACAAGACCGGGCAGAATGCCGGCCAGGAGACAAAGGGCAGCGAGAATGAACAATGCCGCCAGCGAGTAGCGGTCGACCTCATGCGCCAGTTCCACCGCGGCCGAGCGTGGCCGGCCGAGGAATGTAATCCCGAACGCCTTTACAAAGCAGGCCGCGGCCAGTGCCGCTGACAGCGCCAGCAGACCGCCAACGGCGGGCACCATGACCTTCAGTCCCCATTGTGGCAGATCGGGGCTCTGCAATATGGCCTGAAAGGCCAGCCATTCGGAGACGAAGCCGTTGAAGGGTGGAAGTGCCGAGATCGCGACGCAACCGACGAGAAAGGCAAAACTTGTAAAGGGCATGCGGTGGATGAGACCGCCCAGCTTCTCCATATCCCGCTCTCCGGTTGCCGTCAGAACGGCGCCCGCGCCGAAAAACAGCAGGCTCTTGAAAAAGGAATGGTTGAGGACGTGGAACAGCGCGGCGGTGAGGGCCAGCGCTGCAGCCGATGGCATGGCGTTCGCCTTGAAAGCGAGCGCGAGACCAAGGCTTACGAAGATGACGCCGATGTTTTCAATGGTGCTATAGGCAAGCAGTCGCTTCAGGTCCTTTTCCATCAGCGCGTAGAGGATGCCGAGAACCGCCGTCAGGCCGCCAAGGAAAAGCACGGCAACGCCCGACCACCATGCCGGCTCACCGAGCAGATCGAAAATAACGCGTATGAAGCCATAGACTGCGACCTTGGTCATCACGCCGCTCATGAGAGCCGAGACGTGGCTTGGCGCGGCCGGATGAGCGAGTGGCAGCCAAACGTGAAGCGGGACGAGTCCAGCCTTGGAGCCGGCGCCCAGCAGCATGAGAACCAGGACGAAAGCAGCGGCGAACGGGGTCGGGTCGGCGGCTCGCATCGCGTCGAATGTGTAGGTTCCATCGGATCCGGCGAGCAGGCCGAACGCAAGCAGCAGCGCGAGTGTGCCGAAGCTCGCCATCACGAGATAGATGTAGCCCGCCCGCGCATTGTCCTGCTCGCGATGGTGCGCCATGACGAGCGCCCAGGAGGCGAGCGACATGAATTCCCAAGAAAGCAGGAAAGTGAAGGCGTCGTCGGCCACCACGACAAGGTTCATTCCGGCTAGGAAAGCCGGGAAGAACGGCAGCACCCGATGCGGCGCAGACTCATGCCTGCCGTAGCCGAGGCCATAAAGGCTGGCCATGGAGCCGCCGAAGTTGACGACGATGAGGAAGAAAGTCGAGAGCGCATCCAAACGGAAATGAGCGCCAATCCATGGCAATCCAAGAGGCAACACCACAGTCGACGGGGTGACGGGATTGTCGGCGATGCGGCTCGCGAGAACCATGAGCACGGCCGCCGATATACCTAGCGTCAAGCCGTAGATCAGGCGTGTTCCCGAGTCGGATCTGCGGCTTTCCGCAATCGCAAGCACCGCAGTCCCCAGGAGCGCAGCGACGCCCCACAGGAGGACCGCGGCCCCCGAAATCACGCCACGCTCCTCACGGGGAGTTTGGCATCCGTATCGACCCCGCCAAGGATTTTGGCGGGGTCAAAATCCGCTTTCAGTCGCACGCCGCGCCCGCCGATTTGGCTGGAGGCGCCTTCAGCGATCAATTCCACGCCGGCGAGGTCAAGTGCCCCGATCAGCTTCATGAGAGAATCGACGTTACCCCGAATAATCGACTCGCTGGCTTCCATGCGTTGAATTGTCGGCACGGAAAGACCGGACAATTCGGCAAGCCTGCGCTGGTCGATGCCAAGGAGCGCCCTCGCGGCACGCAACTGTGGAGCAGTTATCACGGTCGCATCCCCCTTTTTGATCAGCTTTGAGATATTATCTCTACGTCTTGCAGCATATATTAAAATGCGGCGCATTCAATTAGTGATGCGTGGCGCATCTGTCTTGAGGCTGTAGAAAACCGGGCGATAGGCCCTGCGCCTCGAACCAAAGCCATGCGGCCGTTCCCGTCACTGCCAGTCTTGTCGCCAGCCGTCTCGGATTGCGCGTGATGGCGCCGGCGATGGGCCTTATCTCGGCCGGCCACTCGATTGGAGCCGCCGCGGGCTACAGGCCTTTTCAGGATCCGACCGGCACCTGGACCGTCAATGATGCTCGTACCGGGCGGCCCGCCGAGATGGGCAGCCGAACCATCGTTGGAATGAACCAGCACGATCCCGAGGAACTCGCCGATCTCCTCAACGGGCTGAATGCACAAAGGCAATCTGGTTCTGCGGACGGAATTTCTGAAGAAAGCGTAGGAGAGCCACCGCTGCGATGGGATGTTGTCTCGAGGCTTGTACGGGAGTGCAATCTAGAGCACCGAAACGTCATGGCCCTCGCAGCTATCGGATCGCCCTGTCTTGAGAGAAGCGCCCTGCTGCAAAACCGGGTGTCAAAATTGCAAAAATCGCGCGACCCGCTACATGAGACGACTGGCACCGTACATCTCTATGTATCTGATTTTTCTTGGAATTTGGTAGCGGGAGAGGGATACCGCCAATACAGTGCTGCCACTGAATTCGTTTGCTAACCGCCTTGATGCACGGCGATGAGGTTTTGGCGGCCTGAAGCGGCGATGTGGCCGCTGTTGGGCGCTTTTCCGCGAACCTCGTCAG
>NZ_JAMYVK010000022.1:0-102629 GCF_040323975.1 Mesorhizobium sp. M0019 | reverse complement strand
ATCTGCAATCTCTTCTCTCCAATAGAATGCAGAAATTACTTCGCAGCCGCAGGGTATGGACTCACATGAAAGTCCGCCGCTCTAGGCATGAGCAAGCTCAGCCCGGCATGAAGCCGGTGCGCAGCGCGTGAGCCCATTCGGGCCGTCCCGCCTGCTCGGCCTGGCGCGCCGCCGCCTCGTGGTCATAATCGACGGCGATGGCTTCGAAACTGTCGGGGTGCAAGTCGACGATGCCGTAGCGGGCGTGCGGCGAGCCCTGCTCGGAGACATGCGCCGGCGGCGTATCATCGTGATAGGCCGGGCAGCCGATGCTGCCCGGGTTGAAGATGACCGGACCGCCGGGAATGCGGACCAGCTCGCTGCGATGGCTGTGGCCGCAAAGCATGATGCGGCAGGCGGGATCGATCGCGCCGAGGCGCCGCTCGATTGCGACCAGCGGCGCGCGCACCAGCCGGCCGTCGACGATCGCGTCAGTCAGGTATTTTTCATCGTGGTCGGGCCGGGCATGGAAGGCGAGTATGCCGGGCGCGACTTCCAGCGTGAGGGGCAGCGCGAACAGCGCCTCGCGCTGGCCTGCGGTCAGCCGTTCCTGCGCGTAGCGGTCGGACGGCCACATGGTCTCGTCGGCGGTGTCGCGGGCAACGCGGCGGTCGTGGTTGCCGCGCACCGTCGGCAGGTCGAGCGTCTCGAGCCTCTCCATGGTCTCGCGCGGCCAGAGCGGGCCGGAAACGCAATCGCCGAGATTGACGATGAGGTCGGCGCCGCCGCGCTGCCGCAGATCATCGAGCACGGCGTCGAGCGCCAGGACATTGCCGTGGATGTCGGCGAGGACGGCAATGCGCATGGCAGGCTCCGTTAATTGGAATGGCTGGAGGGCGGGTGAAGCTACTTTGCTCGCCTCGCGAGGCGAGCGAGAGCGGAACCCAGCTTCGGGTCGTTCAGGCGCGGACTTCGATCTCGTGGCCGCCGACCGCCGGCAACGATGCGTCGCCGGCCGCGGCAATAACACTGTCGAGCAGGCCCGGGAAGCGGCGGTCGAGATCGTCACGGCGCAGCGTGATCAGCCGGCTGGTTCCAACCGCCTCGGTGCGGGTGACGCCGGCCTCACGCAGCTTGGCCAAATGGTAGCTCAGATTGGTCTTCGAGCAGAGATCGAGGAACCGGCTGCAATTCAGCGGCACGCCCTCTTTGCTGGCGAGATAGCGCACGATGGCCAGTCGCGTCGGGTCGCCGAGCACGGCAAGCACGTTCGGCAGGCTGATCTGGTCGGCGGTGGGATGGGGCAAGGTCATGCCCAGGAATTAAGCACATTCGGAGCCGATTTCAACGCATCTTCTCTCGTGGCTAATGGACACATAGTTTCGTCCCGTCGCCCCGTCCTGACACCGGGCTGTCAGGATGGTTCGGCTATTTTGCAGCGGCTTTATTGACATCATGCCCTGTTATGTCCAATTGTTCAATAACCTTTGAACTAAGGAAATTGCCATGGATAAGCGCCTCATCTGGCTTGCGCTCGGATCGTTCACGATTTCGACCGAAGGTTTCGTCATCTCCAGCCTTTTGCCCGACATTGCAAAGGATGCCGCCATCTCCGTTCCGCTCGCCGGCACGCTGATCACCGCGTTTGCGCTCGCCTATGCGATCGGCACGCCGATCCTGGCAACGCTGACCGGCGAATGGGACCGGCGCCGCGTCATCCTGTGGACGCTGGTGTTCTTCGTGTTGGGCAACGTCGCCGCGGCGCTAAGCTCCTCCTTCGAATTGCTGTTGATCGCGCGCATCGTCATGGCGCTGTCGTCAGGCTTGTTCGCGGCGACCGCACAGGGAACGGCCGTTGCGCTTGTCGACGATCATCACCGCGCCCGCGCCATTGCCGTGGTCGTCGGCGGCACTACGGTTGCGGTCGCGGTCGGAGCACCGCTCGGCGCGCTCGTTGCGACGGTTGCCGGCTGGCGCGGCACCTTCTTTGCCATCGCCGGCCTTGGTGCGCTCGCCGGCGCGATCCTGTGGTACCGGCTGCCGCGCGGCATCGTCGGCACCAGGCTGCCGCTCCGGATGCGGTTGGCAGCGGCACTTCGCCCCGGCGTCATGCCTATCCTGGTGACGACCATCCTGGCCCTGATCGGCGCCTTCACCGTCTTTGCCTTTGTCGCGCCGCTCGCGATCGAAGGCGGCGGACTGAACCCGATCGCGCTTCCCGGAATGCTGCTCGCTTTCGGCGTTGGCGCGGTCATCGGCAATATCGGCGGCGGTCAGGCCGCCGACCGTTTCGGCGCGACGCGCACCGTCTGCTGGTCACTGGCGCTGAGTGCCGCGATGCTGGTCACGTTTTCGCTGATCCCGATGTTCCTGCCGCGCGAGATCGCCGGGCCGGCATTGATGGCCATGATGGTGCCGTGGGGCATCGTCGGCTGGGCATTCCCGCCGGCGCAGGCCAGCCGCATCATCAAGCTGGCGCCCGATGCCGCGCCAATCGTGCTGTCGCTGAACGCTTCGGCGCTCTATCTCGGCGTGGCACTGGGTGCCGTGGTCGGCGCCGCGGTGCTGCGCTATGGCGCACCGGCCGACCTCGGCGTGGTCGCGGCGGCATTCCCGATCGTCGGTCTGGGCGTCGTGCTGGCGGGCCACCTGGCGGCGCGTCCGGTGGCGATGCCGGCCGAGTAAGGCTTGTTAGCAAAGCTTGGCTGCCGGCCGCCGATAGTTCAAGTCGCGGCGGCGGTGCGTCAAAATCCAGCGCGGCGATTTCGTCCAGTGCCGAATTCTGGGAAGTTGCCGGAAGCGACCTCGCCGACGTTCCGCAAGAAATCGTCATGACCGCCGACGATCTGGTCGATGCAGCGCTGGTTGGCCTGGAAAAAGGTGAAGCATTCACGGCACCGGGTCTTGCCGATATTGCCGGGGGGGTGCCTTTCTTCGCGTCCGCAAGGCTTCTTCGGCAGTCTTCTGGCGGGCAAGCCGGCGGCGCGTTACGCTGCCTGACATGGCTAAAGACTGATCTTACGCTGTCCGCCACATCGGGATGATCGAGGCGGCCAGCAGCAGGCCAAGCACGGCGTTGAGCATGCGCCACTGCCGCTCGGTTCGCAGCAACCGGGCGAGCAGCGTGCCCGCCACGCACCACGCCGCCAGCGATAGGGCCGCTGCAAGGCCGAAGACCGTGCCGAGCAGCACGGCGAGCTGCAGCGGCCCGTTGGCGAGCGCGGCAAAGGATGCCGCCGCTCCCAGCCCCATGGCCCAGCCCTTTGGGTTCATCCATTGCAGGCCGGCGCCGCCCAAAAAGCTGTTCGGCTTTGCCATGGCCACGTCCAGGTTGGGCGGACCGCTGCGGCCGATCTTGAGGGCAAGCCACGTCAGATAGAGGGTACCGGCCATTTTCATTGCCAGTTGCAGCGAAGGAGCGGCAGCCAGCAGACTGGCGAGCCCGGCAGCACCTGCCGCAGCCACCGTGGCCAAGCCGGCCGCACTCCCGGCCATCAGCGGGATAGAGCGGCGAAAGCCGAACTGCGCGCCGGACGCCGTCGATAAGGTCGTGGCCATGCCGGGCGTTGAGGTTGAGACCAGCGCGAACAGGACGAGGGGAAGGACGGTTTCAAACATGCTGCTTCCTTTGAAGCCTGCACGGTAGGCTGTTTGGCTCATCAGTAAATGCAATGTTTGCTATGATCTGTATTAGCAAATATAATAGCCGGATGCTCCGCAACCTCGATACTGCCCTGGTTCGAACCTTCGTCACCGTTGCCGACAAGGCCAGCATGACGGCGGCGGCCAACGCGCTGCATTTGACGCAAGGTGCCGTCAGCCAGCAGATCAAGCGTTTGGAAGAGGTTCTCGGCTGCAGCCTGTTCGATCGCGATCGGCGCGGATTGCGATTGACCCGCTCCGGCGAGCGATTGTTCGGCAAGGGCAAGCGCCTGCTTTCCCTCAATGACGAGATCCTGGCGGAGATGGCGGGCGATGCGGTTGCCGGTCAGGTGCGGCTCGGGGTGCCGTACGACCTTGTCGGCAGCTTGCTTGCGCCGGTGCTGAAGGCCTATGCCGAGGCCTATCCGCAGGTCGAGATCTCGCTTGTCTGTGCTTCGTCGCCAGAGTTGGCCGCAGCCTTGGCGACCGGCACTATAGAGCTCGCGGTGATCGAGGAGCCGATCGGTCGGTCGGCCGGTGAATGCCTTGTTGTCGACCGGCTGGTCTGGGTCGGCGCCAAAGGCGGCGCCGCCCGCGGCAAGCGGCCCTTGCCGGTTTCGATGGTCGCCGAGACCTGTGCGTTCCGCCCGGTGGTGCTGGAGGCGCTTAACGAGCATGGGCTGGAATGGCGCACCGTATTCGAAAACGGCAGCATCGACGCGACGACGGCGACGGTGCGTTCGGACTTGGCCGTCACCACCTGGTTGGCGTCGACCGTGCCTGTCGACCTCGACATTTTGGCCAACGATCCGGAGCTGCCGTCATTGCCGAATTTTTCGATCAATCTGCATTTGCCGAAGCACGACGTCGCGCCGGCTGCACTGGCATTCGCGGGCCACCTCCGCGATGGGTTGGCAGGGCGACGAGAGGCGGCTTAAAAACAGCAAAAAGGACGGCCAGTGTTCAGCCGTCCTTGATCGCCCCGCGGCATCTACTTCCAGTTCTTGCGCCGCTCGATCTCGGCTTCGGACGGCTGCTCCGTGGCAAATGACCCGGTCTTGATCTCGCCGGAGCGTTCATAGCTCGCCATGAGGACGTCGGTGGTCGATGCCTGCGAACGGGTCAGCTTGAAGGCGGCAGGTATCGTGCCGCTGCCGAACAGTTTTTTGCCCTTGCCCAGCACCAGCGGGAAGATCAGCAAGCTGATCTCGTCGATCAGGTCATTGGCGAGCAAGGTCTGGATCAGCTCGCTCGATCCCTGAATGAGCAGGTCGGGGCCGTCCTCCTGCTTCATCCGGCGCAACGTCGCCACGACATCGCTGCCGAGCGGCTGGCTGTTTTGCCAGGACAGCGAATCCGGCCTGTGCGTCGCCACATATTTGGTGACGGCGTTGAAGCTGTCGGCGATCGGATCATTCTTCTGATAAGGCCAGTGGGCGGCGAAGATGTCGTAAGTCTTGCGGCCGAGAAGCAGCGCGAACGGTTTTGAAAACGTCTCGCCCATCGCGGCGCCCATCACATCGTCCCAGTAGTGAAACGTCCAGCCGCCGAATTTGAAGCCGCCGACAGGGTCCTCTTGCGGGCCGCCGGGCGCCTGCATGACGCCGTCGAGGCTGACGAATGTTGCGGCGATGATCTTCCTCATTGGAGCTCCCTTTCCCTGATCCGTGCCGTCATGGCCGGAGTTCGAGCCAAGGACGGGCGAACGGACATTTATCCGACAGCGGCCGGCAAATTTCCAGGGTTGGAAGGGCAGATGACTGCCGACCTTATCGTCTCAGCTTGGAGCCGAGAACGCTCAGCCCAAGCCAACGACCGTATCGTAGAGCAGCTTGAAGTTGAGCACCAGGATGAGCCCGGCGACCACCCAGGCCAGCACGGCAACGGCGCGGGAAATGGCGAAATTGCCCATCTTGCGCTTGTCCGAGACGAACTGCACCAGCGGTACGACAGCGAAGGGGAGCTGCATCGACAGGATTACCTGGCTGAAGACCAGCAACTGGCCGGTTCCCTTCTCGCCATAGAGCGCGGTGACCACCACCACCGGGATGATGGCGATGCCGCGCGTCAGCAGGCGGCGCGCCCATTGCGGGATGCGCAGCCGCAAGAACCCTTCCATCACGATCTGGCCGGCGAGCGTCGCCGTCACCGTCGAGTTCAGGCCGGAGGCGAGCAGCGCTACGGCAAACAGGATGGAAGCGATGCCGAGGCCAAGCAGCGGCGACAGAAGCTCGAAGGCCTGGCCGATCTCGGCAACGTCATGATGACCGGTGCCGTGGAACGCCACCGCCGACACGATCAGGATGGAAGCATTGACGAACAACGCCAGTATCAGCGCGATGGTCGAGTCGGTCGTCGCCCATTTGATGGCGTCGCGCTTACCGCGATCGGTGCGCTCATAGGCGCGGGTCTGCACGATCGAGGAATGCAGATAGAGATTGTGCGGCATCACCGTGGCGCCGATGATGCCGATGGCGATGTAGAGCATGGCCGGATTGGTGACGATCTCGGACGACGGCACGAACATCGCGTGCAGGATGGAGCCGACCGGCGGGGCGGCGGCAAAGATCTGAATGGCGAAGCAGCCGAAGATGATAATCAAAAGCGCTATGATGAAGGCCTCGAGGAAACGGAAGCCCTTGTTCATCAGCAGCAGCAGCAGGAAGGCATCGAGCGCGGTGATAATGGCGCCGCCGATCAGCGGAATCCCGAACAGCAGTTGCAAGGCGATCGCCGTGCCAATGACCTCGGCCAGGTCGCAGGCAATGATGGCCAATTCGCAAGCGACCCAAAGCATGAAATTGACCGGTCGCGGATAATAGGCGCGGCACGCCTGCGCAAGGTCGCGGCCGGTGGCGATGCCGAGCCGGGCGGCGAGTGCCTGCAGCAGGATCGCCATCAGGTTCGACAACATGATGATGAAAAGCAGCGTGTAGCCGAATTGGGCCCCGCCGGCGAGGTCGGTCGCCCAATTGCCCGGATCCATATAGCCGACCGAAACCATGTAGCCCGGCCCCATGAAGGCGAACAGCCGGCGAAGCCAGATCCCCGAGTGCGGCACCGCGATCGTTGCGTTGACTTCGCGAAGGCTGGGCTGCTCGTCGTCCTCCGGGCGGGCAAATCGCCACATGGACCGGGGGGCTGAGGTGGCTTCGGCTTCCGACATGAAATGGCTTTCCGCTGGAACGATCGATGTTGTCTCCTTATCTATGCCACGGCTGAACATTATGCAATATGCTATATTTCATTGTCTGAGCTTTTTCTTGTGGCCGCTTGGCCGTGCGGCCGGAACGGCAGTGAACGCCGGTTGCGCCGGCCACCGAATGGAAATAAACGGCCAGAACCAATAGGGTTCCGTGTTATGACCGCAATGTCGATTCAAACTGCCGGGAGGAGCGCGTATTGGCGCTGAAGAAAAGACCGGTTCCTCGCGAAAAGCCGCTGCCTGACGCAGAAATCCACTCGGAAGGCTTCAGGCAGACGCGTGAAGCGCGCCGCAGCGCGCTGGTCGAGGATTATGTCGAGCTCATCGCCGACCTGATCGAGGATGGCAACGAGGCGCGCCAGGTCGATATCGCGGCACGGCTCGGCGTCGCTCAGCCGACGGTGGCGAAAATGCTGACGCGGCTGTGCGCCGACGGGCTGGTCTCCCGGAAGCCTTATCGCGGCGTGTTCCTGACCGATGCAGGCCGCAAGGTTGCGGAAGAGAGCCGCATTCGCCACCAGACCGTCGAGGCCTTCCTGCGCTCGCTCGGGGTCAGCGCCGAGACGGCGCGCATCGACGCCGAGGGCATCGAGCATCATGTCAGCGCCGAGACGCTCGAAGCCTTTCGCAAGGCAATAATCGCCGCCCGCTGAAAAGCACGGCCAGCGTATCTCTTCGCGCGACTCTCGCTTCCCATGAGCAGGGTGAACGGCACAGACCTTGCGATGTCTCGGCCAGAGCAGGCAAGCGTCAGCAAGCATTGCTTGTTCGCACGAAAAATACTGTGACTTGGCGTAACCGTTGAGATAATTGTTGTCGTGTCCGATCGAACCGGGACACGGCCCGATCGGCCGGAAAATTGCATCACGGGGGTTGCCATGCTCTGGAAGGGCCGTCGTCAGAGTGACAATGTCGAGGACGAGCGCGGCCAGAGCGGCGGGCTTGGCGGCGGGCCGGGGCAGTTTCGCATCCCGATCGGCGGTCGCGCCGGCGGCGGCGGCATGTCGGGCATTATCATCGTAGGGTTGATTTTTCTGGCAGGGTGGTATTTCGGCTTCGACCCGAGTCAGATCCTCGATAACAGCGGCTTGCAGCCCGGCGGCGGCCAGATCACCGACAATAGCGGCGAGCAAGGCGGCGGCACCGGTGCGCCGGCATCCGACGAGATGAAGCAGTTCGTGTCGACCGTGCTGGCCGAGACCGAGGATACCTGGACCGGTATTTTCCAGTCCGAGGGCCTGACCTATCAAGATCCAAAACTGGTCCTGTTCAGCGGCCAGATTCGCTCCGCCTGCGGTTCTGCCTCGTCAGCGGCCGGACCATTCTACTGTCCCAACGATCGCAAGGTCTATCTCGACACCACCTTCTTCCAGCAGCTCGATCAGCAGTTCGGTGCCTCGGGCGATTTCGCACAGGCCTATGTGATCGCGCATGAGGTCGGCCATCACGTGCAGAACCTCGTCGGCATCCTGCCCAAATTCAACCAGATGCGGCAGAGCATGGGCGAAGCGGACGCCAACCACTTGTCGGTGCAGGTCGAGCTCCAGGCCGACTGCTTTGCCGGCATTTGGGCACATTTCACCGGCCAGAAGGGCATTTTGGAGCAGGGCGACATGGCGGAGGCACTGAACGCCGCCAAGCAGATCGGCGACGACACGCTGCAGAAGAAGATGCAGGGCTACGTCGTGCCGGAAAGCTTCAACCACGGAACGTCGCAGCAGCGGCAGACCTGGCTGGCGCGCGGGTTCCAGAACGGCAAGCTTTCGGACTGCGACACGTTCAACAACCCGATCTGAGCCGACGGTTTTCTCGTAATCCGAGAGACTGGACCGCAGTCAGGGGATGTCAGGATGAAAGCACTCTGCCCGTTCCCTCATTGTTCCCAGCGATGTGCTCGCCTATAAGGTGTGTTCCCGTTCGCTCGGGCGGCCCGAGGAGATACCATCATGATAGACCCCAAAACCGCCAGGCGGGGCCTTGCGCTTGTTTTCACCACCCTGCTGCTCGACATCATCGGCTTCGGCATCATTATGCCGGTGCTGCCGGCCTATCTCAGGGAATTGACCGGCGTCGGCATCAGCGAGGCGGCTATCGAGGGCGGCTGGCTGTTCTTCGTCTATGCGGCGATGCAGTTCGTTTTCGCACCAGTGATGGGCGGGTTGAGCGACCGGTTCGGGCGGCGGCCAATTCTGCTCGCCTCGGTGCTGACGTTCGCTATCGACAATCTGATCTGCGCTATCGCCTGGTCCTATCCGATGCTGTTCATCGGCCGCGTGCTGGCCGGCATTTCCGGCGCCAGTTATTCCACGACATCGGCGTTCATTGCCGATATCTCGACCGACGAAAATCGTGCGAAGAATTTCGGGCTGCTCGGCATTGCTTTCGGCGTCGGCTTCGTCATAGGGCCGGTTCTGGGCGGGTTGCTCGGCACGTTCGGGCCGCGTGTGCCGTTCTATTTCGCTGCCGGGCTTGCTTTCGCAAACTTTCTGATCGCGCTGTTTCTGTTGCCGGAAACACTTGATAACAAGCACCGCCGCCGCTTCGAGTGGAAACGCGCGAACCCGGTCGGCACGCTCGTCCAGATGCGCAACTACGAAGGTATCGGCTGGATCGGACTTGTCTTCTTTCTGATGACGCTGGGGCACATGATGTATCCTGCGGTCTGGTCGTTCGTCTCCAGTTATCGCTATGGCTGGAGCGAACAACAGATCGGCTTCTCGCTCGGCGCTTTCGGCCTGTGCGGGGCGATCGTCATGGCGACAGTCTTGCCGCGCGTGATCCCTAAGCTTGGCGAGTGGAAGACGGCGGTAATCGGTCTGGCATTTACCGCACTCAGCGCCTTCGGCTACGCCTTCGCGTCACAAGGCTGGATGATCTATGCAGTGATCGTCGTCGGATGTCTCGAGGCGTTGGCCGACCCGCCGCTCAGAAGCCTGGCGGCCGCCAAGGTGCCACCTTCCGCCCAAGGCGAACTCCAGGGCGCGATGACCTCGATCTTCTCGATCACCTCGATCATCACACCGCTGCTTTATACGGCGATCTTTTCCTGGTTCACGGGGCCGAACGCGCCCGTGGTTTTCGGCGGTGCCCCCTATCTGCTCGGCGCGATTTTCCTCACGCTGGCGCTCGTCGTCTTCGTCACCAGGGTGGCCAAGCCGACGCCGAAGGAAGTCAAACGCATGCACGCGCAGGAAGCGGTGACAGACGGGGCTTGATCGGCGCCGGGAGCCCGGCCGGCGCCGTCAGTCAAATCCGTTTTTACGCAATGCGCTAAACACGCTCGGCCAGTGCCGGCTCGCCGCGCTTTTCGCGGATCAAGTTGACGAAGCGGCGAAACAGATAGTGCGAATCCTGCGGGCCCGGCGAGGCTTCGGGATGATGCTGGACCGAGAAGACCGGTCTGCCGGTGAGCGCAATGCCGCAATTCGAACCGTCGAACAGCGAGACATGGGTTTCCTCGACGCCGCTCGGCAATGAGTCGGCGTCGACGGCAAAGCCATGGTTCATCGAGACGATCTCGACCTTGCCGGTGGTGTGGTCCTTGACAGGATGATTGGCGCCGTGGTGGCCCTGATGCATTTTTGCGGTCTTGCCGCCCAGCGCCAGCGCGAGCATCTGGTGGCCGAGGCAGATGCCGAAAAGCGGGATTTCGGTCTTCAACAGATCCTGGATGACCGGAACGGCGTAGTCGCCGGTGGCTTCCGGATCGCCAGGGCCGTTGGATAGAAAAATGCCGTCGGGCCGCATCGCCAGGATCTCCTCGGCGCCGGTTTTTGCCGGCACCACAGTGACCTTGGCGCCGAGGCCGGCCAGCAGGCGCAATATGTTGCGCTTGACGCCGTAGTCGACGGCAACGACGTGCATCGACGGATCAGCCTGTTCGCCAAAGCCCTCGTTCCAGACCCAGGGCGTCTCGCGCCAGACCGAGGACTGGCCGGAGGTCACCTCCTTGGCGAGATCAAGCCCGATAAGCCCTGACCATGCGGCGGCGCGGCGCTTGAGGTCATCGACGTCGAAGATACCGTCGGGCGCGTGCGCGATGACGGCATTGGGCATGCCCTTTTCGCGGATCAGCGCGGTCAGCGCCCGCGTGTCGATGCCTGAAAGTGCGACGATGCCGCGCTTCTTCAGCCACTGGTCGAGACCGGTTCCGGCGCGGTAATTCGACGGGTTGGTGACATCGGCCTTGAACACGGCGCCGACGGCGCCGGCGCGGGCCAGCGGGTTGAGGTCCTCGATGTCTTCGTCATTGGTGCCGATATTGCCGATATGCGGAAAGGTGAAAGTGACGATCTGGCCGGCATAGGATGGGTCGGTGAGTATCTCCTGGTAGCCGGTCAGCGCGGTGTTGAAGCAGACCTCGGCGACGGCGGAGCCGGTGGCGCCCAGACCGCGGCCCTCTATGACAGTGCCGTCCGCCAGCACCAGCAGGGCTGTCGGTCTCTCGCTGGCCCAAGGGGGGGTCGACGCGGCTGTCATCGTTGCCATGGCGGCACTCCTAAAGGTTGCGCCCTCAGTCGGCGCAACAAAAGGCGCGAAGCGGCGATCTCACAGCCTCGGCGCGCTAAGTTTTCATTTGTGCCTGTCGTTGCCAAAACCGCTACGCATTTTTGGGCGACGTGCACTAGAATTCAATTCATGCAAGGCCCAGTACATAGGGGAAGGCGCCAAGGCGGTCAATGATGCCGCGCCGTGCGTGCCTGGATTTATTTCGTCGAATAATATCAGCGGTTTGCCGGACGCTATCGAATTTGCCTTGAGCTATCGGCACGACTATTGTCCGCGGCATTCGAAGGAGAAAGCACCATGCGAGGCAAAATCGCCGAATCCCTGAAGAGTGCGATGAAGGCGCAGGACAAGCGCCGGCTGCCGACATTGCGGCTGATCCAGGCGGCCATTCATGATCGCGACATCGCCAATCGCGGCGCCGGCAAGGAGCCGGCCAGCGACGACGAAATCCTGCAGATCCTGGCCAAGATGGTGAAGCAGCGCGAAGAATCGGCCAAGGCGTTCGATGACGGCAAGCGGCCGGAGCTTGCAGCGCAGGAGCGCGACGAGATGGCCATCATCCGCGACTTCCTGCCGACGCAACTGGGTCAGGCCGAGACGGAAAGCGCCGTCCGTTCCGCCATCGCCGAGACCGGCGCTAGCGGCGTCAAGGATATGGGCAAGGTGATGGCGGCGCTCAAGGAGAAATACGCCGGTCAGATGGATTTTTCCAAGGCGAGCGGCATCGTCAAGAGCCTGCTTCAGTAAGCTGCCGAAGGCCCTTGCCGTCGCGCCCGCAATCCGGCAGCCAAAAAGCTCGCGCCCGTGATCGAACTCGTCAAACCGGCGCTTGAACACCTGCCGTCCTACAAGGCGGCCCTCGAGCGCGGCTGGTCGCCGGACAATGTGCGGCTGCTCGACGCGACGCGCGAGCAGCTTGCGGCTATCGAAAAGGATCCAGCGACTTTCCTTGGCGATCTCGACGATTCCGATGGCAAGGGACCGCCGATCACCTTGCCCGACGGTTCGACGGTGCCGCGGCTGCCCGGATTCCGGCGCTGGATCTGGGACGGGGAAGTCGCAGGCTCAATCGGCCTGCGCTGGCAGCACGGCACCGCGGCGCTGCCGTCGCATGTGCTCGGCCACATCGGCTATGCGGTGGTGCCGTGGAAACGGGGACGCGGCTATGCGACCGAGGCGCTGCGGCTGATGCTGGTGGAGGCGAGGGCGGTTGGCCTGCCCTTCGTCGAAATCACCTGCAAGCCTCACAATGTGCCCTCGCAGAAGGTCGTTCTGGCCAATGGCGGCCGGCTCGTCGGGCGTTTCTTCGAGGACGCCGCCTATGGCGGCGCGGAAAGCCTGCGCTACCGGATCGATCTGTAGCCCTATTCGGCGGCAGCCGGCAGCGGCGGCGCAGCCCGGCTTCGCCATTCCCAGACATGCGAGGCAAGCGCAACCGCGACCGCGACCAGCATGGCGATCGCGCCAACCACCGGCAGGCTGCGATAGCCATAGCCGGCATTGAGCATCGCCGCGCCGAGCGATGCGGCGAGCGCGATGCCGACATTGAAGCCCGACGGGATGAGCGACGAGGCAAGGTTGGAGGCGTCTGCGGTCCAGGTCAGGATGCGGGTCTGGATCGGCGTGCCGATGGCAAAGTTGAGGCCGCCCCAGACGAAGATCGCTATCACCATCGGCAGCGGGTAAGGGCTGACAGCGTAGATCAAGGCGAGCATTGCCGCCTGTAGGAAAAGCATGGCGATGAGCGACGGCATCAGCTTCCAGTCGGCGAGCCGCCCGCCGACGAAGACGCCGATCGTTGCGCCGACCCCATTGAGCAAGAGCACCCAAGGTATCCATTTCTCGTCGAGGCCTGTGACCTCAAGCAGCGTCGGCGTGATGTAGGTGAACAGGCCGAACTGGCCGATCATCAGCATCAGCATAATAATGAGCGAGGTCCAGACCTGCTGGCGTGCGAGCACGCGGACCTCGCTTCCAAGGCTCGCCGACGGGCTCGACGATCCCGTCTTGCGCGGCAGCAGGGCGCCGATTGTCGTGAAGGCCACCACACCGAGCGCGCACATCACCCAGAATGTCGCACGCCATCCCCAGATGTTGCCGATTGCCGTGCCGGCCGGAACGCCGATTACGTTCGATACGGTGAGGCCGGACAGGATCAGCGCCACCGTCATGCCGCGCTGGTCTTCGCGCACGAGGCCGACGGCCACCACCATGGCAACGCCGAAATAGGCGCCATGCGCCACGGCCACCGCTATCCGCAACAGCAGCATCGAGGCGAAGTCGGGCGCCAGCGCGCAGGCGGCCTGGCCGATGGTGAAGGCTGCAGTCAGTCCAAGCAGCAGGGCCTTGCGGGAGAACCTTTTGGTGGCGAGCGCCAGCAGCGGGCCGCCGACTGCAATGCCGCCGGCATAGCCGGAAACGAGATAGCCGGCGGTCGGGATCGCGACGCCAAGGCCCTCCGCCACCTGCGGCAGCACGCCGGCGATGACGAATTCGGTGGTGCCGAAGGCGAAGGCGGCAATGAACAGGGCAATGAGGGGGAGCATGGCGGAAAGGCGATCCTCGGATAAGGTGGCCTCAAACCACGGATCAGGGCAGCGGGCAATCCAGAAATTGTCGACGCCGCTTTAGCTTTTCTTGATCGCCGGTCGGGCGCCCGCCGCGGAGGCAAGAGCTAGGCGGCTGCCTTCCTTCCATAAGGAATTTTCAGCCACGCTCGCTCGTGAAGATAGTAGAGCAGCGACTTGGTGACGACCTCGGTCAGGCCGATGGCCGCGGCGAGCTTGATGCTTCCGGTCACGACGAGCGAAATGATCATCGTGTCGATGGTGCCGGTGACGCGCCAGGAAAGCGCTTTGGCGAAGCTGCGGGAATGGGTGTCCATCGACTTTCCTTGCGGTAGATGCGGCGATCTTTAGCCGACAGACAGGAGGTGGCGCAAAGATAATTTTTGCGCATTGGCCCACAGCAATTTTCATAGGCGATGTTCTGAAGCTACCCGGCCTGTGGACGCAATCTATCCAGCCTTCAGCCGCGAACCGGTGAGCAGGCCGCGCTCCTCAAGCACGGGATAGGCCATCGAGGCGAGCAGCGAGTTGATCTGCTTGAGGTCGCGAATGGTGTCTAGATGAATGGAGCTGGTCTCGACGCTCTTGGGGGTGCCGTCGCGCAGCCGCACGAAATGGCTCTGGCTGGTTTCCTTCTCGCGGTCGCGCAGCCGGTCCTTTTCCAGCACCAACTGGCGAGCGGTCTCCGGATCGCGGGATACCAGCACGTTGAAGGCAAGCCTGGCATTGGCAAGCACCAAGCCATGGAAGGCGCAAAGCTCACGCCAGCCTTCCGGCGTGAACTCCAGCCCGCGCTCGAATTTCTTCTTCACGTGGACCAGCATGTTGCGCACGATGATGTCGCCGACCTGCTCCAGCTTGACGCAGGCGCCGATCAGCTCCTGGCAACGCAGCGCCTCGTCCTCGCTCAACGGGTTCTTGGTGACCTTGGCCAGATAGAGCTTGATCGCAGCGTGCTTCCTGTCGACACGGTCGTCGAGTGCGGCCAACGCGCCGATCTTGTCGGCATCGGCGCTCTCATAGAGCTCGATGATCCGTTTCAGCATGATCTCGACCGTTTCGCAGACCCGCACCACCTCGCGGGTGGCGTTGGCCAATGCCTGGCTCGGCACGTCGAGCGCACTTTCGTTGAGCGCCGAAAGCTCGACGACGTCGAGCGCGTTAGCTTCCTGGGGCTTGGTGCCCAACGCCACGATCCTTTCCGAGGCGCGATAGACCAGGCTCGCCAGCGGTAGGCCGGCGATCAGGATCAGGATGTTGAAGACAATGTGGGCATTGACGATCTGCTCGGGCACCGTGCTGCCCAAGAAGGCGACCGGCGGCTTGAACGTCAGGAACAGGATCAGCATGATCAGCGAACCCATGCCGCGCATCAGGAGATTGCCGATCGGCACGATACGAACGCCGGGTTCTGCGTTGCGGGTTAGAAGCGGCGCGATGATCGAAGAGCCGAGATTGACACCGAGCACCAGCACGATGCCGAGTTCGGGCGGGATGAAGCCGCGGCCGGCCAGCGTCACCATCAGCAGCACCGCGGCGATCGAGGAATGGAACAGCCAGGTGACCAACGCCGCCAGAAGATAGGCGGTGACCGGATCGCCGGAGAAGTAATCGACGATGAGCGGCATCAGCGTGCTCTGGCGCAGTGGCTCCGACGCCTGGCCGATCATCTCCAGCGACAGAAGCAGCAGGCCGATGCCGACCAGGATGCGGCCGAACTGGCGCCAGTCGCGCCGCTCGGTGGCCATGAACATGACGGTGCCGGCGACCAGGCAGATCGGCACCAGCAGCGACAGATCGAAGGTGAGCAGCTTGACCACCAGTGCTGAGCCGATCTCGGCGCCGCGCACCGCAAGCTGGCCCGACATGCCGCTGACAATACCGGAGCCGGCGAATGAGCCGACCAGCAAGGTGACGGCGGTCGAGCTTTGCAGCGCGACAGCCAGGCCGCAGCCGGCCAGAACCGCCATGAACGGATTGCGCATTGTGGCGCGCAGTTTGTGGCGCAGCACATCGCCATAGGCGCGCTCGACGCCGGTCTTCACCAAACGGGTGGCAAACAGCATCAATGCGACCGCACCGGCAAGGTGCAGCAAAACGACAGAGCCACTCATGCCCGACCCCGCAACCCAACAGATGCCAGCGACGCGGGCGCCGTGACGTCAAGGGTGCAAAAGTGGGCGCGAATCGTGGACATTGCAGAGGTTGATATTACTCCGATTTATTTTAGCCGAATAATAAATTTTGCCCGGTTCCGACGCCTGTTGGCACGCGACGGAGCGTGTCGGAAATGGATGGCTGACAAAATGGTTGCATAGACTGCGGAGTTGCGGCGGGTCATGCGTCCATTCGCGGATGCCAGCTTTAAAGGTAGCGCTGAATTAGTCGTTCTAAATATAAGAAATCATTACGAAAACGTAATCTCGGTGTTCAGTTTCGGTTCATCCGTCCGGCTCTATTCCCTAGGCATCGACAACCAAGGAGTACCCGCCATGAAACGCGTCGTTCTTTCCGCCATTGCCTTCTCGATGCTGGCTGCAACCACCTGGCAGGGCCAGGCTGCACCTCTGAACACACCAAACGCGCCGCAGTCGAACTACAGCCAGGTCGACTGGCAAAGGCCCGGCAGGCATGTCGACGTGAACAAGCGCGTCGTAGTGAAGAAAAAGATCGTCGTGAAGCGCAGCCATTGGCGCAACGGCCAGAGATATTCCAGCTGGAAGCGTCACCAGCCGATCCGCGACTATCGCCACTATGGCCTGCGCCGTCCGGGTCCCGGGCAGGAATGGATCCGGGTCGGCAACGACTATCTGCTGGTCAGCGTTCTCTCCGGCCTGATCTTCGGTGCTATCGCCGCGCAATGAGCCCGGAACGGCTGACCGCGCTGCGTCGGTTTAGATCGAGAAGGCGGCCCGCGGGCCGCCTTCTCTTTTTGGCCTGTGAAAACCGGGTATGATCGCCATTAGGAGTCGTCGGGCTTCGCCCGTGTGATTATATGGAGGCCAAACGGGCTGTCCCCCCATGCGCTTTCCACCTGCTTTCCTCGACGAGATCCGCGACCGCGTGCCGATTTCTTCGGTGATCGGCCAGCGCGTCGCGTGGGACAGGAAGAAGACTAACGCGCCGCGCGGCGACTATTGGGCGTGCTGTCCCTTCCATGGCGAGAAGAGCCCGTCCTTCCACTGCGAGGACAAGAAGGGCCGCTACCATTGCTTCGGCTGCTCGGTTTCGGGCGACCATTTCAAGTTCCTGACCGAACTTGACGGGATGAGCTTTCCTGAAGCGGTCGAGAAGATCGCCGACATGGCCGGCGTGCCGATGCCGGTTCGCGATGCCCAGGAGGAGCGGCGCGAAAAGGAACGCGCCAGCCTGACTGACGTCATGGAGATGGCGACGGCGTTCTTCCAGGAACGGCTGCAGGGACCGGAAGGGGCAAAGGCCCGCGCCTATCTGCGCGACCGGGGGCTGACACCGGCGACGCAGCAGTCTTTCCGCCTCGGCTATGCCCCCGACAGCCGCAATGCGCTGAAGGAGCATCTTGCCGCCAAGGGTGTCCCCAAGGCCGACATCGAGGCGTGCGGGCTGGTGCGCCATGGCGACGACGTCCCGGTTTCCTATGATTGGTTCCGCGACCGCATCATGTTCCCGATCCCGGATTCCAGGGGCAAGATCATCGCCTTCGGAGGGCGGGCACTGGCGCCGGATGCGCTGGCCAAATATATGAACTCGCCCGATACGGAGCTCTTCCACAAGGGCAACGTGCTCTACAATTTCGCCCGTGCGCGGCAAGCACTGGGAAAGGGGGCGCTGGCCAAGGGCGGCACCGTCATTGCCGTCGAAGGCTACATGGATGTGATCGCGCTGGCGCAGGCCGGCTTCGAAAACGTGGTGGCGCCGCTCGGCACCGCGTTGACTGAAAACCAGCTCGAACTTCTATGGCGCATGGCTGGCGAGCCGGTGCTGTGCTTCGACGGCGACCAAGCCGGGTTGAAGGCAGCGTGGCGCGCCGCCGACATGGCGCTGCCGGCGGTCCAGGCAGGCCGCTCCGTGCGCTTCGCCCTGCTGCCGGAGGGCAAGGATCCCGACGATCTGGTCAAGGGTGACGGGCCGGATGCGTTCCGCGCCGTGCTTTCCGAGGCGCGGCCGCTGGCCGACCTCTTGTGGATGCGCGAGACCGCCGGCGGCATCTTCGACACGCCGGAACGGCGGGCGGAGCTCGAAAAGACGCTACGCGAACTGACCAGCCGCATCCGCGACGAGAGCCTTCGCTATCACTACCAACAGGAAATGCGCGAGCGCGTGCAGAGCTTCTTCGGTGCCCAGCGCGGACGCCAGGGACGTCAGGACGGACGGCCCGGTGAGCGCTTCCCGGGCAGGGTCTCAGCACCCGGCGGACAGTTTGCACGTGGCGGCGGTGCCGGTGGGCGCACCGCGATCACCGAAAGCCTCGGCCGCTCGGCGCTGGTCAAACGCGGCGGCGAGGGCATGTCGGTGCGCGAGGCGACGATCATTGCGGCCCTCGTCAACCATCCCGTGCTGATCGACGAGAATTTCGCCCATGTCGAGTTCCTCGATCTCGCCAATTCCGATCTGAAGCGGCTGCATGCGGCCATCCTCGACGCCATGGCGCACGATATGGCCAACAACCGCGAGGCTGTAATCGCGACGATCGAGCGGGCCGGCTGCGGTGAGATCTGGCAGCGCGCGGTGGCGCTGATCAAACGTGCGCGGCAATGGCCGGCGCTGGAAACGGCAGCACTCGACGATGCTCGCGATGCGTTCAGCCAAGCTCTCCACTTGCAGCGCAGCGCGCGCACCTTACATAAGGAGCTGAAGCAGGCGGAAGCAGCGCTCGCCAGCGATCCCACGGACGAAAATTACCGGCACCTGGTCGAAATCCAGGCGCAATTTCGTGATGTGCAGGCAACGGAAGCGCTGATCGAAGGGTTTGGCGTATCGTCGGGCAGAGCTGGGCGCGTTTAGATCGAAGCCTCCAGAAGACTGAAATGTAAGGACGTGCTTGCGCGTTGAATCAAGCGTGCGGTGCTCTAAGTCGGGTAATTGATTCGCTTTTTTCATGCGAATCATGCGAGAGGCGCTTGACCTTCCGGCAGAATGGCGGAATCAGGTCGATTCGAAACGTTAACCCGCCCCGGCATCGACGGGAATGCAGCGATGTAAGGTACTGATCACTGGACAGGCAGTCAGCTTGCCACAGATATCAGGGTTAATCTGGACTTAACGAGAGATGCAGTTACTGGCCCGGTAAAGCGCGTTCTGGAAGGAGCGCATCCAATTTGACCGGACCGGCAGCTTACGCGGCTTTGATACTCAGCCGCTTGGAGAAAATAAAGACTATGGCGACAAAAGAAAAGGAAGAAGTCGAGACCGAACGCGAGGCCGCGACCGATGGCCCTCTGCTCGACCTTTCCGACGATGCTGTCAAGAAGATGATCAAGGCCGCCAAGAAGCGCGGTTATGTCACCATGGACGAGCTGAATTCGGTGCTGCCCTCGGAGGAAGTGACCTCCGAGCAGATCGAGGACACGATGGCCATGCTTTCCGACATGGGCATCAACGTGGTCGAGGACGACGAGCAGGGCGAGGAGCCCGAAGCCGCCGACACCGCCGCTGATGCCGAGGAAGACGCCAACGAGCTCGCCGAGCAGACCGGCACCGCCGTCGCCGCCACCACGACCAAGAAAGAGCCGACCGACCGAACCGACGATCCGGTCCGCATGTATCTGCGCGAGATGGGCTCGGTGGAGCTTCTGTCGCGCGAGGGCGAAATCGCGATCGCCAAGCGCATCGAGGCCGGCCGCGAGACGATGATCGCGGGCCTTTGCGAAAGCCCGCTGACTTTCCAGGCCATCATCATCTGGCGTGACGAGCTCAACGAATCTAAGATCCTGCTGCGCGAGATCATCGACCTCGAGGCGACCTATGCCGGGCCGGAGGCCAAGCAGGCGCCGGTTGTCGAGCGTATCGAGGAAGCCAAGACCGAGGAAAAGTCGCGCCGTTCGCGCGAGGACGAGGACGACATCACCAATGTCGGCGGCGACACGCGTGGCCTGGTGGACGACGACGAGGAAGACGATGACGAGGCGAGCCTGTCGCTGGCGGCCATGGAAGCGGAACTGCGCCCGCAGGTGATGGAGACGCTCGACGTCATTGCCGACACCTACAAGAAACTGCGCAAGCTGCAGGACCAGCAGGTCGAGAACCGGCTGGCCGCCGCCGGCACGCTGTCGCCCAGTCAGGACCGCCGGCTGAAGGAATTGAAGGACCAACTGATCAAGGCGGTGAAGTCGCTGTCCTTGAACACGGCGCGCATCGAGGCGCTGGTCGAGCAGCTCTACGACATCAACAAGCGCCTGGTGCAGAACGAAGGCAAGCTGTTGCGGCTGGCCGAAAGCTATGGCGTGCGCCGCGAGGAATTCCTCAAGGAATATCAGGGCTCGGAGCTCGATCCGAACTGGACCCGCTCGATCGGCAATTTGACTTCGCGCGGCTGGAAGGAATTCACCAAGAACGAGAAGGACGCCATCCGCGACCTGCGCGCCGAGATCCAGAACCTCGCCACCGAGACGGCGATTTCGATCCAGGAATTCCGCAAGATCGTCAACCAGGTGCAGAAGGGCGAGCGCGAAGCCGCGATCGCCAAGAAGGAAATGGTCGAGGCCAATCTGCGCCTCGTCATCTCCATCGCCAAGAAATACACCAATCGCGGCCTGCAGTTCCTCGACCTGATCCAGGAAGGCAATATCGGCCTGATGAAGGCGGTCGACAAATTCGAATACCGCCGCGGCTACAAGTTCTCGACCTACGCGACGTGGTGGATCCGGCAGGCGATCACCCGTTCGATCGCCGACCAGGCGCGCACCATCCGCATTCCGGTGCACATGATCGAAACGATCAACAAGATCGTGCGCACCTCGCGCCAGATGCTGCATGAGATCGGCCGTGAGCCGACGCCGGAAGAACTGGCGGAAAAACTCGCAATGCCGCTGGAAAAAGTGCGCAAGGTGCTGAAGATCGCCAAGGAGCCGATCTCGCTCGAAACGCCGGTTGGCGACGAGGAGGATTCGCATCTCGGCGATTTCATCGAGGACAAGATGGCGATCCTGCCGATCGACGCGGCGATCCAGGCCAATTTGCGCGAGACGACGACGCGCGTGCTGGCCTCGCTGACGCCGCGCGAAGAGCGCGTGCTCAGAATGCGCTTCGGCATCGGCATGAACACCGACCACACGCTTGAAGAGGTCGGCCAGCAATTCTCGGTCACCCGCGAGCGCATCCGCCAGATCGAAGCCAAGGCGCTGCGCAAGCTCAAGCACCCGAGCCGGTCGCGCAAGCTCAGAAGCTTCCTCGACAGCTGAGGCCGGGTGACGGATAAGCAGTTTCAAGGGCGCCGGTGGCGCCCTTTTCCGTTTGGGCAGAGGCGATCACGATTGAACGCGCCGCTCTGAACGCGCCGCTCTTGCGTGTCGTGCCCTACGAGAGGATAATTCCGCGACGGACGCATTCTCTGGGCGACAAACCCGGATGCCCGCCCCGGCGGTTGACGCCGTGCTCCGTGGCCCCGGAGGGAGGTGTGCCATGACAACTTACATCGTGTTGATCAACTGGACGGAACAAGGCGCCAAAAACGTGCGCGAGTCGCCGAAGCGGCTCGATGCCGCCAAGAAGATGCTGGGAGACATGGGCGGATCATTCAAGGCATTTTATCTCACCATGGGGGATTGCGACATGGTGGCGGTGCTCGAAGCGCCCGACGATGCCGTCTTGGCTCGTTTCTCGTTAATGCTGGCGACGGCTGGCAACGTCAGGACTCGGACGCTCAAGGCTTTCCCGGAGGATGCCTATCGCGAGATCATCACCTCGCTCGGGTGAGCCGCTGCTCCTGAAGCGCGTCGCGCTGAACGGCCCTTGCGACGCGCTTTAAGCTCTTCTTTTTATGCATGTCGTTATCGTAAAACCGCTGCGTACCCTTTGGGCGACCTGGATCAGCGAAACCGGCCATTCCGCCGGTATCGTGTCACGTTGCGGCGCAACGGCATTTCTCGGATAATCCGTGCGTGTCCTCTGGTGCCGTTTCGAAACATGGCCAAGCCTCTGCTGACTGTCTGGTACAATACGCGCTGTCCGGTCTGCGATGCCGGTATCAGCCGGCAGAAGCGGCGACTGATCGAGGCGGTCAAGGCCGGGCGGATCGAATTTCGCGACATCAATGCCGAACCGGCGGCGCTGGCCGGATACGGCATCGGGCTGGAGGACATCCGGCGCCGGCTGTATGCGATCGACGCCGACGGCAAATTGCTGGCCGGCGCCGATGTTGCCATTGCTGTATGGCGGACGACGCCCGGCGAAGGCTGGCTCGCAACGCTGTTCGGCAATCCCGGCGCACTGCCGTTGACGCGCTATGGCTATGATCGTTTCGCCGATCTGCTCTACGCCTGGAATCGGCGCAAAGGCCGCTGGTAACGGTATTATTCGCTCCGCACCGAAAGGTCCGGAGATTGTTTCCAGGCCTTTCGCGTGCCCTGCTATCGAGCCGCGGGCTCGCAAAGCCAGCCAATGATGCAGCGCACCGCCGGCAGCACCAGCAGCAGCGTCGGAAAGGCCACCAGCCAGGACAGACCCCAAGCCGTCAGCCAAGTGGCCAGCATGTCGGGCTGGAAGCCAAGGCTTTTCAGTGTCGAGATGAACGACACGATGAACGTCATCAGCAACGACAGCACCAGCGGGCCGAGCACGGCGGCATAGCGCGCAGGCAGCTTACTGCGCGGGGTGTTCATGGTCATTTGGATTTCCCTGAAGCATCCGGTTCGTCGCCTTGCATCCATTCGCCGGTATTGTCGGCGTAACTGCCCGGAACGACCGGGGTGGATGCGTTGCTTCACGTCAGACGCTTACGGAGCGGCCTTCGGCCCTCATGCACCCTCTAGCTGCCCTCGCTGGCGAAATCAATCCTGCTGGTGCCATTTTCAGATACATCGTAAGATATATCTTGACTCGACCGTGGCGGGCACTTAGTTGAGATATATCGTAAGACATAACTCCAGGAGCAGACAATGCACAAAGGCGATCATTTCGGGCATCATCGTTTTGGCGAACACGCCGAGCGCGTTTTCATGCATATGGCCGGCAAGTTCGGTGGGCGCGGCGGCTTTGGCCCGTTCGGGCATGGCATGAGAGGCGGCGGACGCGGCGGGCCGGGCGACATGTTCCGCGCCGGCCGCATGCTGGCCGACGGCGATCTCAAGCTGATCACGCTGTCGCTGCTGGCCGAGGCGCCGCGGCACGGCTACGACATCATCAAGGCGCTGGAGGAGCGCACCAGCGGCGTCTACAGCCCGAGCCCCGGCGTGGTCTATCCGACGCTGACCTTCCTGGAGGAGGCCGGCTACGCCGTTTCTGCGCCGGAAGGCAACAAGAAGGTGTTTTCGATCACCGAGGCGGGGCAGGCGCATCTCAACGAAAATCGCGAGATGATCGACCACGTGCTCGACCACCTCGAGCGCTTCGGCCGCAAGATGGCGAAGGCGCGCGACTGGTTCGGCTGGAACGATGAAGGCGAGGACGGCGGCCGGCGCGGCCGCGGCCGCTCGGAAAAGCGCGACGAGTTTCGCGCCGTGCGCCACCGGCTGCGCGCCGCGCTCGGCGAAATCGCCGATGCGCCTGAAGCAAAGCAGGCCGAGGCAATCAGCATATTGGAAGCTGCCGCAGAGGCCTTGGAAGCGTTGTCGCGCGACTGATCTCTGAGTGCCAAGCTAGCTGCGGCCCTTGCCCGCTCGGCCAAGGACCGGTACTGAAAATCATCCTGCACCGCGCTATGTGGTGCAGGATGATTGCCGTTGGAGGATACCCCATGTCTTTTCTGAAGCGTCTTTTCGGCGGAGGCAACGAAGCCGCCGAGCCAAAGACAGCGGCGCCGGCAAAGCAGATCGAGCACAAGGGATTTTTGATCAGCGCCACGCCCTACAAGGCGGAGGGCCAGTACCAGACCTGCGGCGTGGTTTCGAAGGAGATCGACGGCGTGATGAAGGAGCACAAATTCATCCGCGCCGACCGCTTTGCCGGGCTTGATGATGCCGTCGACATCTCGATCAAAAAGGGCATCCAGCTGGTCGACGAGCAAGGCGAAAAGATCTTCGGATAGATCGGCTACTACAGCCTTGGGTCGATTGGCTCGCTTTCCAACGCCAGCACGGCGAAGACACACTCGTGAACCCGGCGTAGCGGCTGCTTGGCGACAAATCGCGTCAGTGCTTCGTGGCCAAGCGCGAACTCCCGGAGCGCCAGGCTGCGCTTGCCGGCCAGGCCGCGTTCTCGGAGGCGGACGAGATTGTCGGGCGCGTCATATTCGGGACCATAGATGATGCGCAAATATTCCGGGCCGCGGACCTTCAGCGCCGGCTGGATGAGCCCCTTCTTGCCACGGCTGACGAAGTCGCGTGGTTTGACCACCATGCCTTCGCCGCCTGAGCCAGTCAGCGCTTCCCACCAGGCGACGGCCTCGGCACACGCGCCGCCGTCGGCCAGATCAACCATACGCCTTCGAGTCGGCGTGACCACGCCGCCACGGGCAGCCAGACGGTCCGCGAGCGACATGTGCCAGACATGGTCCTGGTCAAACCAAATACGTCCCTCGCTGGCCAGCAGGTGGAAAGGCGCGGCCTTAAGGTCCTCGACGCCCGAAACTGGCCATACGTAGGGCGCCCAGGCGGTGGCGTATTTGGCTGCGCGGACGGCCCGGTCTTCAAGGCGTGCGTTCAGGCCGGCTGCATCGACGCCGCGCGCAATAGCACGGGCCAGCGCTTCGCTGCTGGCCTTGAGACCGGCGGCAGAGGATGTGGCCACAGGCGCATACTGGCTTTCGATCAGACTGCCGGCCTTGGCCGACCAAGGCATTATCTCGGCGTCCAGCAGCAGCCAGTCGCTGTTCAATTCCTTCCACAGGTCCGCCGTGTCGACCTCGGCGCGGAGACGGGCGAGCAGGCCCTCCGTCATGGCACTGTCGTTGAAAAAGGAGCGTCCGGTGCGGGTCCAGATTGCGCCGGTTTCGTCGCCAGGGACCCCGAAGCGGCTGCGTGCCGCCTGCGCGTTGCGGCAGAGCGCGATCACTGCCCGCGAACCCATGTGCTTCTCCTCGCACACGATCTGCGCAACGCCGCGCTCGCGGAAGTAAGCGAAGGCATCCTCCGGACGTTCCAGCCAGCCGTCCTGGCTGCTGGTCTCGGACGGCGACATGGTCGGCGGCAGATAGATCAGCCATTGCGGCGAGAGCGCGAAGCGGCTCATCACCTCCAGTGCTGCCGACGCGTTCTCCTCGGCCACGACAATCCGGCCCCTCAGTCCGGTCTCGATCCAACGGCGACCGGAGACATCCTGATAATCGAGCACGCCGTCGGCGTCGGCCTGTGCCGATTTACCGGGACCGGACCCGCCCAGCGGACGTATCGGCTCCGACCAGGTCTGGATTGCCGGCACCTCGACCAGTTCGCGTTCCGGCCAGCGCAAGGCCGTCAGCTTGCCGCCGAATACGCATCCGGTGTCGATGCACAGGGTGTTGTTGACCCATTCAGCCGATAGCGTGGGCGTATGTCCATAGATAATGGCCGTCTTGCCACGATAGGCCGCGGCCCAGTCGGCGCGGACGGGCAGCCCGAACTCGTCGGTCTCGCCTGTGGTCTCGCCGTACAGAGCGAACTCGCCACAGCGCCGGAACCGCGTCCGATCATCTCTTCCTTGAGGCCGGCATGGGCGACGGCGAGGCCTCCGCCATCGAGCCAGACATGGCTGCGCAGGCCGTCGAGAAAGGCCGGCAGCGCCTCGCGCAGGCCTCGGTCCTGTGCATTTAGCTGATCGACAGTCTGCTGGAGGCCGTGAGCGACCGTGACCTTGCGGCCTTCTAGCCAGCGGCTGAGTTTGCCTTCATGGTTGCCCTGGACACAGTATGCGGTTCCAGCCGCGACCATGCTCATGGCAATGCGCAGCACGTCGGGCGAGTTGGGGCCGCGATCGACGAGGTCGCCGACAAAGACGATCTTGCGGCCCTCTGGTGGGACCACGGTGACCGTTCGGTCGCCCTGATGCTCAGACCAGACGATGCTGTAGCCCAATCGAGCGAGCAGGATATGAAGCTCATCCGAACAGCCGTGGATGTCGCCAATGATATCGAACGGGCCATGGTCGTCGCGCTCATCGGTCCACAGCGGCTGTCGCGACACCTCGGCCGCGTCGATGCTGGCCTCGCTGGTAAGCTTCCAGACTTGGCGGAAGCCCTCGCGTTGCAGGGCGCCAAGACCCTTGCGGATCTCGGTTGTCATGCGCTGGGCGACCCCGGCGCCGAACTGCCGGTCGGCTCGCACCGCATTGCGTGCGACGCACACCTCGACGCCTGGATCGAGGACCACGGCGACGGGCAAAGCGTGCCACTTGCGCGCCAGCTCAATCCAGGCCTTGCGGTCGGCGGCTCGCACATTGGTGGCGTCGATGACGGCCAGCCTGCGGTGTTTAAGCCGTTTGCCGGCTATTTCGCGAACCAGATCGAAGGCATCCGCAGAGACGTCCTGGTCGGTCTCGTCGTCGGAGATCAGCGCCCGGCACTGGTCCGAGGAGATAATCTCGGTCGTCAGGAAATGCTTGGCGGCGAAAGTCGACTTGCCCGATCCGGTCGAGCCGATCAGCACGACGAGGGCGAAGTCAGGAATGGTGAGGTTGGTCTTATCGGGTTCTCTCATCGGGTGAACACCGCCATCTGTGTGGGGGCGCCGAGGGTCGGGTCCTCGGCTCCGATACCGCTGAAGGTGGCTGCATAGCCATAGATCTCGCCGATTTTGGCCGCCCAGGCTTGGAACTGAGCCCGGCTCCATTCGAAACGGTGATCGGGATGGCGAAATGCGCCAGAGACCAGTCTTGGAAACAGAGCGTTGTAGTCCGCATTCGGAGTGGTCACGATGACGGATTTGGGCGCCGTCTCACCGAAAACGATGCGTTCGACCAGGGGCAGCCTGTCCTCGTCGAGATGCTCGATGACCTCGACCAGAACGGCGATGTCGGCTGCGGCCCAACGGCTGTCCCGGTAGGTCAGCGATCCATGCAGCAGCGTGACCCGGCCCTCGGGCGGCCCGCCTAATTCGTTCAGCTTGAGACGCTTTGCGGCCCATTCCAGTTCGCGCGCCGCCGGATCCAGACCGAACAGCTTGTGGATCCATCGCTCGCGCACCAGCCTGTCGAGCAGCTTGCCTTCACCGCATCCCAGGTCCGCAACCGTGGTTCCTCCCGTCGCCCGAATGGCGTGGACAACTGCGTCCATGCGCAGATCGTTGAGCCGGATAGGCGTCTCAAGCGCTTCCTCGGGCGTGACGCGCAACTCGGCAGGTTGTGCCTCGCCAGCCGTCTCGGGAGCCAGTCGCTCCAGGGCGATGCGGGTCAAGGCCCTGCGATTGCCAAGATAGCGGCGCACGATCAGGTCTTTGGCCGGATGGTTTTCCAGCCAGCCTTCGCCTTTGGACAGCAGCTTGTCGATCTCTGCTTCGCCGACCCAATAATGCTTGGCATCGTCCATCACCGGGATCAGCACATAGAGGTGGTTCAACAAGGCGCTGAGTCGGCCCGTGCCAGTCAGCTTCAGATGGCCATATCGGGGCTCGCCTGCAGCACCCCCGTTTCCTTCGATTGGCGTCAGATCGACTGTCCAGCCCATGGGTTCGAACAAACTTCGAACCAGAACCTCACCGCCGCGCATTGGCAGTGGAGTAACCACGGCTTCCAGCGGCAGTTCGCTGTCGGCCAGTTCCTGGCGCTCCTTCGATATACCGGTCATCGCCGTCCGCAGCATTTTGTTCAGCGCCACCGACAGGAAGGATGATGCTGCGTAAGGCCGGTCGTTCACATATTGGTCGAGCAGGCCTTCTGCCTGGCCCTTGCCCCGCACCAGTCCCACAGGATCGACATCGAGCAGGAGTGCAGCCTCGCAACGGTCTTCGGTTGCCTCGGGATAGAACAGCCACGCCTTGCCGAAAGACAGGTCGGTCTCGTGCAGGCGATCCGGATGCTTGTGCAGCAAGAAACCGAGATCGGTGGCCGGACGGTGCGTTGTGGCAACGGAAAGGAACATCCGCGACCGATAGCGCAGACAAGCGGAATAACCAATGGCGGTTGTGTGGCCCACCACAATAGGTTGTCGCCAACGACAACAAGGACAGGCGCCGGCGCCTGCCCTTGTACAATTCAGACGATGCTGACGCTTTATGCCGCGGTGGCCACGCGCTCGGCATTTCCGGTCGCAGCCACAATGGCGTCGACCTTGGTCGAGGCCTTGGCCAGCGCTGCTGCCACCGCATCGGCGCCCATGCCGACCCCTTCGATGCGGATGACCTCGACATCGGTCATGCCGAGGAAGCCAAGCACGCTGCGCAGGTAGGGAATGGCGTGATCGAACTGCACGGCCGCACCTTCGGAATAGATGCCGCCCGAAGCCAGTACGATGTAGACCTTCTTGCCGGTGACGAGCCCCTTGGGGCCGTTCTCGCCATAGGCAAAGCTCTTGCCGGAACGGGCAATGTGATCGACCCAGGACTTCAGCGTCGAGGAGATGTTGAAGTTGATGAAGCCGGTGGCGAGAATCACCGTATCGGCCGCGAATAGTTCATCCAGCACGACATCGGAGACGCCAACGACTTCAGCCTGGCGTGAGGTGCGCGCTTCGGCCGGCGTGTAGATGCCGGTCGCATAATCGGGATCGATGTGCGGCAACGGATTGGCGACGAGGTCGCGCACGACAAGCGTGTTCGACGGATCGGCGGCAACAAGCTTTTCAGCGAATTCAGTAGCAATTCGGGTCGAGTGCGAGGCAGCGCCGCGCGGGCTCGATGTGACAAGAAGGATGGACATAATGGGGTCTCCAGGGTTGGATTAAAATCTCCTGGCAAATATGTGTGCGCAGACCCATTTGAAAAACTGGTGTATTTTGTATATTATCCATCTAAAATGTGGATTGAACGATGCAACCGAACCCGACGCTTGACCAACTGCAGATCCTGGTTGCGGTGGCCGAGACCGGCAGCTTCTCGGCCGCCGGGCGCAAATTGAATCGCGCGCAATCGGTGATCAGCTACGCCATCGCCAACCTCGAAGCGCAGCTCGGGCTGAAGCTGTTCGAGCGCGAGGGCACGCGTGAACCGCAACTGACCGATGTCGGCAAGGCGACGCTGGAAGATGCGCGGCGCATGGTCGGCGTGCTGCAACGCATCCGCTCGCGTGTCGACGGATACCGGCAGGGATTGGAGGCGGAAGTTACGCTGTCGGTCGACGTGACGCTACCGTCGCCGGTGCTGGTTCGGGTGCTAAAGGCATTCGAGGCGCAGTTCCCGGCCGTGACGCTGCGTCTCCATATCGGCTCGCTTGGCCTTATCCTCGATCATGTTGTCGGCGGACAGGCCGATCTCGGCATCGGGGGGCTTCTGGGTGAGACGGACGTGAATCTGCTTCGCATCGGCTTCTTCTCCCTGGTGCCAGCCGCAGCGCCTGATCACCCCCTGGCGCTGCTGCCGAGACCAGTGGCGCTAGAGGATGTCCGCGAACACATCCAACTGGTCGTCTCGGACCAGTCCGAGCGTACGCGCGGGCGTGACTATGGCGTCTTCGCCTACCGCACCTGGCGGCTGACGGATGTGCGCACCAAGCACGTGCTGATGCGCGAGGGGCTGGGCTGGGGCGGGCTGCCGCGATGGCTGATTGCCGATGATCTGGCGACCGGCCGGCTCGTCGAACTCGATCTCGAGCCTTACAGCGAAGTCCGCTCGCCGCTCTATGCCATGCACCGCGCCGATCGCAGCCCGAAACCGGCGGCCGCCTGGCTGATCGACCAGTTCAAGCGCCAGCTAGGCTGTTTCAACGAGTTCGAACCGGGTGAGATACCTGAGGAGCAGCCGGAGACAGGCCGTCGATCAGCGCCATGAGAACGGCGCGATAGTCCTCGATCGATGCTCCAGTTTCGATGGCGAGCGCTGCGCGGTCGAAGGCGGCTGCGAGCAAAGCGGTCAGTGCTTCCACAGGCAGTCTCGTCATGGAGTGCGAGCGCATCGCGGCAACAAGGCCTTCGCGCAGCGAACGGTTGCCATGGCGATTGTCGATCGCATCCATGGCGGCGCGGCCCAGCACGGCCGGGCCATCAAGCAGCAAGAGCCGCGTACGGCCGGGCGCACGCATGGCAGCCAGATAGGCATCCGAGCCGGCAATCAGCGCATCGCGGGCAAATAGCGAAGGCGGCGACGCGCGTTCGATCTCTTCCGAGACGGCTTGCGCCTCCTGTTCGACCACAGCGGCAAACAACGCCTGCTTGTCGGCAAAGTGATGATAGAGCGCGCCGCGCGTGACGCCGGCAGCGGCGGCGATCTCGGGTGTGCCGGTCTCGGCATAGGACTTTTCGGTGAACAGTTTGCGAGCCGCGGCGATGAGCTCGGCGCGTGTCGCGGCGGTGCGATCACGGTTGGAGCGACGAGCGGATCCTTGTTGCATACATGCAGCCTGTATGTTAATTCCATTTACCTGCAGACTGTATGTTATTTGCCGGGAGAAGGAAAGATGAGGACGACGAGCTATTATCCGGTGCTGATGACGAGCGACGTTGCCGGCACGGCAGCCTTTTATGTTGCGCATTTCGGCTTCAAGCCGCTGTTTGAGGCCGACTGGTACGTGCATCTGCGCTCGGCCGAAGACCGTCGCGTCAACCTCGGCATCGTCCAGGGCGATCATGAGACGATCCCGGAGGAAGGGCGGGGCCGCACATCTGGCCTGCTGATCAATTTCGAGGTCAGGGATCCGGATGCCATCTATAAGCGGATCACCGCCGCTGGCCTGCCGATCCTGCGGACGCTACGCGACGAACCCTTCGGCCAGCGCCATTTCATCACCAGGGATCCCAATGGCGTGCTGATCGACGTGATCAGGCCGATCCCGCCGAGCCCAGAATTTATGGCGCAATATGCGCAGGGTGCTGCGGCGCGCTAACTCGCCCGCGCCAACGGCATCACGGTGACCTGAGTAATGCCGGAGCGGCGCACCACCGTGCACAGTGTCTCGCGGCCGATTCGCTCGGCGTCGAGCATGCGCACCAGATCGTCGACGCCGGTGACCGGACGGCCGTCGATGGCGGCAATAATGTCGCCTTCCCTGAGGCCGGCTTTGGCCGCCGGGCTGTTCTTTTCGACGGTGCGCAGGCGCACCGCCGTGCTGCTCGATACTTGCGACAAAAGGGCTGCGCGGCGCGGCAGGTTGGTGGTGTCGGCGGAAACGCCGATGAAGGCACGGCGCACACGGCCGAAGCGGATGATTTCCGAGATGACGAAATTGGCGGTGTTGGAGGCAACCGCGAAGGCGATGCCTTGCGCACCGTGGATCATCGCGGTGTTAACGCCGATCACCTCGCCAGCCGAGGACACCAGCGGTCCGCCGGAATTGCCGGGGTTGAGCGCGGCGTCGGTCTGGATGACGTCGTCGATCAGCCGGCCGGTGGAGGCACGCATCGAGCGGCCGAGTGCCGAGACGACGCCAGTGGTGACGGTCCATTCGAAGCCGAGCGGATTGCCGATGGCAATAGCAATCTGGCCGCGCCTCAATCGCTTGGAATCGCCAAGCGGCGCGACGTCGGCAAAGTTGCCGTCGGCGCGCACCAGCGCAATGTCGGTGTCGGGATCGCGGCCGAGCACGCGGCCTTCCCTGGAGGCGCCATCCGGCATTGATACGCGCACGCTGCGCGCATCGCCGACGACGTGGAAGTTGGTGACGACCAGCCCGTCCTGCGCGATGACGAAGCCGGAGCCATGGCCGCCCGGGCCACCGATGCGCTCGATGCGGCAGACGGCGGGCCCGATGCGGTCGACGGCATCGGCGACCGTCGCCGAATAGGCATCGAGAAGGGCATCGTCATATTGCAATTGCTGGGCGGGCAGGGCCATCCGAGGGCTCCGTTTGGAACAAGATGAACAATGCCTATATGTGCGGAGCGGCCGGACCGGCCGCGACCTGACCAGATGGCCAGTCACATGCCCAAACTAGCCGTCAGGCGAGTATCCGCCAACGTCCTGCCGGGCGATATCTGGGTCACGAAGAACCCAGGAGACAGATCATGAGCGATTTCAATCTGAGCACGTTTTCCGACGCCATTGCCGACATCGCGGCAGCCGCGGCACCAGCGACGGCCAGCTTCGCGACCCACCACCGGACGTCAACTGCTTTCCACTGGCGGGACGGCTATTTCGTCACTGCCGAGGAGGCAGTCGAGGCCGGCGAGGAGATCGAGCTGACGTTTTCTTCGGGCGAAGCCGTCAAGGCGGAACTGGTCGGCCGCGACCCGTCCACCGGCACGGCCGTTTTGAAACCGGCCGGCGCGCCGGGCGCCCCGTCACTGGTAAAGGCGGATGCGGTGCGGCCGGGCAACCTGGCGGTCGTGGCGGGCAATAGCGACGGCACCTCGCTCGCTACCTTCGGCACGGTCGGCGAGGTCGGCCCGGCCTGGCGTTCAATGCGCGGCGGCACGATCGACCGGCGCATCAACCTTGCCGTCAATGCCGGCGGCCGTTTCGAGGGTGGCCCTGTGCTCGACGCCAAGGGTGGACTGATCGGCATGCTGCTGTTCGGGCCACGCCGGCGGGCGCTGGTCATGCCTTACGAAACGATCGAGCGGGCAGTCACGACGCTGCGCGAGAAGGGTCATGTGGCGCGCGGCTATCTTGGCGCCGGCCTGCATCCGGTCCGCAATGGTGATACCCAGGGCGCCATGGTGATGAGCCTCGACGATAACGGGCCGGCGAAATCAGCCGGTCTCAGTCTCGGCGACATCATCGTGTCGTGGAACGCAGAGACGGTGCATGGCCCGCGCGAGCTGATCCGCAAGCTCGGGCCGGACAGCGCCGGTGCCTTGGTGACACTCGGCGTGGTGCGCGGCGGCGAGAACCGTGAGGTTTCCCTGACCATCGGTGAAAAGCCACTGAGCTGAGGGATAGATGGTAAGCGGTGAGGTCGCTGGCAGACGGCTGACGGTGCTGATCGCGCTCGGTGACGTCGAGCGCGCGCGAAGTCTGTCCGCCGTTCTCGCCGCGACCGATGATCTGCGGCCGGTTCTGGCCGGCGAAGTCGACGGGCGTGAGGCGGCGGATGTCGCCATCGTCGATGATCATGGGCTACAAGGCGGGCTCGTCGACGCGGCTATGCCTCGCGTGCTGCTATCGTCGCGAGCGGCCCGCGAACGGCCGGCCGATACAGTGTTTGCCGTGCTGCCGGTGCAAGCGGACGAGTTGCTGATCGCCGCCGCCGCGCGGCTCGCGGCTGCGGGCTACCGGATTTCGCGCGACAGCCATGCTCTATCCGATCGGCATCACGATTTGATCTTCCATGACAGCGACCGGTTCGAAGAGGAACTGACCGACGAGCAGATCGTCCGGCCGACGCTTTCGCCGCGCGAGAGCGAAGTGCTGGCGCTGCTGGCCGAGGGCGCCCCCAACAAGGTCATCGCGCGGCGGCTGAACATCTCCGTGCATACGGCGAAGTTCCATGTCGCAGCGATCCTGACGAAGCTCGGTGCCGCCAACCGCACCGATGCGATCGCCATCGCCATGCGGCAGGGCCTGGTGCTGGTCTAGCTCAGATTGTCTCAAGGCCGACGCAGCGTAACCCGCATCCGGTGTGTTGGGCCTTGCGCGGCGGTTCTCAGCCGCGCAAGGATCGTGTCTTTCATGTTGAAGGAAGGCGCAAGGATGTCGCTCAAGGGAAAGACGCTTTTCATCTCCGGCGGGTCGCGCGGCATCGGGCTGGCGATTGCGCTGCGCGCCGCGCGCGATGGCGCCAATGTGACGATCGCGGCCAAGACCGCCGAGCCGCATCCGAAGCTGCCCGGGACGATCTACACGGCGGCGCACGAGATCGAGCAGGCCGGCGGCAAGGCGCTGCCGGTGCTGTGCGACATTCGGGATGAAGAACAGGTCGCCGAAGCGGTCGCCAAGACCGTGGAGAGGTTCGGCGGCATCGATATCTGCGTCAACAACGCCAGTGCCATCCAACTCACCGGCACGCTGGAGACTGATATGAAGCGCTACGATCTGATGCACCAGATCAACACGCGCGGCACTTTTCTCGTCTCCAAAATGTGCATTCCGCACTTGAGGTTGGCGGAAAATCCTCACATCTTGAATCTGGCGCCGCCGCTTGACATGAGGGCCAAGTGGTTCAAGAACCATGTCGCCTACACGATGGCAAAGTTCGGCATGTCGATGTGCACGCTGGGCATGAGCGCCGAGTTCGCCAGGGACGGCATTGCGGTCAATTCGCTATGGCCGATCTCGACCATCGACACAGCGGCGGTGCGTAACCTCCTGGGCGGGGCGACGGTGGCGGCGATGAGCCGTTCGCCCGACATCATGGCCGATGCGGCATACGCCATCCTGGTCAGGCCGTCGCGTGAGGCGACCGGCAATTTCTACATTGACGAAGAAGTGCTGCGCGCTGAGGGCGTCAGCGATTTCTCGGCCTATGCGCCGGGTGCGACAGGCCCGCTCGCCGGCGACTTTTTTGTGCCGGACGAGGTGTTCGGCCGGTCGGATACCAAAATCAAAGGTATCTACTGACGGAAAGTATCTCGCTACAGAAGTATCTCTCAAAAGACCGGCACAGACGCGTGCTCACTCCTCGGCTTTCTTGGCTTTGCCAAGACCCATCAGCCGGTCGATATAGGCAAGCATCAGTGCCGACAGAACGAAGGCCAGATGAATGATGGTCAGCCACATCAGCTGGTCGGTCGTGTAGGAGACCGAGTTCAGGAACACCTGCAAGAGGTGGATCGAGGAGATCGCTACGATTGTCGAGGCGACCTTGACCTTCAGCGAGCCGACATCGATCGTGCCCAGCCAATGCACCTTGCCGTCATTTTCATCGAAGCGGCTGACGAAGTTTTCGTAACCCGAGATGATCACCATCACCACCAGTGAGGCGACCAGCGCGGCATCGATGAGGCCGAGTATTTTCAGGATGGTGTCGGTGTCATCGAGCGTGAAGGCGACGGAGACGAACTCGAACAGCTTCTTGCCGAAGGACACGGCATAGATGGCAAGTGCCGCACCCAGTCCGAGATAGAAGGCGACCAGCAGCCAGCGCGAGGCGAGAATGATCGATTCGATGGCGAGTTCGAGGCGCTTCATGCGGCGATTCGGGCTCCGTTGTCGGAGTGCCGTATTTCGGGCAGGCTGCGGCGGTTTGCAAGGTTGCAAAAAAACGAAACCCCGCCGGGGAGGGGAACCGGCGGGGCTCGTGTGTCCCGCTGGAGTCGGGACAGGGCAGGGAACGCCCTTTCCAGAATCTGGGATGGGTAACCGCGCGTTTCAAGATTGATGACCGCGCGATTCAATGGTTGATCAAATCGCGCGGTTCACATTGCGGTTTATTGGGCGCTGGCCACCGGCGCTACCAGGGGGGTAATCCGGCGGATGGCGACGCGGCGGTTCTCGCGGTTGGGTCCCGACGTGTTGACCTTGAGATACTCCTCGCCATAGCCCTGCGTCGTCAGGTTCTCCGGCGGGATGCCAAAGGCGTTGGTCAAGGCTTCGGCGACCGCCTCGGCGCGGCGGTCGGACAGAGCAAGGTTCGCTTCCGGTGTGCCGACAGCGTCGGTATGGCCCTCGATCAGGAAGCTCTCGGCCGGGTTTTTCTTCAGCAGCTTGTCCATGGCGTTGGCAACACCCTCCAGCTTCTGGACCTCGGTGTCGGAAATCGAGGCCGAACCGAATTCGAAGTTGAGCGTGTCGAGGTCGATGCGGCGGGCGATGTCGCGCACGCGGGCCGAGCGCTTGACCTCGTCGATCGAATAGAGGCGCTGGACCCTCTCGACCGGCGGCCGTTCGAGGAAGGTGTAGTAGTCGTCCGGATCCTCGACCTCTTCGGAATCCAGAATGTATTCCTCTTGCGGGATGGTAAGGCGCATCGGCGGCAGGTCGTCGCCCGGGTCGCGCCAGTCTGCATCATCGTCATAGTTCCGCTCGTCGACATAGCTCAGCACATATTCGCGGCCGTCGGGCGCGATGCGTGAACGCTGGATGACGTCGCCGTAGCGGTTGCGGATGGTGACGATCCGGACACCATTGTCACGCTCGACGATTTCCCGGGTGCGATCGCCCGACAGGTCCTCATAATAGACATTCCTGGCGCCGCGGTGCATGCGCGGTGCATCGCTGCTTTCCACGAACGTCTGGTTGTTGAACTGGAGGATGACGCGGTCGCCGAATTCCCTGACGACGTTGGCGCCCTGGGGGCGCGGACGGCGGCGAACATCCTCGATGTCCGGCGCACGCTCGACGCGCTTGCCTTTTTCCTCGGTCACCGGAACGATCTTTTCAGGCTTGATCTCCCGCTGGGCTGCCCGGTCGTCGGTGGGTGGCGGCCCCTGATCGACCGGAGCCGGCTTCGGGGGTTCGACCTGGTTCTCGCCCTGCTGGGCGGGCTGGTTGCCCTGCTGCTTACCGGCATTTTGGCCGCGCTCCTTGCCACCCTTGCGCTTGCGCAAGACATCCTTCTGGCTGTCCAGAACAGGTGCCTCGTTCGGATTGGCCTGGGCTTCACCCTGGACCGGATTTTCACCCTGGACAGGCGCGGCCTGGCCAGTCGAAGGCTGTTCGCCGGTCGAGGGCTGTTGCTCTCCTGTCACCGGCTGTTCGCCGACAGGCCTCTTGCCACGTTTCTTGATCTTGTCCTGGGGCTGTTCGCCCTGGACGGGAGCGGCCTGCTGCTCGGTCGGAGCCGGTTGGGCCTGTGGGGTCGCTTCCTTATTGGTCGGCGCCGGCTGGCCTTCCGCCTCCGTGGCGGGTCCGGTCAATTCAGCAGGCTTCTTGCGCTTGCCCGGCTTTTGTCCGGGCTCGACAGTCGGAGCCTGTTCTGCCGGGGCAGCCTCGATCTGCTGGTTCTGTTTTTGCTTCTTCTTGCGCGGATTGACGTTGGGCTGGTTGTCGTTTGCCGGCGCTGCCTGCTCGGCCGGTTGTTCCGATGGGGCCGCTTCGATCTGCTGCCGATTGCGCCGCTTCTTGCGGGGTTGCTCGGACTCGGCCGGAGCGATCTGCTCGGCCGGAGCGGATTCCGTTTGCTGCTGTTGGTTGCGCCGCTTCTTGCGGGGTTGCTCGGTCTCGGCCGGAGCGATCTGCTCGGCCGGAGCGGATTCTGTTTGCTGCTGCTGATTGCGCCGCTTCTTGCGGGGTTGCTCGGACTCGGCTGGAGCCGCCTGCTCGGCCGGAGCGGATTCCGTTTGCTGCTGCTGGTCGCGCTTCTTCTTTCTGGGCTGCTCTGCCTGCTGGCTATGCGCGCAGGCCTCCGCCGACTCGCCCTCGGCGCAACTCGATTGCACTGGGATGAGCGGCGCCGCGGTACGTTGCACGGGGCTGAATGCGGCATTGCCTTGCAGCGGGAACGCGCCTAACGGCGCGGACGCCATCAACAGGCCAAGCGCCGTGCCTGCCAGAATCCGTGGTTGGCGTTTCATCATAAACACTCCTTGTGGCGTCCCATCCCTGCCCAAACATTCAGCAACCATGTTTGGTTCCTGTTTGTAGGTTCTAGCTGTGGCACAGGGCGATTGACCGGCGTTTTGAAGGCGACTTCATGTCATTCGTATGGTCCTGGCGCATGTTCCGGCGTATTGTCCCGGCGTATCGTTCGGACGAGGGTGCACGGTTGCCGTGCTTGACCTTGAAGCGTCCGAGGGCCACATGCCGACGATGGAAAAGCCATTCTGGAAGACCAAGACGCTCGAGGCGATGACCCCGGCCGAGTGGGAATCACTCTGCGACGGCTGCGGCAAATGCTGCCTGTCCAAACTCGAAGACGAGGACACCGGAGAGATCTACTGGACCAGCGTCGGCTGCCGGCTGTTCGACGCTGGAAGCTGCCGCTGCTCCGACTATGCCAACCGGCTGGCGCGTGTTCCGGATTGCGTCGGGCTGACGCCGCAGAATGTGCGCACCATCAGCTGGCTGCCCAAGACTTGCGCTTACCGGCTGGTGGCCGAGGGCCGCGATCTCTATTGGTGGCACAGGCTGGTGTCGGGAAGCGACGAGACCGTGCACGAGGCCGGCATCTCGATGCGCGGCCGGGTCAGCGCCAGCGAGACCGACCTTGCCGAGCCGGACGACTATTTCGACCATATGCTCGCGGACGAGCCTTAGGATTTTACCGCGAAATCGAGAATCCGGAACCGACGGCAAAACGGACGTTGTCCATCCACCATGCCCACCCTATGCAGCACCGCCGTCCATAACACCGGTTCCAGAAGCGAGAGACTATTCCGGTTCTGCCTCATGAACTGGAGATGAACGGCCGGTTCGCAAAAAATTCAGACAGACGGGTGCATTCTCCTCCCATCGGTTCGACGAAAACGTGTGGAAACCCTCAACAAGGAGAGAAGACAATGTTCAACACCATCAAGACGGCGGCTCTTTCGGCTCTTGTCGGCCTTGGCACGCTTGCTGCCATCCCCGCTCATGCTGACAGCATCTATCTCGGCTTCGGCAACAACCAGGATCCGCGCGTCGGCGTCTATACCGGCGACGAAGATGATGGTTACTATCGCGAACACCGCCGTCATGGCGGCTGGCGCCGGTCCTGTTCGCCGGAGCGTGCCATCGACAAGGCCGAACGCATGGGCCTGCACCGCGCCCGCATCATCGACATCAACCGCCGCACGGTCAAGGTCGCCGGCCGCCAGTATGGCGACCGCGTCGTGATCGTATTCGCCAACGAGCGCGGCTGTCCGATCATCTATCGCTAAGGTCTTCGGGCCTGCGGCCGGCTGACTTGCAGCCGGTAGAGTAGCGGAGCCCTTTCCGCCAGGAAGCGCGGCTCAAAAAACCCCGGAGGATCGATCCTCCGGGGTTTTTCATGCTGCAAGCGATGATCATTTCAATTCGAAAGTCACCGTCACCTGTGCGGTATAGGAATTTTCGCCGGCTTGCACCGGGACCGACGCACCGGCGGCATCGAATGCCTTGGCGTTGATCGGCATCGGCGGTGGTGCGAAATTCTGGTCGGTGATTTCCAGGACCCGGCCGATGCCGACGCCGGCCGCTTCGGCCAGCGTCTTGGCCTTGGCCATGGCATTGGCGACGGCCTTCTTGCGCGCCTCGGTGACGGCTGCCGCCGGATCGTCGTTGGAGAAGGAGATGCCGCCGCCCTGGTTGACGCCGAGCGACACCGCCTTATCGAGAATGTCGCCGGTCTTGTCGATGTCTCGGATGCGCACCGAAAGCGTGTTGGTCACCTGGTAGGCGACAAGCTCGGCCTCCTGGCTGCCGTCGGGCTTGTTGGTGTAGTTATAGCGCGGATTGATCTGGATGCCCGCGGTCTGCAGGTCGCGCTCCTTGATGCCGGACGATTTCATGGCAGCGATCACTGCGGCCATGGCGTCGTTATTGGCATCGAGCGCTGCACGTGCCGTCTTGGCTTCGCGCATGACGCTGAGCGTCAGCAGAGCCAGATCGGGTGCTATCGCCGCCTCGCCTTCACCGGTGACGACGATACGCGGCGGCGGTGGCGAATCGGCGGCGGCCGCGATCGCCGGAAATGCGATTGCGGCGGCAATCGCCAGGGGCAAAATACGTCTGGTCATGAAATCTCCTCGATCTGGGATCCCAAGACAGCCGAGTGTTGGCCGGCGTCCAATGGGCGACGTGCAATAGGTTATCAATATGGGCTGATTTGGGCGATCTCTGCCAGCCCCCTTGGAACGCCTGCTCGGAAAGGCCTCGGAAAGCCTTGTGCGGTTCAGGGAAAAACACTAATCCAGCGCCGTGGGGCCTGTAGCTCAATGGTTAGAGCCGGCGGCTCATAACCGCTTGGTTGGGGGTTCGAGTCCCTCCGGGCCCACCATGACCATTGACAGCTATTGTTAAATCACGATTTTTTCGCCGTAATTGTCCCACCTAATTCCACCCCGGCGGAAAGTGGGACAATTTTGTTCTCTTTTCGATCGATAAGCAGCAGGTATTTCGCCGCTCTCGCTACCTTCCGGCGGCGCGCTTTCTTGATGTAGTGGTCGGGCTGCTGGTACGTAGTCCACCCATATATCGCCTTCAGCTGCTCGTGCGTCGCGCCGTTCTCCGCGGCGATCGTCGCGCCGGCCTTCCGAATTCCATGAGCACTGCAGTGCGGCAGCTCAGCTTGGTCACACCACTGGCGCATCTTGTTGCCTAGACCGTTCTCCGAGAACGGGCGACCATATTCATTGACCAGGAATGTCATCTGGTCGGAGGGCGTGTGCTCAAGTTCCGCCTCTAGTTCGGGCAGAAGCGGCAGCTCTACCAACACCGCATCCTTGTTACGACTGGTCTTCCCAGGCTTGATTCTGATCCACTTCTCCCACTGCTCGGTCTCCTCGTTGTAGACGAGCGTGATGTGCTGTCGACCGAAGATCGCGACGTCGGACAAGCGCAGGCCAGTAAACATGAAGATCGAGAGCGCACGTCTGGCTGCGGTACCCAGCGGATGCCGCTTCTCATATTGAACGATCTCCGACACGTCCCAGGGGTGCCAGCCGTCGCCGCTCTTCAGCCGTCTGATGCCGCGGGCGGGATTGGAGTCGACGCCCGGAATCTCTGTGTCCTTTGCCCACTCAAACATCGCACTGATGGCTTTTACGATATTGTTTGCGGCGCCAAGGGCGTCGAGCCTTGTGTCCCTGATCTCCTTTACATGAGACCGTTTCATACCGGCGAATGGCAGTGATCCCTTGGTAGGATACTGAGGATCCGGCTCACCTTCGAGGGGATGAGGTAATTCGCATACGCGCTCCAGAATTGCTCGTCGGCGCGCCATAGTGTCTTGGGTGATTTCCGTGCCGCCCCGACGGTAATACTCCTGGCAAAGCCACAGTAACGTGCCTTTCTTCGCTGGCTCGGAAGGCTTGGGGAGGCGCCGGCAAATCTCGGGAAGAGTGCCGGGCCGAACATAAGTGACCTCGGCGCGCGCGCAGCGCAGTTCCTCGAGGAACTCGTCGCTGCCGGTCGGTTCACGGAGCCGGACCTTCTTCCGACCCGGTGCGCGAAAATAGTACCGATCATTGCCGTGGCGATCAGTGTCCTTCACTACGCCCTTAAGATCGATTTTCACGGGCTCATCCGTCATGTTCGTGGTTTTCGATCCCAAGGATTGTCTAGTGGCGGCGAATCTTCGTCAAGCTTTGGTGCTCCTCCGATTTGGCGGTGAGGGAGCTTTCGAAACGCCAATACAAGTTCCTCGACGTCCCAAACAATGCGCCCCTTGCTCGGCATTCGTGGCTGCGGCATCCGGCCGTCCTGGACCATTTCATCAAAGGTCGTTGAGCTTACGCCGATGAACGTCGCAGCCTGCTCGCGATTGATTCCTAGCGGCGGGAGCGAGGGCGGCAAGACGGTCGGGGTGCGTAGCATCGGTTTAGCGCGTTGAAAGCGCGTCTTTAACGCCTGCCTGTCTTCCTATGCACCTGTCCGAATATTGCAGACGCTCAATCATTTCCTGGCCCTGTGCTTGCAGGCTCACCCTAGGTCTCCAGACCTAGGGTCGCTCAAGACACCGGACTCTTTTCCAGCCTTTGTGTACGATGATGGGTATCTTAATGCGCTCGAGGCCAAGAACTGAATGGGCGGCGACTTGGAAGGGCAAAATGACCGCGGAACCACGAATCTGAGTCAGAGGCGGAATCCAACTGAGGAACGTATGGTTGTGTTTTCAGACGGTTATGATTCTCATGCATGCGTAACAACCAACAAGAATACCAACAAAATATTTCTGTGGATCACTTTCATTCCTCATGGAATGCGCGACTGATTTGGTCCGACAGCGGCTTCACAAAATAAGAAAGCGCCGTACGCTCGCCCGTCTGGATCATCGCTTCGGCCGGCATGCCGGGCACGAGCGTCAGGTCCTTGAGCTTCGTCAGTTCCACATGCGGAACCGACAGACGCACCAGGTAATACGAAACGCCGTTTTTTTCGTCCGTCGCCAGATCGGCTGCGATCCGGCTGACATATCCGTTCAATACCGGCGTGGTCCTCAGATTGAAGGCTGACATCCGCAGCACGGCCTTGTGACCAAGCTGGATTTGGTCGATGTCCTTCGGGGTGATTCGTGCTTCAAGCGCAAGATCGTCGCCTTCCGGCACGATTAGCATAATCGGATCGGCGGGCGTGATCACTCCTCCGACCGTATGAACTGCGAGTTGTTGAATGGCGCCTGACTGCGGCGCGACAATATCGATCCGTCGCAGTTCCTGTTCAGCCGCCACCTTGCGCTCAACATACTCCCCAACCTGCGCCTGAACCTCTCTGAGCTCCTGGCCGACTTCCGTCTTGAAATCCGGATCGATCTGCAGGATCTGCAGGCGCGTTTCGGCTATGCGGGCTGCCGTCTGTGCCTGATGTGCAATCTTCTCACCGCGTTCGCCGCCGAAAGTGGCAACCTGCGTCTTCAGACTGTTCAAGCGTTGGTCCGAGACAATGCCTTGGTCGCGCAGCCCACTCAGGGCAGCAATTTCCTTTTGGAGGATCTCGGTGCTTTTCTCACAAGCAATTTCCTGCGCCTTGAGTCCCTCGATCTCGTGCTCATATTGAGTGATGCGTTCCGCTAGCTGCGCCTGCCTTCCGTCGCGGGATTGTCTGCGGAATTCGAACAGCCGCGTCTCGCCATGTACTGCCGAAGCTACGTCCGGAACATCTCTGCGGGCGAGCAGCCAGTCCGGGAAGGCGATCTCCGCCAGATCGTCACGCTCAGCTTCGAGTCGTGCCAGGTTGGCGGCCAGCTCATCGAGCCGCTTGGTGACTACAGCGAGATTGGCGCGCGTCTGGGTGGCGTCGAGCCGCATGAGGATGTCGCCGGCTTTTACTTTATCACCTTCGCTCACCAGGATTTCTCCCACCACCCCACCGGTCGGGTGCTGCACCTTCTTCACATAGGAATCGACGACAAAGTGTCCGGACGCGACAACCGCACCGGAGAGATTCGTGAAGGCCGCCCAGGCTCCGGCTCCTCCAACAAAGATCACGCTCGCCAGAAGGCCCGCCACCAGGTGCCGGCGAATGGAGCTGGAAACGTCATTGTTCTGATGAATGCCGGACACCGGGTTCCTCCATGTCAGCGCGCGCTCCCACGTTATCCTGTGTAGACTCGATGGCCTTGACGCCAGCGCCTGGTGCCATCGCCCCCCTCTTCAAGACTTTGGAAAGCGCTTCATCACGCGCACCGAATGCTCGCTGCCGTCCACCTTCCATCACCAACACCAAATCCACGGCGCGGATGGCGCTCGGCCGATGGGCGACGACAACCGCAATGCCCTTGCGCCCGCGCACGGAGGCGATCGCCTTGACGACCGCAGCCTCGCCTTCCGCATCGAGATTGGCATTGGGTTCATCCAGCACAACAAGGAAAGGGTCTCGATAAAGAGCACGGGCAAGACCGATACGCTGGCGCTGCCCGGCGGAAAGTGCCGATCCGGCCTCACCAATCGGAGTTTCGTAGCCGTGCTCAAATCGGAGGATCAGTTCGTGCGTGCCCGCTGCTTTCGCCGCGGTGACAATAGCCTCAGGGTCAGGATTATCTTCAAAACGAGCGATGTTTTCGGCAATGGTGCCGTCGAACAGTTCAACACCTTGCGGCAAATAGCCGATATGACGGCCTAGCGCTTCCCGGTCCCATTGATCGAGGCTTGCGCTGTCGATGCGAACCTTTCCGGCGACCGGCGCCCATGCGCCGACGATGGCGCGCGAGAGTGTCGACTTGCCCGAACCCGATGCACCGATGATCCCGAGTGCGCTTCCCGCCTGAACGGCAAACGCAAGGCCGGTCACGGTCGGCTCCCTTTCACCGGGCGGAACGATTGTCACGCCTTCGAGGCGGAGTTCGCGTTCAGGTGCAGGCATAGGCATAACAGGAGCGGTTTCAGGAACCTTTTCCAAGAGGTCCTCCAGCCGCGCCCAACCCTGGCGCGCCATGAGGAAGGATTTCCAGCTTGAAATGGCCAGATCGACCGGAGCCAGCGCACGCCCCATCATGATCGAACTGGCAATCATGACCCCGGCCGTAGCCTCCTGTCTGATGACAAGGTACGCGCCGACGGCAAGAATGGCCGATTGCAGCAGCACGCGCAGCGACTTTGAAATGGCACCCAGCCCACCTGCCACGTCCCCGGCTTTCCGGCTGGCGGCCAGATACTTGGCATTGGCCGTGTGCCATCGGGCAGCGATCCGCCTTCCGAGACCGAGAGCTTGCACGACCTCGGCATTGCAACGCGCTGCTTGCAGTAGACCATTTCGTGCCATGTTGTGGGCAATGGTATCGCGTATCGGTTGTTGCGAGAGAGTGTTGGCAAGAAGTGTCAGAGATGTGAGACCGATCGCCCCGATAAGGGCCGTCATGCCGACCCAGAAATGAAAGAGGAAGCAAATGGCAAGATAAAGCAGCATCCATGGCAGATCGAAGAACGCTGTCGGACCGTTTCCACCTAAGAATCCGCGAATATTGTCGAGATCGCGAAGCGGCTGCAAGCCGTCGCCCGGCATGCGCCTTAAAAGCGGAAGGCGAACGATCGCATCGTGAACGCGTCCGGAAAACTGTTCATCGAAACGCTCGCCAATCCGCAGCAGCACGCGGGCGCGCAAAACGTCGAGCAGGCATTGGAACGCATAAAGCCCTGCAGCAAGCACGACGAGCCCCACTAGCGTCGATACGCTGCCACTTGCCAGAACGCGGTCGTAGACCTGAAGCATGAACAGCGGCGAGATCAGCGCAAGCACGTTGACCACGCCGCTGATCAACAGAATTCCCCAAATAGCGGAACTCAGAGGGAAAGGTCTCAAAGCTGAATTCTTCAAGGAATGGTTACTCACGTAGGTCTCCGTGAGGATCTGGCGACCCAGCTCCCTATATTGCTCCCCGAGCGGCAACCGACTGCATCCGCGCGCTGATTCAGGATCAGTGCTCCCGCCGAATGTGTTTGGTTTGGCATCTAATGGAGCGGGTCAACAACAACACCGTCCGGCTGAAGGTTTGGAAGGGCAACGTCATCGTGGCCGGCCGCAAGGGCCCGAACAGGCTTCCGCCTCCACGCCTTCAGGGAGATTTCGGTGTACGACCAGCGCGACGTGCAGGGCTTCGTCAAGCTGTACACGCTGCGACTGCTCCCGGGCGCCCCGGCCCATCGCAAGTAGCGGAAACGGAAAGCGCCCGCCCCCGGGGGGCGGGGCGCTGTTCCGTATGGGTTTTCTGGATCAAACGAAGGTGAAGTCCGACGCGGTCAGGCCTAGGTCGGCCACGGTGACCACACCGCCCAGGTGGACGAATTCATGCGCGCTGTTGTCGGCGGTGACATAGGCCAGAGTTGCGACTCTGTCGGTGTAGCTGCTTTGGTAGACAATGATGTCGCCGGCGTGCTCGCCGGAGATCGCACTCGCGGCTTCAGAAGCAGAGTTGAAAGATTCGCCAGTGATTACCACGACGTGTTCGCCGTTCGCACCTGAGGCCGCACCACTGTAGAAGCTGCTCACCGGGTAGCCGGACTGTATGCTGGCGTTGTTGACGAAGTTCGCGCCAAAACCGTCATTGTAGAGGCCCACCGCATCGAAGGCGAACTTGTCCTCCGCTGGGTTGAAATCGGTGATAGTGGAAATGTCCGACTTCGACCCGACAACCCCAGGCACCGGATTGTGGAACTGGAACACGAACGTGTCACTGTCGGTGCCCCCGGTCAACGTGTCCTGGCCGTCACCCACGTAGAGGACATCCTGGCCGGGACCGCCGCTGAGCCTGTCATTGTCCTCACCGGAGACGCGCGGGTTGAAGCGGCCGTTGTCGCCGGAGAGATCGTCCCAGCCATCTCCGCCGAAGATGCGGTCGTTACCCTTGCCGCCGATGAGTCGGTCACTATCCGGGCCACCCGAGATCTCGTCGTTGCCGCCACGACCGTCAATCCAGTCACCGCCCTGGAAACCCTCCATCCAATCGTCAAGCTCGGTGCCCATGAGTGTTTCGGCACCCGGGCCACCCTTGATAATGTTTGCCATCGAAAAATACTCCTAATGATGCACCCTGCCTGACGCGTTCATATTGCTCATCGGATAATTAGAGAAATCGATTGCTTGGATAGACACACATTTACGAAATGGATGCACTCACGTTCGCTTCCTTCTGCTGAGCAGTTGCGGGCTCGCAGGCGGCGGAGACGCTGGTCGCCGATGCAATCGATGAAGATTCGACACTCAAACCGGGACTAGGACGAACTTCGTAACGGGGCCGTCCTGGTTGGGCCCCAAACTTCTCTCTGTTTGCTCGACGCCGGCATACCCGCACCGTGAGCGCTGGACGAGGACAAGTTCCGCTGGCGGAGAACGGCGTGATCGGCTTGCCGCGCCGAAACTGATGGCGCTCGTCGAAGGCATGGACTGGACACGCGTTCGAGCCGAACGGCGACGGCGTCCGGCCGGAAGGCGGTGGCGAAGTGACTCAGGCGCAAAAGGCGGGCTTCAGGCCGTGCACAATAAGCTTCTGTCGGCGTCATGACGAGAAGCGCTTCGGCCCGTCCCCACGAAATCGATATGCTCAAGGCGATGTTCGTCGCCATGGCGGCGGAGAAGGCCGAACTCCAACAACTCCGGAGCGAAACACTCAAGGCCGAGATCGTCCGGATGGCGATACTCAACGAGCCTGCCCAGGAGCGGATCGCCGACCTTTATGGGATCGTCAAGCAGCTGGAGCGCGCCGCTTCGGTCGCAGCTCCGAGAAGCTCGAACGTGACCAGCAGGCCTTCGCCTTCGACGAAATCCAGACCGGGCTCGGCGCGATTGAGTCCGAGCTCGAGGCCGCAAGACCGACAGGCGAGCCGCGACGTGCTGCGCGACCGCGCAAGGCGTTCCCGGCGCATCTGGAGCGGGTCGAGATCGTCATCCAGCCCGAGCCATGGGGGAAGAAGCGCTCCCGCAGCCAATCGTCCAGTCCGTCAAACGCGGTCGGCCGCACAGGCTTGCGAAACGGAACAGTCCCGCCCTCCCTTAGATACCGAGGCACCGTGTTGCGCGCGCACCCGAATTCTTTCGCCCGTCGGTTCATTCCCCAACCAAGCTCATGCAGCCGCAGCATCGCTGCCACCTCTTCATGCTGAAGGATCTGCTCTCCCTGCATCGTTCTCGACAATGCAGGAATCGCCCAATCCCAATCGCCATCCATGCCTCCTCTCATAACCGAGGGAGTCAGTTGCTCAATTCGGCCGACAACTGAGACGTCCGGTGCTCTTAGGCGGGGTAATCATACGAGATGCCTCCTGCAACATCATTTCCCGCATCCATAGGCTTGCCGGATCATTATTGTGAAGCGCAGGCCATTGGACGGCCTCCGTGAATGCGGCAGGAAGTGGCGGCGGAAGTTCGACAATCCGCAGGGGTATTAATTTTGCGAAATGCTGCGCCAGCCGTAAGGGCATTGTCCCGATGCGGTTGGTGCCTGATAGAAGGGGCGGGATCATGCTAAAGCCCTGTACGACGACCTCGATACGTCTCTCGAAACCGTTCTCGAGCAAATACCATTCCTCGATGGAGGGCTGCCGGGTGTCCCCGAATTTAAGCACAACCTGCCCCATCGACAAGTATCGGTCGAATGTAAGTGGCTCTGACAGCTGCTTGTTCGTGCCGCAGCCTACGCATACGAGTATATCTTCGAACAGGGCTGCGCGAGGATGTTTCGACATGAACACTTCCGGCATAATCAGAAAATCAACGTCGCCGCGCCGGAGAAGCTCCTCGGGGTCGTCGGAAATAGGCAGACATTCGAAGCGGACGGCGGGAGCTTCCCGCGCAGCACGCTTTACGATCTTCTTAAAAAATACGAGTGTGAGGTAATCGGAAAGGATGATGCGGAAGCGACGATCCGATCGGGCCGGGTTAAAGGCGTCCCAGGAAATTATCGATAGCTGGATGTGCAGCAATGCTTCCCGGACTGCTGTGGCGAGCCCCTCCGCGCGCGGTGTCAAAATGAGTTCGCGGCCGTTCATCGTAAATAGCTCATCGCTGAAATAGGCGCGTAACCGACCGACGGCGGCGCTCATGGCCGGCTGACTCAGGTTAATACTGCGGGCCGCGGCGGTGACTTTACGCTCCCTTATCAAAGCGTCCAGCACAACGAGGAGATTTAGATCGAGTCCCTTAAAACGCATCTATTGACCTATCCGACGCGTGGATGGGTATCGCCAAAACAATCAATTTTACGAATGGTGAGTAGCGTCAACGCATCAGCCGACGACGAAATAGAGCAACCGACAGGAAGAACGGTAAAACCGTGTATATGCAAAGCGCGCCGATATGCAGGCCCATGCTGCCGGCCGGACGGCCAAGCATCGCCGGACGAATGAGGTCAATTGCATGTGCGAGCGGCAACAAGGAGGCGACGTCCTGAAAAGCGCCGGGCAATTGGTTGACCGGAAACATCGCGCCGCAAAGGAACAGCATGGGTGTTATAACAAGCGTATTATAAAATATGAAATATTCATAACTGGGCGCAAGCGCCGTGACGACCATCGCTAGACTCGCGAAGGCGAGGCCACTGAGAGCGATGACTGGCAGCAAGCAGAGGATGGATGGCCACGATGCGTAGCCGAGCGTGGTGGCAACAATAGTGATTGCTGTGCCCGCCATCAGGGCCTTGGTGGCTGCCCACGCCAATTCGCCGAGTAAGATATCGCCGAGCGTCAGCTGAGTGCATAGCATTGCTTCCCAGGTGCGCTGGTGGTCCATGCGGCCGAAACTCCCGTAAACCGTTTCAGCGGTCGCCGATGCCATCGCGCTTGTGGCAACCATGCCAGCCGCGAGAAACGCAATGTACGAAGTGCCATCAACAGGACCTATCATTGTTCCGATGCCAAAGCCGAGACCGAACAGATAGATCATCGGATCGGCGAGGTTGCCGAGAACCGATGCAAGCCCGATTTTCTTCCATCCAAGATAGTTGCGGCGCCAAACCGCGACCCAATTCCACGCATTGGCGGGCATGCCCGCCGCATAACGTTCGCCCATTGTTCAGTCCTCCATCTCGCGCCCGGTTAGCCGCAAAAACACATCCTCGAGATTGGGGGGACGCTGCAGAAGGCGTAGACCCGCGCGCCCGCGTAGCTGCACCAGCACCTGCTCCGGATCGGGTGCATAGCAAAAAAGCGTCTCACCGCTCACCTCGATGCGCTGTGCGTACGGCCGGATCAGCGCACCCAGTTCATGCGGATTGCCGCCGTAGACCTCGACCACGTCACAGCCGATCTGCTCGTCAATGAGTGCGGACGGGCGGCCTTCGGCGATCTTGCGCCCCTCCTCCATAACGCACAGCCGATCGCACAGCCGCTCGGCCTCTTCCATGAAATGGGTAGTCAAAAGAATAGTCTTGCCCCGCGCCAGCAGCGATCGCAGCCGTTCCCAGATCAGGTGGCGGGCCTGCGGATCGAGGCCGGTGGTCGGCTCGTCCATCACCAGCAAGTGCGGGTCATTGATCAGCGCACGCGCGAGCGTCAGGCGCCGCTTCATGCCGCCGGACAGTTCGGCGACGCGCGCATCCGCTTTGTTCTCGAGGCGGGCGAACTCAAGCAGCGACGGTATAACCGCTTCGATCTGGCGTCTGCTCATCCGGAAGTAGCGCCCGAACACCAACAGGTTCTCGCGTACAGTGAACGCGGTATCAAGATTGTCGAACTGCGGGACCACGCCGATGCGCATACGTGCCAAACGCGCGCGCGCCGGCACTGGAGCGCCGAGCACAGTAATCTTCCCCGCATCAGGCGATGTCATGCCGAGGACCATACGCGCAATTGTGCTTTTGCCCGCACCGTTCGGTCCCAAGAGCCCGAAGCATTCCCCCGCTGCAACGCGGAACGACAGTCTGTCGACAACGAGCTTGTCATAAGTTTTGCTTACGTCAGTAAGATCGATCGCTACCATGGACATGGGTTCATTTTACCGAGAGGGTCGCCAAGACTGGCGGTTGCTTGGTTGCCTGCCCGACCTGAAACTGTGACTCGTCTTCGCCATCCCAGCCGTCGATAACGAATTGATCGACATCACAAGGATTTAGCCCCTGTTCCGCCAAAGCGGCGACAATTGCGTCGAGATTATCGATGGTTTGGTAACGCGGATTGTTGTGCCGCTTTTCCTGCTCAACGCAGAAGACGAGCCGTCCATCCTCGACAAGGGCGATCGCCCCGTCATGGGTCAGCTTGATACCACAGATGCGCATAGTGTCTCCACGTTAACGGCGATAAATTCGATTCATCAGGAAGCGGAAAGCGGGTTCCGGAAACGGACGAGCAAGCAGTGTTCGTTAGCCGACTCGCCCCGACACTCAAGACGCTCTACCTCGATCAACGTTTCGTTCAGCATGGCGATGACCGGCTCAGCACCAGCGGCGTGACCCCAGCGACGGCGATTAGCATCCCTTGCCGATCCGAAGATCAGATGCCCGCCTGGCGCAAGCACCCGCACCAGGTTTTTGACGGCCGCGCGCATCTCGGCTATGTCTTCGAGGTAGTATAGGACCTCCGCCACAACGATCAGGTCAAACAACTGGTCGGTCGAAAACTGTTGAACATCGGAGACTATCCAGTTGATGCGCGACGGCTCCTTTATCCGTTGACGTGCTCGAGCAATCGCTTGCGCCACGACATCGATGACGGTGAGCCCTTGGCAGTAGGGAGCTAGTTTTTCCGTGAATGCGCCGGCAGCGCACCCGACTTCGAGGGCATTTGTAATGGAGCCTTGGGCAAGCGCCAGCTGGAGCATTTGCGTGTGGCGCTCCCGCTCGAACGGATTGCCGTCGAGGCGCCACGGATCGTCTGCGGCCAATTCCCGATCGAGCAACTGATGATTCATGTTCTGGGTCAAACTCGTCCACCTCTCGTCCACCTAGGTAATTAGCGATCACTCGTCGCCGCAGATGTTGCTCGACAGCGCTAATCCCGAAGAATCCGCGCAAGATTGAGCCTGCGAAGCGGAGCCGCATGCGGTGAGAATTCTGCCCTGCTTGATCCAGTGATCGGAGTTTGGGTGGGGGCCTGTTTTCCCCCAGTGTTCGATGTAGCGACAGCAGAGCTTCGCGACAGCCAATCGCTATTGCTCAATGTACACAGCGCGTAGGCCTTCAAGGGAAGTAAGAGAAAGATGTTGATGAACGTGTGCAGGGAAAAGCCCAGAAATCGAAACTGTCGAGCACGAAATGCTACCACGCTGCATCGGAGCATGGTCATGGACACAATCATCAGTCCTGTCCACCAAGGCACAGTGCCTGTCAGTGCGAAATGTGCGAGGCCCGTTAGTACCGATAGGGCGAGGAGTAGCGGCCCGAGATTCTGTCCGACCACGTCCAACGTGAGATAGCTATTGAGGCCGGGCAGCAAGCGCAGCCCAAGCAGCGTGTCCCGGAATGTGCTTCGTGCCCAACGGAGTTGTTGGCGCAGATACGGTCCGAGTCTGTTCGGAACGACTGTGGCCGCGATGGCGCCCGGAACGTACTCGGTTCGAAAGCCTGCTTTCAGCATGAGGATAGTGAGATGGCGATCCTCCCCGAAGTCGCTTGGCTTGCCCCGAAAAAATTGCGACTCGTACTGGTCCAGTAACAAAAGGAGCGCAGACCGGCGGTACATGGCACATGGGCCGCAACAGCACATAACGGCACCGAAGCGAGCCTGTGCCGCGCGCTCCTCGTTGCAAGCCAGCCAGTACTCCATGTCTATCAGCCTTGTCAGCCAGCTCTCGCTCCGGTTACTGGCAATCAACTGACCCATGACTGCGCCGACCGCTGGATCTCGCATCTTCGGTACAAGCTTGGTGATGACGTCGGACGCGAGTATCGTGTCTGAATCAACGTTAAGCACCAAATCCCCGGATGAGCGGCGTATCGCGGCGATCTGCGCCTTGCGCTTTCCAACATTCTCGGGAAGCAAAATGATGTCGAACCTAGGGTCGCGCGCGTAGGTTTCGTGGACAGTTCCTACGGCTTCGCGATTTCCAGAACCGTCATCAACCACATAGACCCGAAGTCTTCCGGCGTATTCTTGGTCTGCAATGGACGCCAGGCACTCTGAAAGCGTGCGCGGATCCTCGTTGAAGCAGGGGACGATGACATCCACGCTGGGCAGTTGATCGGAGCCGACGAGATCCTCCAACGCCGATGAGTCGTTTGTCGGCAGAGCATAAATCCCCTGCATGCTCTTATAAGCAGTCGAGAGCAGTGCATAAAGCGAAATGGCCACAGTGCTGGTTGTACCAAGAAGAGTCATGGGATCTCGTTTGTTCAGTGATGTTGAGGAAGTGAGCGGATTACAAATCCGCGCTCATGAAGTGCTGGAATCAGCCGGGACAGCGCCGTGACCGTCTGGTCGCGCAGACCGGCGTGAGCGCCCTGGCTCAACTCGCCGGGAGGGCATCCGTCGTGCAAGAGTACGATTGCGCCCGGCCGGACAGAGGCGAGCACGGTATCGATAATCGCGTCGACCCCAGGGCGAGACCAATCTCGAGGGTCGACGGACCAATGGAGGGCCGTCAGCCCGGCGATCTGTGACGCTGTGAAGACTTCTTCGCTCCAGGCCCCGTAGGGCGCGCGAATATAGCGCACCGAGGCCGGAGGGCACGCCCTCATGATGGCGCCGTTCGCTTCAAAGATCTCACGTTGCACTTCGCCGAAGCCGCATTTGTACAGATCCGGATGAGTCATCGTGTGGTTGCCTAGCTCGTGCCCTTCTGCAAACATTCGTTGGATTAGATCCGGGTGCTCTAAGGCGTAGGCGCCGATGACGAAGAAAGTCGCCGGCACCCGCTGCTCTGCCAACACATCCAGAATCTCCGGTGTGAAAAGTGGATTGGGACCGTCGTCAAACGTCAGATAAACGCTGCGACGGCCGGTGCCGTCAGAGCACTCACGGCGCACTTCGTACAAGCAATCGGGACGGCTCATAGCTCTGGTCCGTTCCGATCGATCATCGTGCCCGTGGGCCATTCGCTGATCGGCCGTCCAACTGGCAGAACAATGGTGAGTGCGTCATCGATGCGTGTGGGCGGCAGGTCGAGGCGCGCCTCTGGTCGGGTGGAGCGCACGCGAATTCCCGACAAAACGGCCAAAGGGCTGTATCGCCGCCCGAACCTCTCAACATGATTCCGCAGCGCGTCCCGGACCGTTCCGAAAGCGAATGGAACGCCAAGCTCCTGCAGTATTGGAAGCATGACATGGATTGAATGGGCGATTCCGAGACCATCAAGGTCCGGACGTACCCCGTACAGGCCCAGCTCAGCCACCAACAGGTCGACCGCGTCAACCTTGATGAAACGGCGCAGTACGCCCATGTGAGCCGCTACACCGCTTGAATCATAGGCGATTGCGCGGAGTTCAGGCCTGGCTCCGGCCCAGCTTCGACTACCCACGAACGGTTCTGCGTTGGACGCCCCAGTCGGCCCGTAGGTATCACGAAAGAACTCGGCGAGCTCAACGTGATCGGAGAGCTGCAACTCGTTTTCCCAGCACAATTTCCACTGCACCTGAGGGCGCATTCAGGACCTCTCTTCAAAATAGTTTCTTGCGGGCCGCATTACCCGGCCAAAGCGGCGGCGTTGTTGGCTGCACTCAACCGTTGTCGTTAGCGAAGGTGAGCCAGCCGGTGGGGCTCGCCAATGAGCTCTCTCGATGTTCCCGCCCGTGTCGGCGCCGTCGATTTGAGCTTGACGTCGGTCATTTACGTTCCTCTAATGCATGGTTCGTAAATTCGTAAAATTGATTGTTTAGATGATGCCCATCCACACGCTGGATAGATCAGGATATGCGGTTTAAGGGGCTGGATCTGAATCTCCTCGTTGTGCTGGACGCTCTGATCAGGGAGCGTAAAGTCACTGCCGCGGCCAACAGTATTAATCTGAGCCAGCCGGCCATGAGCGCCGCCGTCGCTCGGTTACGCGCCTACTTCAGCAATGAGCTATTTACGATGAACGGCCGCGAGCTCATTTTGACACCGCGCGCGGAGGGGCTTGCCCCAGCAGTCCGGGACGCATTGCTGCACATCCAGCTATCGATTATTTCCTCCGACGCCTTTAACCCAGCCCAATCGGATCGTCTCTTCCGAATCATGCTTTCCGATTACCTCACGCTCGTGCTTTTTAAGGGGATCGTAGAGCGTACTGCGCGGGAAGCTCCCGCCGTCCGCTTCGAATGTCTGCCTATTTGCGACGACCCCGAGGAGCTTCTCCGGCGCGGCGACGTTGATTTTCTGATTATGCCGGAAGTGTTCATGTCGAAACATCCTCGCGCAGCCCTGTTCGAAGATATGCTCGTATGCGTAGGCTGCGGCACGAACAAGCAGCTGTCAGAGCCACTTACATTCGAGCGATACTTGTCGATGGGGCATGTCGTGCTCAAATTCAGGCACACCCGGCAGCCCACCATGGAGGAGTGGTATTTGCTCGAGCACGGTTTCGAGAGACGTATCGAGGTCGTCGTACAGGGCTTTAGCCTGATCGCGCCCGTCCTATCAGGCACCAACCGCATCGGGACCATGCCCTTACGGCTGGCGCAGCATTTCGCAAAAACAACACCCCTGCGGATTGTCGGACTTCCGCCGCCACTTCCTCATCCCGCATTCACGGAGGCCGTCCAATGGCCTGCGCTTCACAATACTGATCCGGCAAGCCTGTGGATGCGGGAAATGATGTTGCAGGAGGCATCTCGCCTGGCGCCATTGCTTGAAAGCTATTGAGCGTCTCGGGCTTCCTGGAGGCGGTCGCGATCGCGTAGGAGCGGTTGCCATTCGGGCGTCAGGCCTTTGGCTCGGCAGAGCGGCGCAGTTCCTTGCTGAGTACGAGGGCCAGGAACGAGCAGAACACATGCCCGGGTTGGTGCTGAGTTGACTGCCGCCTCCGATTTCGCGTGCGAAGTCCCAGAAGATGTTTAGCCCCACTCAAATGCCAACTTTGCCGGCCTTGCCGCGGCTTTTCACGCGCGGCCAGGCGAGGAGATGCCGGTCGACGAGGTCAATCCCAATGGACTGTGCCGGCCTCGCTCGGCTACTGGCGTGAGGCATCCTTGACGACACCGCCCTGCACCGACAACGTCGAGATGTTGGCAATGAAGCCGGTCGCGATTGACGCTGCGGATGTAGGGAATTTACCTCGCGCTTCCGCCTGAACGCGTGGCCGATCCGTTCACCCAATTGGCGCTTCATCCTGGGCCGCGGCTGAGGCCTGTGGGGTGCGGCTACCCCGCGTGGATGGGATCATCAATCAACTTTCTCTCATTTATGAAAGGAAACTTCCCCGCTTACGATAGAAGCCATCAGTTTCATATATTTTCCGGCAGATGAATGTCGAACGGCAGAAATGTCTGTCCTGGTGTTTCAGCAGTGCCGGTCTCGATAGCCCGCATCATCAGCGTTATCAGCTCCTGGGAAAGCCGGCGCATTGGCGTGGCGACCGCCATCGTGATGATGTTATCAGCGAGTGCCGCCCGAGATTCCGGCGTGATTTCATTCACGATCGCGACGAGATCGCGACTTTTACCCTCTTCCCGGACCGCGGAGATGGCGCCCTCCATGCCGCCCCCGGCGACATAGAAGCCGACGAGCTCGGGTTCCCGCTGCATGAGATCAAGCGTTGCCTCGTAGGTGATCTGCCGTTTCTCCAGGTTCACAAGCGGATCGAGCACCTCGAACGTCGGCGCGTTCTCACGGCAATAGGAGCGAAAGCCGACGTCACGGAGCTCGTGCCCCTGGAAACGATGGCTACCGACAAACACCGCCACCTTGCCGGGCCGTTTTGCGACCTTGGACACCATCCAAGCGGCCGTGCGCCCCACCTTGCGGTTGTTGAGGCCGATATAGCCCTGTCGCACGCCGGCGGCGAAGTCGGAAAGCAGCGAGAAAACTGGAATGCCTTTGGCCTTGAGGTCCTCAACCGCTGCTGTAATTTTTGGGTGGTCCGGTGCCACCATCGCGATCGCATGGCAGCGTGCGCCCAAATCCTTGAGCGGTGCGATTAGGTCGCTCGGCATATGTGACGGGGCGAATTGGATGAGCGGAATGCCGTGGAAGGACTGGGCCAAATTGACCGACGCTTCGACCTCGCGCGCAAAGTCTTGGTAGAAATGCTGGGCCGGTTTTCTCAAGATGAAGCCCAGACGGTAGCACGGTAGGTCTCGCCGAAAGCGCTGCTTGATGAGCCCGGCAGCATGATAGCCGATCGCGTGGGCGGCGTCGTGGACCCGCCGCGCGGTCTCCTCGCGCACCGGATGGCGGGCGTTCAGAACCCGATCGACCGTTGCTACGCTGACTTGGGCTTCGCGGGCGAGATCGGCAATTGTGGGGCGCTTGGTCATGGGTCCTATTCTGATTGGTTTTTGACGCAGGCTGGCTCTCTGTCACCTAGCGCGATTCGACAATGGTTTCGGGTGGGCAAAAGTGAAGACGCCCGCATACTGAATGATCGACAGCGTATTGGGCTACTCCAGACGTAGACCGGCCGGGTATAACGGAAGGTTCATTCGCTTAGGGCGGCGACGATTTGCACTCACACATTTAGCGCTTCTGATACATGGTCCGTGAGGCGCCGTTTAGAGCCTGCGAGTCGATCGTTCAGGTCATGTGACCAGCTTGGCGAAACCGGTCGCGGTGCGTCGCCCTTACTCGGCGGAGGATATCCGGTTTGATGCCTCGGCAAGCTGATGACCGCAGAAGGCGGCTTTCATCTGCGCTCGGTCCAATTCTCCTTCCCAGCGGGCAACGACGAGGGATGCCACTGCGTTGCCGACGCAATTCGTCAGCGCCCGGCATTCGGACATGAAGCGGTCGATGCCGAGTATCAGTGCCATCCCAGCAACGGGAACACTCGGAACTACGGCGAGCGTAGCAGCCAGGGTGATGAAGCCCGCACCTGTTACACCTGCAGCGCCCTTGGAGGAAAGCATCGCAACGAGCAGCAGCAGCACCTGATCGCCGATTGACAGATCCGTGTTCGTCGCCTGCGCGATGAAGAGGGCCGCCAGGGTCATGTAGATATTCGTGCCGTCCAGATTGAACGAATATCCGGCCGGGATGACGAGACCCACAACCGAACGCCTGGCGCCCGCCTTCTCCATCTTCTGCATGAGCGAGGGGAGCGCGGCCTCCGAGGAGGACGTTGCGAGGACAAGCAGCAGCTCTTCCTTGATGTAGCGAATGAGAGAACAGATCGAAAAGCCGTTGTAGCGGCAGACCGCGCCGAGAACCCCGAACACGAAGAGGAAGGCGGTGAAATAGAACGTCGCGACCAGCATCGCGAGGTTGACGACCGAACCGATGCCATATCTGCCGATGGTGAAGGCCATTGCGCCGAAGGCGCCGATCGGCGCGGCTTTCATGAGAATGCCGACGAGCTTGAAGACAGGCGCGATGAGCGCCTGTAGGAAGGAAACGACAGGCTTGCCCGTCTCTCCGGCCATCGCGAGCGCCATGCCGAACAGAACCGAGAAGAACAGCACCTGCAGGATGTCGCCTTCCGCGAAGGCACCGACAATCGTTGGCGGGATGATGTTCATCAGGAAGCCGGTGACCGACTGCTCGTGGGCCTTTGCGGCATAGGTATTCACGGCCTGGACATCGAGCGAGGCCGGATCGATGTTGAGGCCGGCGCCAGGCTGGACGACATTGGCGACGATGAGGCCGACGATCAGCGCCAGCGTCGAGAAAGTGAGGAAATAGACCATTGCCTTGCCGGCGACCCGGCCGACCTTGTGAAGATCGTTCATGCCGGCAATGCCGGTCGCAATTGTCAGGAAGATGACAGGCGCGATGATCATCTTGACCAGCTTGATGAAGGCATCACCCAGCGGCTTCAGGCTCTCGCCGGTCCCCGGATAGAAATAGCCAATTGCGACGCCGAGGGCGATGGCGGCAAGCACCTGCGCGTAAAGCTTGGCATAGAAGGGTTTGCGGGGCGCGGGACTCGCGCCGCGGACTTGTGCAGCTGACACTGTTTCTCTCTCCCTGACCGGATCGAGGTGGCGTGACTTCTCCCGGGCTTCTCCCTATCGCGGCGCTCCGGTCGAACGCTGCACCAACGCCGCCGCAATACCCATGCCAAATGGATCCGCATGACCTGAACTGACGTTGGGCTCGCCAATGATGGGATGAATGCGGTGGCACAAGACGGGAATGACAAGGCCGCCGTCCAGCACGCGCTTGATGTTCTCCGGCAGATTGCCGGTCGATCTCTCTGGCTTGCGGTTTTGCTGCACATCGTGGTGGGCTCCTCGGTTTGCCGACTTTGGGAAGGGCCGCATCGCTGGCACCAGAGCGGAGAATTGCCGTGTTCTTTGCCGCGCTGCCGCTGCAGCGACAGCTTGAAAGCGACGTCGAGACGTAGGGATTGACGCCGCTGGTGCTGACCGCGACGATGCGGTTCAGAAGTTCCGAGCACCGGCGAGAAAGCCGCGCTCGACCGCCAGCTTCGCGCCTTCACACGCGACGCCGCCGCCTTATCTGCGTCATCAATATCGAGGAAATGGCGGTTGCCGCGACCGACCAGTGTCGTCGGCAGTGATTATCGCTGCCGCCCCTGGTTCGCAGGCGCTGGTGAATGGCACGGCCCGGCAATTTATACTCGGCGCGGTCAGCCGCTCGGGCACCGCATCGCCGGCGCCGTATTTCTGTCGTTCAACATCGCCGACAAAAATTAGAACTGATGAATTCTATCATAGGCCGCGAGGTTTCCTTTCACGAATGAAAGAAAGCTCGATTGACTATCCCGCCTCGCTCCAGTCTTTTGAAAATCAACGTGTGGTTGCCCCCGTGCAAGCCGAGAACGTGGCCAAGCTTCGTGGAGGGAGAGCCAAGCGATGCGTCAGGGGTCGACCCGCTTTGTACTCGACCACACGGCGGTGGCACGAGTTCACGTCAGAGCATTTTCGCGCTTGCCCGCGACGTCGCGGGCGCACATGCCGCCGGCATGCATTTCATGGCGCGAGATCGAGGATCACATGCACCACAACATTCCCAAATCAGAACAAAATGCCAGCGAGTGCCGCATTTCGCTTCCGGATGCGAAAAGGGCTTACCCAAAGTCCGAGACGAACACCGCGGTCCCTTTTGTGCCATCGCACGAGCACGCGCTTACCGGCATCTTCGAAATATCGAAAGTACTCACCGACCCCGCCCGGCTCGAAGTCACGTTGGCCAAGGTCGTCGATCTCCTGCCCTCGTTTGTGCAGATGCGGCACGGCATCATCGCTCTCTTCGACGCTGAGGGCATACTGGACATCACCGTAGTCACCGGCTGCGACGAGAACAGCGATGAGCGCTCCCGGATGCGTCTGCCGCGCAAGGCAATCGATCGGATTGTGACGACGGACACGCCGCTCGTCGCCGAGAACATAGCGGTGCATTCGGCCTTCACTACCGCTGACATAGAGGTGCTTGGGGCCTCCGACCCCGTGTCGTTCATCGGCGTTCCCATTCGTGTTGATGGGAACGCCGTAGGCACGCTGATTATCGACCGCGCCTTGGACAGCAGGTCAACGTATCGGCTCGATTATGATGTCCGGCTGCTCACCATGATCGCCAACATGGTGGGACAGACAGTCAAGTTGCACCGCTTCTCCGCGGGCGACCGCGAACGACCGACAGAGGTGGAAGATCGGCTGCAAACGCAATTCTCTGATGTCAAGCACCCTGCACCGCAGCGCAAGAAGGTTCACGTCAAGGGGATGATTGGCGATAGTCCGGCGCTAAGCGCGCTGCTCGAGAAGATCGCAGTGGTAGCTAAGGCAAAGACCACGGTTCTGTTGCGAGGCGAATCCGGTACCGGGAAGGAGCTGGTCGCCAAGGCAATTCACGAGTTGTCGCCGCGCGCCAAGCGGCCCTTCATCAAACTCAATTGTGCAGCGCTGCCAGAGACAGTCCTGGAATCCGAATTGTTCGGTCATGAGAAGGGTGCCTTCACAAGCGCGTTCAATTCCCGCAAGGGTCGCTTTGAGCTCGCCGACAAGGGGACGTTGTTTCTGGATGAGATCGGCGAGATCTCGGCCTCCTTCCAGGCAAAGCTACTGCGCGTGCTGCAGGAGCAGGAGTTTGAGCGCGTCGGCAGCAACCAGACCATCAAGGTCGACGTTCGCGTGATTGCCGCCACGAACAGGAACCTTGAAGAGGCGGTTGCAAGGAATGAGTTCCGCGCCGACCTATATTATCGCATCAACGTGGTTCCCTTGCTGGTGCCGGCATTACGCCAAAGGCGCAGCGATATTCCGCTCCTCGCAGCTGAGTTTCTCAAGAATTTCAACGATGAGAACGGCCGTACGCTGACCTTCGATGCGCGTGCGATTGAAGTACTGATGAAATGTGAATTTCCCGGCAACATTCGCGAGCTTGAAAATTGCGTGCACCGGACAGCGATCCTGGCGGAGGGACGATCAATCGGGAGAAACGACTTTGCGTGCTCCCACGACCAATGCTTTGCCGAGGCGCTGCGGAAGAGCAGATCGGGCAAGGCCGCGCTGCAACCAGCGCCAATCCTCCCAGAGGCAGTGAATCCGGCCACGCCGCCGGATGCGGCCGCTCGTTCGGCCGCCACCACAGTCCCGCCTGCCGGAGCAACCCACTCATTGGGCGCGAGGACCACCGACGCCGAGCGCGTCATTGCTGCCATGGAAAGATGTGGCTGGGTGCAGGCAAAGGCGGCGCGCCTGCTTGGACTGACCCCGCGCCAGATTGGCTACGTGCTGAGGAAATACGGCATCGAGGTCAAGCGTCTGTGAAAGCATGACTCAGGCGGATTAGCTGAGACCGCTTAGCGGCTTGGCCCGCGCAGGGATGCAGATCCGCGTCCGCGTCAAGTCGATCCGACCGAGGACAGCCTGGCCGAATTCCCGTGGCAGCCGGCGTTGCGACCATCTTGTGAAAGGCGACGCTGCCATCGTCAATCCGTCCGCCATGTTGCTCTCGTTGCGAGCTCATACGGATGCCCTGTGCGACTGAAACGGAGATAAAATATGTCCGATGCAAAACTGCAAGCTGTGCTTTCGTCTCTTCCGCAAGGGACGCGACAGCTAGATGCTCTGCCGTCCAACGGACCAGCGCCGGACAGAAGTTTTGTCAAGCTGAATACGAATGAGAACCCGTTTCCGTTGCCGCCAATCATAATGCAAAGTGCAGTGGCGGCCCTCAATCGCCAGTATCTGTATCCGGACGACGATAACATCAGCTTGAGGGAAGCAGCGTCCAATACCTATGGCGTATCCACGGATCAGGTCATCGCAGGCAACGGGTCGTCTGAACTGCTCGGACTCATCTACAGAGCTTTCCTCGCCCCTGGCGACAAGGTGGCGATGATATCGCCAGGGTTTTCGTTCAACCGCAAACTTGCCATGTTGCATGGTGCTGAGTTTCTCGAGATCGGATGTCAAACTCATTCGCTGCCAATGGAGCAATTGCTTTTCGGTCCGGCAAAAGACGCCAAGTTCATTCTGGTGGCCAATCCAAACAATCCGACCGGAACATTCCTCTCGATAAGCAATATCGAACGCCTCGTGGCACAATCGGATCGCCTGGTCGTCCTTGATGAGGCCTATGTCGACTTTGCACCCGATCACGGGCTGCGCCTCATCAACCGTTATTCGAACCTTCTGATCTTGAGAACATTTTCGAAGAGCTATGCCGCCGCCGGCATTCGCGTCGGTTTCGGTTTCGGTCACCCTGAGATTATTGGCAGGCTGCGCAACATCCAGAACGTCTTCAACATGAACGTGATCGGGCATGCGGTTGGTATCAGCGTGCTTGCGCATCGCGGCGCCTACGCAGAGAACCACAAGCACATCAGACATGAACGACAGCGAGTGACAGCCGCACTGTCGCAACTTGGATTTTCCGTAACGCCCTCCCACGCAAATTTCTTGCTAGCCCGTGTGCCAGCGGGACAGGACGGCTCATGGTGGCAAGCAGCCTTGGAAAGGCAAAAGATACTCGTTGCCTACTTTCCGGACAATGGTTTGGAACATTGCATCCGCGTCAGCATCGGCACAAAAGAGCAATTGGATGCATTTCTTGCTGCCGCTCGCGATATAGTTGGAAGCTTAAACATACCAAGCACCACGGGCAGGGGAGCGTCAGGCTCTGCTCGTTCGGTACGCTGACGCTAATCCGATATCACACATTGCTATCTTTAGGCTTGCTTGGTCACCCAAGCACGACAACATTTTTCTTTAAAATCGGGGACAATATCGAGTGACAAACGTCTTTCCTTCAAACCTAGCCTTCGGCATCTTCGATCATCTGGACGAGGACGGCCTCGATATCGCCCGGCAGTACGAAGATCGCCTGATATTAGCAGAGGCGTGCGATCAGCTAGGGTTCTATGCCTATCATCTCGCAGAGCACCACTGTACCCCCCATGGGAGAGGTCCATCGCCGAATCTGTTCTTATCGAGCGTCGCCCAGCGCACCCGGCGCCTGCGTCTCGGACCCTTGGTGATGCTGCTTGCGCTTTATCATCCGCTGCGTGCGTTCGAAGAGATCTGTATGCTGGACCAGTTGAGCGGTGGCAGGCTCGAACTGGGCATAGGGCGCGGTGCTCTCCCGATCGAATTGGGTTACTTCGGGATTGGTGCGGACGCGGTGCCGGGCCGCTATGCGGAAGCCAGCGAAATTCTTGTTGAAATACTTGTTAATGCCATGAAGGTTGGCACGCTGTGCTATCAAGGCCGCCATTTTGAGCTCAATGACGTTCCTTTGACGCTAAGACCTCATCAGCGTCCACATCCGCCGACATGGGTCGCCGCCAATCGACCCGAGTCCGCAGCCTGGGCCGCTGCGAATGGAGCAAATATCGCGTGTGTAGGACCTTCCTCTTCTGTTCGCAAAACTACTGATGCGTTCCGCGCCTATCAAGAGGACAACACTGGCGCGGGCGATCGAGCGCCATTTATTGGATTGCTCCGCATGGTCGTGGTTGGGCGTTGTGACACACATGCCTATTCGCTCGCGGCACCTGCTTACGAACGATGGCTCAAGAGCTTCCAATTCCTTTACGAGCTTAACGCTATCCCCACTCCACCCAACCTGCCGCTGACCTTCGATGCGGCAGTCGAGAGTGAATTGTGCGTGGTAGGATCAGCAGCGTCTGTGCGAGAAGCTCTGCTCAGTCAGTTGGAAGAGGCAGGTGCTAACTACCTTCTTTGTCAACTGGCATTTGGGAATCTGCCGCTCGATGCTTCCCTATACACCGCGACGACCATTCAATCCGAAATCATGGCTCGACTTGGCTGACCATGAAATTCGCGGTCTGATCCGAAGGTAAATCGTTGTAACAGCGCTCCCTCACATTGCTCGAGCGTGCACGTGGTGGGGATTGGGAAATCGTGAGGGAGGCCAAACTGACCACGAGCCGGCGGCACAGATTACCAGGTTTGTGCGTTGGCCGGCATCTGGGCACGGTGTGAGACTGCACGATCCTAAGGAGATGATGGCCGAGCGCGTCACGATGCCGGCACGCATCTGCTCGTCGCGCTCGCGCTAGTCGTTGCCCATAGCCCGCCGCAAGAGGTTCTTCTCGACCGGGGCGGCGCCGGTGGCGGCTCCCGCATCCAGCTTCATCAGCGGCTCGGCGGTAGCAAAGCCGTCACTCGCTACGGCGCTGTTGAGGGCGCGCTCGCGAGCGGCTTTGCTACGCCGAGCGACACCACCTGGAGCGAGTTCGCCCGATGTCGCGGCGTGCACCGCGGTCGGATAACGACGCTGGAGGAAATCGTTCGCAGCCGGTCTTCACGATCCGCGCGAGTGCTTTGCATGAATGCTGCCTGCTTCCTCGTCTGCGGCGGCCTGAGTGTCCGCCGGCACGCCCGAAGTCAATGCCAGTACCACAAGGCCGACAAGACGTCAGGTCTGGGAGCCGGCTTGTACGGTCGTATCGTGTTCGGGAATATCGTCGAAGGAGGCGTAGTTGAGATTGTAGAGTTTGGAATACAGGCCCCCCATGGCTATTAGCTGATCGTGATTGCCAGTCGCAATAACTTGGCCATTCTGAAGCACGATGATGCGGTTGGCACCCCGGGTCGTGGCAAGACGGTGGGCGATGACGAGGCCAGTGCGCCCTTCAAGCAGCTTTACCAGAGCCTTCTGAATCTGCATTTCCGTGTAGCTGTCGATGTTGGCGGTAGCTTCGTCGAGCACGAGGATCTTGGCGTCGGCGACGAGGGCGCGGGCGAAACTGATAAGCTGGCGCTGGCCGAGAGATAAGTTGTCGCCGCGTTCGCCAAGTTGGGTCTCATACCCGTCGGCGAGGCTCATTATGAAATCGTGGGCGCCGACCGCCTTGGCGGCCTCGATCACCTTGTCGCGCGTGGCTTCCGTCTTGTGGTATCGAATGTTCTCGAAGACCGTCCCGGTGAACAGGAACGGCTCCTGCAGCACCATGGCGACCTGGCGGCCGAGCGATTCCTGGGTGAGATCGCGCACATCATGTCCGCCGACCAGCACTTGGCCCTGCTGAACATCATAGAAGCGGTGGACCAGGGCCATCGCGCTCGATTTGCCAGAACCGCTCGGCCCCACCAGTGCGACCGTCTCGCCGGGATTGACCCGGAAGGAGACATTTTTCAGCACCGAACGGTTCGGATTGTAGCCGAAGGTGACGTCCCTGAACTCGACCGAGCCGTCCATTTCGGGCGAAAGCACCTCGGCATTGGGTTTGTCCTGAACATCGATCTTGACGTCGAGCACATCGGTCAGGCGCTTGCCTGAGGCCATGGCGCGCTGCATGACCGAATATTGCAGGGTGAGTGAGCGGATCGGGTCAAAGAAGCGCTGGATGTAAAATAGGTAGGCAACCAATACGCCCACATCTATGCGGCCATTCATGACCATCGAGCCGCCGACCACAATAACGGCGGCCATGGCGAGGCCGGTGAGGCCATCGACGATAGGCACCATGACCAGTGCATATTTGGCAGCGATCAGGTGGGTCCTGAGGTTGGCATGGGCCTTGTCGTCAAAAAGGATGAAATTCACCTGCTGGCGGTCCATTGACTGGACGGTGCGCACGCCGTGAATGGCTTCGGCCAGCGCGCCGTTGACGACGGAATTAGTCTCGTGTGCGGCCATGAAGGCGTCGCGGGCACGCGGCAGCCAGACAATGCGGACGATCACCAGGACCGGCAGAACCGAGAGCGTCAGGAGGCCGAGGCGGAAGTCGAGCGACAGCATTACGAAAACGATGCCGAAGAGGAGCGCAACATCGCCTACGGAATATACCGAGGTTTCGAGGAATTCCTGTATGGAGTTGACGTCGCCTTGCAGGCGCGACATGAGGCGTCCGACCTCGGTCTTGTCCATGAAGGAGAGCGAAACCTTCTGCAGATGGCCAAACATGGCGCGGCGGATGTCGAACAGGACAGTTTCGGCCACTTTCCCAACCACAGTTTCCTGCATGTAGCCGGCAGCGAAATTGACCAAAATCGCCAAAACGAACGCGCCGACGGCCGCGAGCTGGGCTGAGCGATCGGTCCTTGCCGGGTTCATGCCCTGGTCGAGCGCGTAGCGGATGATCAACGGGATGAGAAGCTGCGTCCCGGTGAAGATCAGCATTGCTGCAATCGTGATGACTACCCTGGCCCGATAGGGACGGACGAAAGCCCAGATGCGCCGGAGGATGCTCTTGTCGAAAGCCCGGCCGAACATCTCCTCCTCGATGCGGTGCGAGCCGACAACCGCGCGCGGAGGGCGTCTGCCGTCGTCACGTTCGGCTTCGACTTCGCCGGCGCGGCCCTGCGCCATCAGCGGGCGCCCCCATACTGGGTCATATTGTCATCACCCGGGCGCGTCTGGAGATCGTAAAGGGCCCTGTAGCGTCCCCGCTTCGCCAAAAGCTCTTGATGCGTGCCGCGTTCTACGATTTCGCCGTTATCGACAAAAAGGATCTGATCGGCATGCACAAGCGCACTCAGCCGGTGCGCGATGATGATCGTCACCCGATCCTTGGCGAAGCGCCGCATCGCCGCGCGGATGCGCTGCTCGGTGCCGGCATCGATCGCGGCCGTTGAGTCGTCGAAAACGACGACGGAGGGGCGCAGCATCATGGTGCGAGCAATCGTGAGACGCTGGCGCTGGCCGCCAGAGAGAGAGACGCCGCGTTCGCCCACGACCGTCTCGTAGCCCGCTGGGAGCCCGAGGATGTAGTTGTGGAGCTGGGCGAATTCGCCAGCGCGTTCGATTCGCTGTCTCTTCGCCCAGGGATCGCCATAAGCGATGTTGTTCTCGATCGTAGTGGTGAATAGGAATGCATCCTGCTGTACGACGGCGACCGCCTTGCGAAGCGTCGCGAGGGTGACATTGCGTATGTCCTGGCCGTCCAGCGTGATGGCGCCACCGGTCACGTCATAAAAGCGGGGGACCAGATGAGCTATCGTCGATTTGCCCGAACCCGGCGGACCGACGATCGCGATCGTCTCGCCTCTACGGGCCTCAAAGCTGACGTTCTTCAGAATGGCGCGGTTTTCGGCGCTGGGGTACGCAAACGAGACATTGTGGAAGCGCAGAGTGCCGTCGCTTATCTCGAGCGGTCTGGCCTCGAGAGCATCCCTGATTGTGATCTCCTGGTCGAGGAGACCGAAAAGCCGCGAACCGCAGCTAGAAGCGCGGGCAAAGGCATTGACCATGAGGCCGATCTGGCGGACTGGCATTTGCAGGATTGTCATGAAGGTCAGGAAGGTCGCCACCGTTCCGACGCTTATCTCGCCAGCGACGAGCTTGCTGCCACCGATCCAGAGCACGAATCCCATTGCGAAAAAGAAGGACAAGGTCATCGCCGACGTGCTGGGCACGTAGATGTCAACTCGGTCGTTGGCGAGGTCGAGCGCGTTCTTGGAAGCGCCGTCGAACTTCAGCATCTCATAGGCTTGAGCCGCAAAAGCGCGGACCACGCGGATGCCTGCGAGATTTTCCTCCATCACGCGGCTTAGTACTGAAAGCCGCTCATGCAGGTCGAGCCAGGTGGCGCGCAGCCTAAGCTGTGTGGCCGATGAGCGCCAGGCGACAAAAGGCACGAAGCTCAGCGCGACCAGGCCGAGCATGGGATCGGTCGAGATCATCATGTAGGCGCCGATCCCGATCAGCATGGTGAGCAGGAGCACGCGAACGAGCGCGGTGGAAAAATACATCCGCACGCCTTGGAGATCGAGCATTCCGATGGTGATCAGATCGCCTGAATGGACCCGGTCGTGAAAGGAAAAGCTGAGACGCTGGATCTTGTCGTAGTAGGCGAGCCGCAGTTCGTACGCGACATGATGCCCGACGGCTTCGGCAAAATAGTTCTGCGCCATCGTGAAAAGGCCGCGTAGCGCGCTGACGGCGAGCAGCAGGAGAGCCGGGGTCCAGAGCGCTTGTCCTGCCGCGGTCCCCGCGACACCGCCCCCGATGGCTGTCTGGGTCTGGTCGACAGCCCGGCCGAGAAGCTGGGGAATGAGCAACTGGAGGATTGCCGCCATGATCGTCGAGCCCATAGCGAAGGCGACCTGCCAGGGATGCCGCAAATTCATACGCGTGATGCGCAACAGCGTACTCAAATCCCGGCCCCAGCGCGCCGCTTCCACATGGGTCAACGAATTCAGAGCGTTCGTTGCGCTGCCGATAGCATCACTGCTCACGGGTGTATTCCCGACTGCATTTTGCGCCTTCGAGGCAAGCCGAAGGACCAATCATCAAAGGGGCCCGCCATTGTTAATCCTGTCCACCACCTGCAGCAGTGCGCGTTCCTATAAGCCGAGCCGCGGCTTCACTTACTGGCATGTCGATCACCGTGATTCCGCTTGCCGCAAGGAAACGCGCTTCGTTTCTGGTCAGCGTTTCCGCGTCCATTACCGCGCAATGTGGACCTCGGGAGCGCTTCATGATCTGCCTGGCGTAGGTGCGCAGCATCTGATCGTTGAAGCGGCAGCCAACGAAGAAAAATCCACGGGTGATGCGCCGTTCCTTCACCACGTCTGGGATCGGTGTCTGGATATCGATTTCGGTCAGGACTTCGACATAGTCCGAATCTGCGACGAGAAAGTTTTGCGCCGGCCTAATACTCCCGTGAGGTGTATAGAGAACCGTCTTTGCCCCCGATCGGGGGGCGAGTTCCCTCCCGGACAAATCGTAGGTTTTCGTCCAAATGTTACCGATTTCGTTCGCGCGCGTGACGCCTTGTATCTCAACGACGTCCGTTCGGCCGGTCTCTACGAGAGCCGTGCGCATCGCGCCGTCGTACCAGCTGTCGACGATGAGGGAGAGCGGCAGCCTTGCGAGCCAGGCGTGAAGGAGGGTAGGCGCCACCGGCGCTGCGAATATGTCGGTCATCCAAGCTTGAAGCGTCCGGCGATGCCGGCGCTGTTCGATGAACTGCGCAACCGACCACATATTGGTGCGGATCCTGGAAGGGGCTGGCGCCCGTGCATTGAGTGCCGCGGCAACGACCTCGGGCGTATGCGGCACAGGCGGTTCCGCACAGTTGAACCCAAGAAGACCCGGACCGAGATAGGGGATCACCTCATCGGCGGCGAGCGCTTCCTTCGCCAGGTCAAGCAGCTTTTCGGCAAAACTGTCCCGCACGATGACGAGGTGGCCCGATGTCAGGATCGTGTTCATGCTCGTTCCTCGCGACGCACCTATCAAGGGGCAGCATCAGTCCTCTTCGGAAACCTTCCTTGCCTCGACGGTGATCGGCAGACGCGTATCCCGTGGAAGATCGGGTAGGAGGAGCCGCCACCCGTTCCTGAGCGTCACAGTTCCGCCCCACAACTCTTCCTTCTCGAGCTTGATGATCGGCTCTTCGAGGTCCTTCTTCGGGACATACGCCGACAAGCCAGCATCGGTCCTGCGGATCATGACTTTCATCTGGCCGTTCCTTCATTGGTATTGCTATCAGCACTGCAGGGCACCTCGGCTTTGTCGAGGCTCATCAGTTCACGCGCTCGCATGCCGACGACTGTGCCACGGTCGATCCATTCGACCGCATAGATGAAGAACTGCTGGAGAAAGGTGCCAATGTCGCGCACATATCCCTCGTCGCCCTTCCGCACGAGATTTTCGCCGATCTCCCTGCCAGGATAGGTGCCGTCATTCTTTATGTGGCGAGTGGCACGTACCCGCTCTCCCGGCATGAATCGTGGAGGCCTGCGGATTTCGACCTCCTCTTCGCGTCCGAGCGACATGTCCGTTCCCTGATTTCTCTTGAGGCTGCAGATTGTGAACAAAGGCGTTCCAGGCGTCCTGCGAAGGCATCCCCGACCATGTCGGCGGCCCAATGTCCGTCACGCAGGAACGCAGGTCTTCGGCACCGGGCATACCGAGGCACATTGCTGCGCATCGAAGACCCCCTCGCATTCGGTGCACTTTTGCGGCTCGATCACATAGCTCTCGCCTTTGAACTTGATGGCGCCGGAGGGACACTCGAATTCGCAGGCGCCGCATTGGGTGCATTGGGATGCGATGATCTTGAAAGCCATTTTAACTCCTGGTCCGAATGGATGAGACGCGCTCAGGCCGTCGCCGCGAGTGCGGGGGTCCCAGACGCGGCCGCGTAAATCGCGCTGATTGCGGTCTCGATATAGTCGTGGGCATATGCGTCGGTGGCTTGGATTCCAGCGTCGGCGAGCTGATCCTGCGGGCAGTTTCCGATCTTGGCGCACAGCACGATATCTATGCCTTCAAGCGCTGCGATGACGCCATCGAGGGCGGCTTCTCCGCCCCAGCCGCCGAGGCAATACTGCTCCACCTTCCGATGCCCGACAAAACTGATCCCTCTCGGCGAGGCTTGATAAACCTGGAATTCCTTCGCATGGCCGAAATGTTCATTGACGCGGCTGCCGCCCTTGGTCGCCACCGCGAAGAGAAGGGACTTGCCGGGGCTCGCTGCCTTGACCAATCCGATCGCTTCTCTCCTAGCCGCCACCTGATCACGGCGCTCCTCCGCGACCAGCTCCCGATAGGCCTTGCGATTGCTGGCATCGTAGGTGACCTCGCCGGGAATCCGGTCGAGTGTGAATTCCTGGCCACGATCCTCTCCGAGCAGGCCGACGGCATCTGCCCGGCACTGCCGGCAGTGGCGCATCAACTGGGCGCCGCCTTCGACACCATCCTGAAGAGCCTTCATCTCCATTGCGTTTGGGCCGCGTTGCCCGCTCAGTCCGTAGTGCGTGCCGTGCGCCGGGTCCGAAATCAGCGGCATGAGGTTGTGCAGGAACGCGCCTCGCTCCTTGACCCATCTATTCACCTCGATCAGATGCTCATCGTTCACGCCGGGGATCATCACCGAATTGATTTTGGTGAGGATGCCGCGCGCGGTCAGCATCTCCAGACCCAACATCTGCCGCTCGTGCAGGATCCGGGCGGCTTCGATGCCGAAGTAGCGGCGATGGTCGTAAAAGATCCAAGGATAGATCTTTGCACCGACCTCAGGGTCGACCATGTTGATGGTGATCGTCACGTGATCGACATTCATGTCGGCAAGCTCATCGACATGGTCCGGCAGCGCGAGCCCATTCGTGGAGATGCAAAACTTGATGTCTGGGATTTCCCTGCCGACTCGTTCGAACGTTGCCTTCGTCTTCTTCCAGTCGTAACAGGCATCGCCAGGTCCGGCGATGCCGAGCACGGAAAGCTGCGGCACCTCGTTGGCGACCGCGACCACCTTGCGTAGCGCCTGGTCGGGCGTCAGCTTTTCGGAGACCACCCCAGGCCGGCTTTCGTTGGCGCAGTTATATTTGCGATTGCAGTAGTTGCACTGGATATTGCAGCCGGGCGCGACCGCTACGTGCATGCGCGCGAAATAGTGATGCGCCTCTTCTGAAAAGCAGGGGTGATCCTTGATCTTCTCCCAGACAGCCGGATCCGTGTCGTCCGGCTTTATCGACGAGCCGCAGGACGAAGACGCGCAGCCACCGGCTTTCACGGTGGCAAGCAACTGGTCATCGAATGTCGTGCTGAGGCTCTCAAGCGAAATTGCCGGTGCGGACATCGAACGGCTCCGTTGCTGGGTGAATGTCGCAGTTCAAACCGCAAGAGCTATGCCAGCTCAAAGAGCGGTTTTGGTTCACGAATTGGCTTTCGTGTCGGATTCCGTCGGATTGCTCCGACACACCTTTGTCGGGCTTCCGACAGTGGACAAGCAAATCGGGTCGCGAAGGCTACCAGCCTTGGGCGCGAAGGGTGTGAGGGAGACTACTTCGGGCTTACGTTTGACGTCATCACAACGTCTAGAATTTCTTCACCTCGATGCCATATCGGCGCAGCGCGTAGCCGATTTGCCGCGGCGTGAGGCCGAGGATACGAGCCGCCCTGGCCTGAACCCAACCGGCCTTGTCCATCGCGTCGATCAGCCGATCGCGTTCCGTCAGACGCGGGGGACAAGCGGGATCGTTTGGATCGCCGGCCGCAAGGGGAGAAACGTTGCCTGCGGAGGCACCGATGCGACTGGCCGGCAGCCGCAATCCGACCGGCACTGCGTTGACCCGTGCGAGATCGTCGATGGTATTGCCGCCATTCGAGCGGTCGGCTCGCTTCCAGAGGAGCCAGGAAAGGCACTGGCTCTTCTTACAGGCGAAATCGGATGGCGCGATCGTCCTTGAACGCGCAAGTGTGGCCGTCCTTTGGACGCAGTTCTCCAGCTCGCGGACGTTACCAGGGAAGTAGCATTGCGAGATCAGGTCAAGCGCCGACGGCGCGAAGGCGAGTGCGCGATCGTTCTCCTTGTTGAATCGATTGAGGAAGGCGTTCGCAAGGCGTGGAATATCGCCGGGTCGCTCTCTGAGCGGAGGCAGGATAATTGGCACCACATTGATGCGGTAATAAAGGTCGGCCCTGAACTCCCCTTTTATGACGGCCGTCTCGAGGTCCTTGTTGGTGGCGCATATGAGGCGCACGTCGACCTGTAGCGTTTTGGTGCCGCCGACTCGCTCCAACTCGCCTTCCTGCAAGACACGCAACAGCTTGGCTTGAAAGGCCGGCGAAATCTCGCCGATTTCATCAAGTAGCAGCGTTTCCTCATTTGCCAATTCAAAACGACCGGCGCGCTGGGAGATAGCACCCGTGAAAGCGCCCTTTTCATGCCCAAACAGTTCTGACTCCAGAACGCTTTCAGACAGTGCGGCGCAGTTCAATTTGACGAAAGACTTCTTCCTCCGACGTGAGAGCTTATGGATGGCTTGCGCAAAGAATTCCTTGCCGGTGCCGCTTTCACCCCGCAGTAGCACGGTGGAATTGGTCCCTGCTACGACCGAGACGGTTTCGAGCACCTGCTTGAGTGCGGGGCTTTCCCCGATGATCCCGTCGATTTTGACATCCGCATGCCGGGCAGGGTCGTAGGTCCTCCCCTCGTTGGGCGATTTCTCCGGTCTGCATTGCTCATGGACAGACCGCTGACGATCTGTACTCAGGATGCGATGGAGACGGATCGTCCGGCCGACAAGGTTGGCGACCATCGTCAGGAAGTATGTGTCCTCGTCGTCGCGAAAGTCGGTGGCGCCGTCTCCGGCGCGGTCGATTGACAATGTCCCAAGGATTTTATGATCAGCCTTTAGCGGGATACCGATAAAGGCAATTGGGATGGTGCCGCTGCTCGAAGATGTTTGAAGGTCAGCCTGAAATAGTTGGGACTTGCGGACGTCCGGTATGAAGAGCGGCGTCCCCGTAGCGACGATTTGATCTGTTATGGCCTGTGGTATGACGCGGCGAGTGCCTGATTGAGGTGCGTGGGTATTGCCGGCAGTTGCGGCAATCTCCGGCTCTCCTTCAGCGTCCAGGACGACGATTGCTCCGTGACGCATCTGCAGAAACGAAGGCAGGATGTTCACGACATTGGCGAGCGTAATCTCCAGCTCGCTGGGGGCGGTCAGCACCTTCGATATCTCGTAGAGTCCCCTGAGCGCGATATCTGCTTGGGGCATGCTTTTGATGGGCGGTTCAGGGCGGGTATCCCGAGGTGCTACCTCGTCGACCCGATCTTGCGGTACGTGAGCCATGGAAACACCTCAGCGGTTGTCGTCCAGAGTGCTCCTCCTTTTGTGTCTGAGTCTGAATTGTGAAAGCACAGTATTGACGAGCTTCTCTTCGTGGCGCGGCAATTCAAGCAAAGATAGACTTGGCGTTGGTCGCGACCTCAGGTGTACCAAGATTGACCCGCTTGATACGGTGCGTGCGTCCTCATCCGAATTTGAAGAGGACTCCGAAGCCGCCGCGTGGATAGTTCCACTCGATCTCGCCACTGGTCTCGCACAAAATCCGGCAGGTGCCGCACTCCATGCAGCCGTCGGCGGTGATCTCCACTTGACCTTTGTCGTTCAACTCATAACATTTCGCCGGGCAGACGTGGGTCAGCGCGAGCAAGTTCGCGCTTGGCCTCTCGTGCGGTAGCACTTTGATATGCGGACGGCCGGAATCCACCAAGTAGCGGTTCTGGTAAAGCTTGTCCTCGACACGTGACTTCGTCACTGCGATCGTCATTTCGTCTCCCCTCAGCGCCACGCCAATGCAAGGCGGACCGCGTCGCTGACCAGCCCCCAGCGCGAGCGCGCCTTGATGAAGGCCGCCGTGGTCGCCTTTTCCTTCTCTATCTTCGGCGTGCCGTCGACACGCATGAAATTCTGCGCGGCTTGCGACATCAACCGCGGATAAGTCGTGAAGTAATTGCAGGAATTGGTGTGGAGCAAGGCCGGCATGTCTTTGTATTTCCTTAGGTCCTTGACCACGAAGGACTTGTCCAGCATGGCTTTGTAAAGGGCGAGATTCCGTTTGGTCATAGGACCGTTGCGGCTCTTGACCTCGATGATTGCCTCAGCCGCGATGCGGCCGGAGGTCATGGCGAGGTTCGAACCCTCGCGGTGAATGGCGTTGTTCAGTTGCGCGGCATCGCCGACCACGACCCAACCGTCGCCAAAGAGCTGCGGAATAGCCTTGTAGCCGCCTTCGGGAATGAGATGCGCGGAATATTCTTTCACTTCCGAGCCGGCGATCAGCGGCCGGATCGAAGGATGGCTTTTTAAGGCGTCGAGGAGGACGTAAGGGCTCTCGGCCATCGCGGCGAAATCGGAGACGAGGCAGCCAATGCCCAGTGAGATCGACTCCTTGTTGGTGTAGAGGAAGCCGAGCCCGGCCATGCTGCGGGAGGTCGTGCCCACCGCCTCGATCACGCAGCCTTCATCGCCTTTGAGGCCGAACCGCTGCTCAATGACCTCTTCGGGCAGGAAATGCATTTCCTTGACGGCGAGCGCCACGGTTTGCGGCTTCGGCATCTCGCGCAGGCCGGCCCGCGTGCCAAGGAGTCCGCAGACACCTTCTGCGAGGACGACCACGTCCGCGTAAATGGCTCCGCCGGTCCGGTCTGTGCGGACGCCGATCACCCTGTCCTTGGCGTCACGGATGAGTTCCGTCACGGTCGTCTCGCACAGAACCGTCGCGCCGGCCTCGCGCACCTTACGCGAAAACCATTTGTCGAACTGGGCACGAATGATCGTGTAGCGGTTGGGCTTCGCCTCATTGAAGTCGTCCGACCGATAGTGAATCCCGGTATGGGATGTGTCGTCCATCACCCAAAGCCGCTGTTCAACCAAATGCCGCTCGAGAGGCGCATCGTCCCGGAAATCCGGGATGATCTTCTCCAGCATGTTCGCGTACATGATGGCACCCTGGACATTCTTGGACCCCGGATATTCACCCCGCTCCAACTGCAGCACCTTCAGGCCGTGGCTGGCCATGGTGTAAGCAGCTGCGTTTCCGGACATGCCGGCCCCAATAACAATGGCGTCGAATTGTTCCTCAATCATGTCCATCCCTTAGCTCGCAAGCTTATCGCGACTGTGGGGCGACAGCCGCCGGGTGAAGGCTTCCGTCAGTGCGGGCAGGAAGCGGATCGCGTCGGTGACGATCCCGAGGTGAGCGAAATCGAAAATCGGCGCGTTCGGGTCGGTGTTGATGGCCACGATGAGATCCGCCCCCTCGACGCCAACCCGGTGCTGGATGGCGCCGGAAATCCCGGCCGCTATGTAAAGCTTCGGGCGGATGGTCTTGCCAGTTTGGCCGATCTGCCGATCAGCTGGCATCCAGCTCTTCTGGACCAACGGGCGCGAACAGCCGTGCTCGGCGCCGATTGCTCGCGCGAGGTTCTTCACAAGCTGCAGGTTCTCCGCCGCGCCTAGACCGAGGCCTCCCGCAACCACGACGTCGGCATAGGCAAGATTTGCCTTTGCCGACTGACTATCCGGCAGGAAGCCCAGCACTTTGGTAACGATCTCGTCCTCGGCTACCGACAGCTTGTGCCGGATGACACGCCCGACCGGATTATCCGCCCGCTGCGGCGTGGGCATGACCCTCGGTCGCACTGTCGCCATCTGCGGCCGGAAATTGAGCGTATAGATCGTGCACAATAAGGAACCGCCGAAAGTCGGACGGGTGGCGGCGAGCGAACCGTCGGTATCCACATCGAGTTCGGTGCAGTCGGCCGTGAGCCCTGTCTGCAAGGTCGTCGCAACGGAGCCGGCAAGATCCCTGCCGAGTGTGGTGGCACCCAGAAGAAGGATCTCGGGTTTGTGGGTATCGACCAGATCCGTCATCGCCTTGGTGAAAGGCTCGTTCCGATAGTCGGCGAGCAGCGGCGCCTCGACGATGTAGACGAGGTCGGCACCATAAGCGAAGGCTTCGGCAACGGCGTTCCCGATGGCCTCTCCCGGCGGTCCGAGCACGACGCCCGCAAGCTGGACCTGAAGCTTGTCGGCTAACTTGCGACCTTCGCCGAGCAGTTCGAATGATACGGGATGGACCTGGCCGCGTTCGAGCTCGATGAAAACCCAAACGTGCCGGTAGTCCTTGAAATGCGCGGGCAGCTCCTTCTTTATGCCGGCACGGCCGGCGGCAGGGCGAGGGGTTTCTCGGTTCGCGTTCGACATCGTCTGCTCCTTGCCCTCTCACGCGCCGCCGTTGAAGGCGAGCTCATGTTCCAATGCCGGCTGGCGGGTGAAGATTGCCGTGATGAGTTCGTCAGCGACATCGCGCAAGGCCATCTCGGCGGTTTCGATTTTTGCCGCCTTTTCTGCCCGCGCAGTAGGGGCGAAAACACGCTTGACGACCGTCGGTGAACCGCGCAGGCCGCATTTGGTGAGATCCTCAATGCCCGCGTCGGCCGCACTCCATTTCAAGACCTGGCTGCGCGCGGCGCACAGGGCGTCCTGGATCGAGCCCCGGCGGATCTCGTTTGTGCCTTCCAGCATGGTGATGAGGCAAGGGAGCTTGCTCTTCAGCATCTGTGTGCCGCCTTCGGAGCGGCGCTCGACCTTGATCTCGCGCGCAGCAATATCAACGGAGGCGATCTTCGCGACATAGGTCAGCTGCAGGAGTTCGAGGCGCTTGGCGATGCCGGGCCCGACCTGGGCGGTGTCGCCATCGATCGTCTGCTTGCCGGTGAAGACGAGGTCTGGCGTGCCGAACGTCTCGCCAACTTTCGCGATTGCCTGGGAAAGGGCGAACGAGGTCGCCAGCGTGTCGGAGCCGGCAAAATAGCGGTCGGTCAAGAGCACCGCTCGGTCGGCGCCGTAACCGAGCGCCTTGCGCAGCGCGTCCTCTGCCATGGGCGGACCCATAGTGAGCACGGTGACTTCTCCACCATAGGCGTCGCGCAGTCTGAGGGCTTCTTCGAGGGCGAACAGGTCGTAAGGGTTGATGATAGTCGGAACACCCTGGCGCATGATCGTGTTCGTCACCGGATGGACCCTTATCTGTGCCGAGTCCGGCACCTGCTTGATGCAGATTACGATGTGCATTGGCGGTTTCTCTAGGCTCCTGTCCGGATGCGGGCTTGGCGGTTATCTCTTTGGTGCGCATCATTCGTGCCAACTGTTTGCGCTGCCCCCTATTCCTAGAACTTCGCTTGGTTGCTTCTGAGGGCGCCGTGGTGATGACCGGATTTGTCGGCTTCTCGACATTGTCGCGTCGCAACCCGTGTCGCGGTCATTCCTGTCCGAACCGCTTCAGTACGGAGTCGAACGGGACAAAGGTGCGGCCCGGCGTGGCAGGTCTGTTCGGATCGTGGTCTTTGAGCACCTTGAAGACCCGATGCGTGAGCGGCGAGGAAACCGCGAAGTCCTCGTAAGCGCGTTCGAGCGTCGCGCGCACCCGCGCGGCAATCACCTGGTCGGGCAGACCGGAGAAATCTTCTTCGGCAAGGTATTGGCCCACGCGCTTCATGATATGGAGCCGCGAGACATTCAGCACCTTCGGATCATAGGAGACGCCAAGGACTGCGAAGAACTCCTCCGCAGCCGACAGGCGCTTCAGTCGTGCGAGGATGTCGGTGACATCGATGGGGCGGCTGTCAGCGGAACAATTCATTGCATTCTCCCTGGTCGGAAAACTGTGGTGTCGGTGCGCTCGCGCACGGCTGACCTGGACCCGCACAGCTCCGCGAGGGATGCCTCGCTGCACATTCCATCGTAGAGCTCGACCAGTTGAGTTGCAGTGACGGTCGATTTGGTCTCGGCCGCCTCGCGCCGGACGCGGGCCACCATCGCGGCTGCCAGATCCGGGTCGAGATCGCGACCGCTTTCGCTCAGCACATGGGCAATCGCAGTGGCGCCGGAATGCTTGCCGATGACGATACGCCGGCAGCGGCCCACGAGAGCCGGATCGAGCCCCTGATAAGTACGCGAGTCCTTCAGCAGCCCTGCGACGTGAATGCCGGATTCGTGGGTGAAAACATCGGCGCCGACGACCGGCTTAATGGCCGCGGTCTGCCGGCGGGCAGCCCAAGCCACCTGGGCGGCGAGGTCGGGCAATGCGGTCAGCTCGATGCCGGTATCCGCGCCGTCGAAGACCGCCATCGCGGCGGCCACCTCTTCCAGCGCGGCATTGCCCGCACGCTCACCGAGCCCCAGGACGGTGACGGACGCATGGCGCGCGCCTGCGCGGATCGCGGCCAGCGTGTTGGCGGCAGCAAGTCCGAGATCGTTATGCGCATGAAATTCAAGGTCGATTGGAGACTGCGCCACGAGCTGGGCGACAAGTTCGAAGGTCGAAAACGGGTCGAGAACGCCGACTGTGTCGGCTAGCCTGACGCGGCTTGCGCCGGCGCGTGCAGCCGTCTCGATGACGCGGGCGAGATGATCCCGATTGGCCCGCGAGGCATCCTCGCAGCCCACCGCGACGAAGAAGCCGGCGGCGGCTGCGCGCCTGACCATATGCTCGATGACATGGAGCGCTCCCGCCTTATCGAGGCCGAGCTTGGCGGCAAGTTGGATGTCCGACGCAGGCAGCGATAGATTGACGGCGTGGACGCCGCTCTCGATCGCTGCATCGAAATCCAACGACGTCATCCGGCACCAGGCCATGAGCCGAACCGGGAGACGTCGCTCGACCGCGGCGCGAATTGTTTCGATCTCGTCGGCGCCCATGACCGGCGTGCCGATCTCGATCTCTGTGACGCCGGCCGCCGCAAGAGACTCGGCGATCTCCAGCTTTTCCGTCGTGGTAAAGGCGACGCCGGGCGCCTGCTCGCCATCGCGCAAGGTCGTATCGTTGAGAAAGACATGACGGGTCATGAACGGTAGCCTGTTCTGCTGCCGCTCAGGCACAGACCGGATTGAACGTCTTCGGAGCTTCGCTTACCCGGCCCAGAACTGGGAAAGCCACGCAGCTTCTCCACGATTGCCGGCATGACCTCGAGCACCCGGTCGACGTCCGCTTCGCCGTTGTCCCGCGCCAAGGAGAAGCGGACTGCCGCGTGTGGCGTTTTCATCGCGCTCAGGACATGGCTCGGTTCCAGAGAGCCGGAGGTGCAGGCGGAGCCGGAGGAACACGCGATGCCCACGCGGCTGAGGAGGAGTGGAATTCCATCACTTTCGACATGTTCGAAGGAGATGTTTGCGGTGTTGGGCAACCGTTCCAGGGGATCACCAGTGACACAGGTGCTTGGGATGCGCTGGAGAATCCCGTCCTCTAAACGGTCGCGGAGCGACTTTACCCGTGTGGTCTCGTCGTCCATGAATTTCAAGGCGAGTTCGGCCGCCATGCCGAGCCCGACTATGCCGGGCGTATTCTCGGTGCCAGCACGCCGGTTGTGTTCTTGGTGGCCCCCCTTGATCAGCGAGTGGAAATTGACGCCACGTTTTACGAAAAGCGCGCCGATCCCTTTCGGCCCGTGCAGCTTGTGGCCGGAGAGCGACAGCATGTCGATTGCGGTCGACTTCAGGTCCATCGGAAGCTTGCCGACCGCCTGCACAGCATCGGTATGGAAAAGGGCGCCCACTTCCTTGGCCAACTCGGCAAGCCTGGCCACGGGGAAGATCACACCAGTCTCATTGTTCGCCCACATTATCGAGACGATTGCCACCTGTGGGGTGAGGGCGGCCATATAGGCGTCGAGGTCGAGCCGGCCACGGCAATCCACCGGGATCCTGTGCACCTTGACGCGGCGGGTCTTCTCAAGATGCGCGCAGAGCGTCAGCACGGCGGGATGCTCGACCGCGGACGTCACGATCTCGGTTCGGTTGGGCGCCGCCTCGAGCGCCGAAAGAAGCGCTGCATTGTCGCTTTCTGTCCCACCCGAGGTGAAGGTGATCTCATCGTCGAACTCGGCGCCGATCAGAGCTTGCAACTGCCTCCGCGCCTTTCTCACCGCCGCACTGACTGAGGCGCCAAGAGCGTGCGCCGACGAAGGGTTGCCGAATTGATCCCTAAAGAACGGCAACATCGCTTGCACGACCTCAGGATCGACCCGTGTGGTTGCGTTGTTGTCGAGGTAGACAGGTACCATGTGCGATCCTCAGTTGACCGGAATGACGCGAGCGCGCGACCGCCTCATTGAGCCTCTGGCGTATGCCGTTGATGATGATGGGCCCGAACTGGCAGCCGGCGCGGACGCCCGAGAGTTTGACGTAGACCGGATCGGCGTCGACATGGACAAGTCCGCAGTCGCCGCCGTCAGCCCGCAGGTAAGGACGCCCGAACACGACAACGTTATCGATAAGCCGAATTTGGCGCAGCGGCGCGATTTGGCCGCCAGCAGCTTGGGTGCCACCAGGAACCGAACTGTTTCGGGAGGCGACGTTCTTTGCATCCTACCTGAAGCGATTGCCGGTCCCAAGATCGGCTTCGACCTTGCCTTGTTCTTGAGGACAGGGACATCTGTTGTGCCGGCCATATAAGCCTCCTCTGCCGCAAATGAGTCCGTCGGCGGCAATCGCTTCATGGACCCGCACAGGCGCTTCGGGCGATCAACTGAAGGACTTGCCGCAGCCGCACTTCTCGCGCGCGTTGGGGTTATCGAAGACAAAGCCGGAAGATTCGAGCCCGGTGAGGAAGTCGACGGTCATGCCGGCGACATGCGGTTGGGAGCCCGCGTCCACGAACAGCTTGATGCCATCTGTCTCGGTGATCGCGTCGCCCTCGCGCGACACGCTCTCCAGGCCCATTAAGTATTTGAAGCCGGCGCAGCCGCCGGCCTGGACCATGATGCGAAAGCCTTCCGCCGGCTCGCTGGCGCGGGAAAGAGCAGTCTTGATGGCGGCAACAGCGTTGTCGGTGAGCGTAATCATGGCTCCATTCTCCTCAGTCCGGGACCTGCTTGCGCATCACGTTGCATGCACCGTGCCAAAGCGAAAAAATGTTTCAACACAGCACGGCATCTCTGACACTGCGGTGGTTCTTGTGAGTCCATTGCTGCGAAGGTGTCGGCCAGCCGACACGTACTGTCGGGTTTGTCGGGTCCGCCACGGGGGATGTTGGGCCTGAGTTGTTGGCTGAACTCACATTAAAGCAATGACCATTACAGAAGACTTCTTCTGAGCTTGCTTCGGCGCAATTGGCACGGTTTTTGAAGCTCCATTTGGCGAGGCGGCAAGAGACTGCCGATCCACAATCATGTCGGGGTGCCCTCGCGGTCGATGGGGCGAAGCAAGGGAGCAAAATGTCAGGACTGGGTCAGATACGCTTTGTTTGGCAAAGCAGCGCCGCCCGTGGCATCCGAATGCCCGATTGGCCGATTGCGACAACACCCACAATCGCTCACCACCGCCCAGTGGCCGCCGACCGGCTCGATGGGATTCCGTCGGCATGTGCCTGCTCGTGTCACTCGGGTCTCGCCGCTCCGACAGCACCCCCGGTTTTCGCGCGGGTGCGACGTGCGCACGCTGTCCAGCGACACTTTGTTCACGGGCCAGCAGCAGATCAGGGTCGAGCATTACGGCACGCCCTATCGGCTGAAGATTCACCGGCAGGGCAGCTGATCCTCACACTTAGGTGGAAGCAGGGGTAAGACATGGACCAGCGCGAGAAACCGTCGCCGGACGAAATCCGGCGGGCGTGCGAAGACAATCCGAAAATCCGGGAGCATGATCTCGCCGCTCGATTGGGCATTTCGGAAGCCGAATTGGTCGCGGCGCATTGTGGTCACGGCGCGGTGCGCATCGAGCCGCGCGTCGATGATCTGCTGACCGGCCTCGAAGCGGTCGGCGAGGTGATGGCGGTCACCCGCAACCAAAGTGCCGTGCACCAAAAGATCGGCGTTTACGACAAAGTGGTCACCGGCAACCCGCATGCCATGGTGCTCGGCGACGAGATCGACCTGCGCATCTTCCCGAAAGCGTGGGCGTATGGCTTCGCCGTCGAGAAGCGCGAGGAAGCCGAGATCCGCCGCAGCCTGCAATTCTTTGATGCCACCGGCGAGGCGATGCACAAAATACATCTCAGGCCCGCCTCGAACCTGCACGCCTATCAGAATCTGGCGGCAGAGCTCGTATCCTCCGACCAGGAGCCGATCATATCGGTCGAGGCGAGCGGGGCGCGCGATAACGCAGTGAGTCCAGACCAAGCCGCCACGGTCGACGACCTACGCGAGCACTGGAGCCGGCTGAGCGACGTGCATCAGTTCTACCATATGTTGAAGACACTGAAGCTCAGCCGCTGCCAGGCGATGCGTATGGCCGACGAGGATTACGCCTGGCTGCTCGACAATGACGCCGTTGGCGCCCTGTTCCAACAGGCGGCCGAAGACGAGATGCCGATCATGTGCTTTGTCGGCAATCGTGGTTGCATCCAGATCCATTCCGGCCCGATCAAGTCGGTCAAGCAGATCGGGCCGCGGATCAATGTGCTCGACGAGAACTTCCATCTCCATCTTAGGACTCATCACATCCGCGAGGTCTGGGCCGTGCGCAAGCCGACGAGGGACGGTCACGTCACGTCCGTTGAAGCCTATGGCGCCGACGGCAAGATGATCATCCAGTTCTTCGGCGCGCGCAAGGAAGGCGAACGCGAGCGCAGCGACTGGCGGTTTCTGGCCGAGAGTCTGCCACGCGTTCCCGGTCCGACCGACAGGGATGTGTAGAGCCGACAGGCCCTCGGAATGAACCGGCCGCCATAGGACTCGGCACCACGTTCCGACAGCGGCTCGCGAGGAAATATAGTCCATGTGCGATAGAGCTTGCCGTCGTAGCGCATACGGACGGTCAGGTGTGCACGCCGGAATTGACCGCATCGATACAGTCAGGCTCGTCGCCGGCCGGATCGCTGCGCACGAGTGCATCGCTCGTCTGACCGGAAATCCTTGCAGCGGCTCCGAGCGATACAACCCATACGCCATCAGCGCCGAACCGAAGCGCGGCTCGACCTTGTTGATAATTTCAATCATCGCGCGCAAGCGCCGCCGGGTCTTGTCGGACCGGACCCGATCCTTGTGCTGGATCGCGTCGTTGCTCAATCCGGGCCGTGCGAGCGATCTCCTCGCTCGTCGACCGGAAGGCAGCAGCAGCCAGGCCGAACAGCCCGATGTAGCGGTCTCGACAGAACCGACGTGGATGTCGGTTGTCGGACGTTGTCCTAAGAATGATGGACAGGTGATCATCAACCTAGCGGCGGTGGGCCCAGTGCAGGCTGGCATCGCTTGGGTGCAGCGCCATGGGTACGCCTATCCGGCACGCAACTTGCTTTGACAATTTGATCAGCAGGGCATCAGCAGGGCGTCAGCAGTGCATCACGGAGCTCAGCGGCGATTGACCAGCCTCTCAACCCTAACGGGGATAAGCGGCGGCTTTGCTTCATGACCGCAGCGCGGCGGAGATGCCCCTTCTGATTGAATTCGCAACCGATCTCATTCGCGCTGGTGCAGGTGGGCTGTATCAGGCGACAGAATCTAGAAGGCGCCCGACAAGAGACGTACCCATGCTGGAAATCGACTTTATGAACAGCGGTGCAATCTCAATCGAGCCATGAACGCCAATGTAGAGAAAGCAAAATGGCGACCAACCCCGTTCCAGATCATGTCCCGCCCGAAATGGTGAGGGACTTCAGCCTGTTTACATCGCCAGGGATGCCACCAACACCCAACGGGGATCCACACGCAGCTGTCGCTTGCGTACATGACGGGCCTCCGATCTTTTACTCCCGCTACAACACGCAAGATGGCCGGGGTACCTGGGTCATCACCCGTGCCGCGGACCAGCGGAAGGTGCTGCAGGACGCAGAGACTTTTTCCAGCCATCGCAGCATCTTCTCCTCCATACTGGGTGAAAACTGGCCGACGATCCCGCTTGAGCTCGATCCACCGGCCCATGGCGTCTTTCGCTCACTGCTCAGTCCGCTGCTTTCGCCAAAGCGGGTGAGGGTGTTGGAGCCGGCTGTCCGCGAGCAAGCGATCATGCTGATCGATAGAATTGTCGCATCGGGCACAAGCTGCGACGCGATGAAGGATTTTGCCTTTCCTTTCGCGGTGAGCACCTTTCTTCGCTTTCTGGGGTTGCCCGATGACCGACTCGATACATTCGTCGGCTGGGGGAAAGATCTGCTCCACGGCGACGATAAGGAACGACCTGTGGCTGCCCGGACGATCGTGGCATTCATCGACGAACTTGCAGCCATGCGCCGCCAGGAGGCGGTTGACGATTTCATGACCTTTATCGTGCAGGCACAGGTCGAGGGCCGCCGGCTGACGGACACCCAAGTCCGCGGCATCGGCGTGCTTGTCTTCGTCGCTGGGCTCGACACGGTCGCAGCAGCTATAGGCTTTGACTTGGCGTACCTCGCGCGCAACCTCAAAGATCAGCAATTGCTGCGGAGCGAACCGGACCGCATCCCGCTCGCAACCGAAGAATTGCTGCGGGCCTATCCGCCCATTCAGTTGATCCGCGTGGCAACGAAAGATATCGACTTCGAAGGCGCGCCGATCCGGAAGGGGGACTATGTTTCCTGCGCCACGATGATTGCCAATCGTGACCCGGCGGAATTCGAATGCCCCAACACGATCGATTTGGAGCGGGAGGACAACCGCCACGCCGCCTTTGGCTATGGTCCCCACCGTTGCCTTGGCTCACACCTGGCCCGGCGGGAGATTGTCATTGGCCTGGAGGAGTGGCTGGCGCGCATCCCGGCTTTCAGGATCAAGCAGGGTACGGCACCCATAACCTCTGGCGGCCATGTGTTCGGGATCGAAAATTTGATCTTGGACTGGTCCTAGGCCCGCCCGCGACGGGCACAGACAATGGAGGCAGCGCCATGCGCATCATCGTCCAAAGTGCCAAATGCCAGGGTCACGCGCGATGCGCGGCGCAAGCGCCGGACATCTTCAAGCTTGATGACGAGGGTTACATCCTGCCTGGTGACATTGAAGTTGCGGAAGGGGAGGAACTGCGTGCATCGCGAGGCGCGCGGTCCTGTCCTGAACGTGCGCTGGAACTCACCCGCTGACGCTTTGAATCAGACGTCATTCAACCGAGAGTCTGGCGGGCTTGAATGGGGTCGACCATGTGGCCGCACTGGAAAGGACGGCACGCGACCTCTGTCCCAGCACGGTCCACGTCCAACTCCGCGGGGGCATTCCCGGCGCCGAGGTGTTCCCCATGAGGCGCAAACGGCAGGGCGAGGGTTCGCGAAACACCTCTTCCAATCACAGAATTTGCGACAGAGCCGATGGACCAGACGAAAATTACCGAACTACTCGACCGCGAGGCGATCCGCGACTGCCTCTATCGGTACTGCCGCGGAATAGACCGCGCGGATGAAGCGGCGCTCCGCAGCGCGTATTGGCCCGATGCGCATGACAATCACCGGGCAAATTGCGGCTCGGCAGAGGGCTTCATCCGGTTTGCGCTCGGCGTCTTCAAGAGCGGACCCCGCAACATCCATAAGATCACAAACGTCCTGATCGAATTCATCGGCGGGGCAGAGGCCGCGGTCGAGAGCTATTTCACCGCGCTGCAACGCGGACCGGACAACGACGGAGAAGTACGCCAGGCGCTCCTCTGCGGCCGATACTGCGATCTGTTTCACAAGAGGGAGGGGGAGTGGCGGATTGCCGAACGGACAGTGGTCTACGATTGGCTCGAGGAGCAGATCCCACCAGCGGTCATTGAAGCAGAACGGTTCGGCCCGCGACAGCCTATTGGAGCACCGCATCCGCACGATCCGGTTTACACGCTTAAGAAGCGTCGCATTCCTTCTCGCCCTGATGCCTTCAGAGGTTTCGAGTGGGAGGCCGCATCGGCAGTGGGGGCAACAGAGTATAACAATTTTGCAATGCCACAGCGATCCCGGCGAAAGCCTGCCCGGTGAGGATGCGGCCGATAGGAGTGCCCTTTTCTCCCCGCGACGGCGGTGACAGCGTTCTTCTCTGTCGCCACGAGCCCTCCGACGACGCTGGTGTGCGGGACCTCGGCGGAGCCGCTCATCGGGGCAAGCGCCTGTCCTCGGCGGATCCCTCACCAGCTTCGGCTATCAAATCGAGAGTTGGACCGCTGCCGGAATGCACGTCGCCTTCTGGGGCCTGCAAACCGGCCGCTGCCAGGGCGTGCTGCTTTACCGCTACGCATCATTTCGCCGCCCAACGTTGATGGGCTGAGATCGCCGAGAATTGGGAGAAACGGCAGCGTGAATCGCGTGATTGGTCTCCAACTGGAAGAGATGGATATCTTTAGACCGGACCAGATCGCAAATTCAGACCCAGTTGGGGGATTCGACCAAAAGGCGATGCTGCGTCAGATTGAGCTCTGGAGAGACAAGATCTGTCCAGTGATGGATGGGGCAGATACCTAAATACAATCAGCTAGTTCACATGTTGTGTGCAAATCGCACACGAAAGTTCTGCTTCTCTTCTTTTTCGTTCCCACCACGGAGCCGCCGGCAGCCCTTTTCGGACGCTCTTCTGCCGACGATATTGACCGCTCCAATGCGGATGTTCGCCGCGATATCCGTGAACCTCATGGTCCGCTGCAGCGTCCAGTTTGCCTGGGGTTCTTGGAAGCTTTTCGAACTTTCTGGGTCGCGCCTCAGCCGGAATTGCGGTTGCTTATGGACAAAGTGGCACACTAGATTTGGTTTTTGGATAGTCTGGATGGCGTCGACTTCTGGCATGTGTGCCTTCCTGACCGCGCGCGTCAGCAGGAACGCCCAGTGATCTACGTTTTGAACGGCGGCAATGCGCCTCATTCCGGCTACTGGGATCTCAATGCCATTTCCCGGAAGCTGCCGTCCGGTGGCGATGTGCTGTCACGCCAGCGCATGCTAAATTCGCTGCAGGAGGACGTTTTTTGGATTTCGACGACGACCACTGCGACGATCGGGTGCCGGGCTACCTCCCGTTCGAGAAGATCGACTGGTCGGCACTGGATGCCTCGTTGTCCGAGCTACAGCTGTTCGACGACCCGTATCTGCGGATGCAGGCAACCAACGTCTCTATCGTCGACTAGTTCATCACCCGACTGGAATACGACGCGTTGCAGAGCGAGTTCAACGAACAGCTCGATCCTTCGTTACTCGCCTTCCTCAACGCCCAGTCTCAGATGTGGATTTTCAGCGCCTACGAATTGCTTCGTACATGGCGGGCCCGCGTCAAGGACGTGGCCAAGTGGCATGAAAACGGCGGCCTGAAACTGAAGATTGAAGGGCTGAGCCGGGACGAGGGTTTTCGCCACTACGCGAAAGAGCTTCGGGCTAAGCAGCTCCAGCGGGTTTTGGATGACCCGACCATCATCGACAAAATCTGGGAAGACCTTCGGGTCTCCCACGTTCTGTTCTCCCAGCTCGAATTCCTCCGCATATCCCTCGCCAAGCACGAGGTAAGCGGCAAAAAGAGCTCGACCGCCTACGCGCCGGGTTACGGCCGCATCAATCGCTGGTGCGGATCGCTGGACTACCAGATGGAAGCCGGCCAGGTCATCTTGGGCAACCTGAACCGTCGCAACGTGGCCGAAGGCATTCGGTCGTGGCGAGACCGAAGCGAATTGCCCACCGACGAAAACCTTGCCGGGTTCGATGCATACATGAAGCTGTCGGACGGGCCAAAGTTCGACTAGCTGACTAGCGATTTCTGTGAAGGGTGCGCAAGAACGGATGCAGAACTTCCGGGATCAGGCTATGGTGCGCAATCATCAATAGAGACTCGAACTCTGACGATGCAAGCAGCAGCAATCCTCGCCGGCAACGAAGTGCGGCCTGCCGGAAAAAGACTCGGCCAACCGATCGTTGGCTTTGAACACATGTCGAAGGCGGAGAAGGACGAACTCTACCGGGTGTTCTCGGTCGCCAACGATTGGCGAGAGTCGCACGTCTACCCGATGCGAAGCGTCCGCCAGTCCGTCATCGCCCGGATGCGAACACTGGGGTGCAACGGCATGACCGCTGGCCGCGTGAAGCGCATGGCAGCCATTCGCCGTAAGCTCTCCACGACGCCTATCCATCTCGACCAGATACAGGACATCGCCGGTTGCAGAGCGATCCTCGACAACATGGATGGCGTTCGAAAGCTGGTCGCATCCATCAGCGGCGAGTTTCCGCATAACATCCGACGTCAGTCGCCCTACATCGACGCCGAAAGACGATGGCTACCGCAGTCACCACTTTGCGCTGGACTTCGAAAAGGGCGAGCGACGGCGTGTTGAGCTTCAGGTTCGGACACGGCTCCAGCATTCATGGGCAACCGCCGTGGAAGCTGTCGGGCTCTTTCTCGGGCAGGACATCAAGCACCACAAAGGCGATGTGAACTGGCTAAGGCTGTTTCAGCTCATGTCGGGAGAGTTTGCCCGCGTGGAAGGAGGCGCCGGTCCGCAGGGGATGCCGAGCCGCAGCGACTGCCTGAAGGAGTTGCGGGAGCTGGATCACGTTCTGGGTGCCGCGCAGCTGCTCGATAACATCAAGATTTTGGCGCACTACGCCGAGAACTACGACTACGACAAGGGTCAGTTCTATGTGATCCGCTACCGCCGCGTTGAGAAGACGGTTGATGTCACGTCGTTCAGCAGCGAGGGCGACGCCTCGACGATGGTGAGCGCCATAGAGCGACTGGTCGAAACAGGGCAGGACGACTCCCGGGTGGTCATGGTTGAGGTCGACCGGATGGATGGCCTGGTGGAGACCTACCCCAACTATTTCGGCGACGTGTCGCTGTTCGTGCAAAACCTGAAGCAAATCTGCCTCGGCAAGGACGCCATCGAATACCACATGGCGCCGCAGAAGCTGGTGAAGCCCAAGCCGGAGGAGAAGCCGGACCCAACTTCGCTGTTCCGTCGATACACGCGCTGGAACGATCCTTCCCGCAAGTGACCGTTTAGGTGGTATTGTGTTGGGGTGAATGCCGCTGATCGTGCCCACTTTACCCCGCATAGCCGCCCTCGGCTGCGTGGTGGTTTTTCCTGATACCGGTGAACGCTGGTGGTCCCCGGCCGAAATCCATCATCCCCGTGACGGCCAAGGCATGGGACAACGTGCTCTCCATTCTGAAGCTATTCCTTTGTGCTGGCGGCATCACTTTCACAGTCAGACCTCCCCTATCGCCACGCCATCCATAAAGGGCAGAAGAGGCTCGTGGCTATTTATGGGACGGAGGCTGCTCTGCTGGAACGGACGCGGTCACTGGTGTAGCGACCGGCATTTCCGCCCGCCGCTGCGCATACACCTTCAGCTTCTCCAGTTGGTCTGAACCAAGGTAGTGGTGAACGGTGCGGTTGGAGCCGGTGAGGATTGACAGGAAGGTGTCGATCGCCGCGTCGAAATCCACCTTCTCCATGCCGGTGAATATCGCGATCTGGAAAATTGGTATCTCGTCCGTGCCATGGTTCGTGAAATGGCGATCCATCAGCGCCCGCATGTTGTTGTGGGGTAAGCGCTCATTTCCCCGCACGTCGACGGCCCTTGCAACAGCTGATCGCTTTCAGACGGACGCGTCCGAGCGGATCAGGCTGCAGCGGTTTTGAGGAAGTTGAAGGGCAGCAGGTCGTCGATGGCTGCGTTCTCGGGGCGCTGAGGTAGTTCAGTGAGGACGTGGCGCAGCCAGGCTAACGGCTCGACGCCACAGGCGCGGCAGGTCAACATCAGGCTGTAGATGACGGCGCTGGCCCTGGCTCCGTCGACGGTATCGCTGAACAGCCAACTTTTCCGACCAGTGGCCATCGCAGGGTCATTCTGCCCATGTTGGGCAGATGGTGGAGTTTCATTATCGCTGGCATCCATATTACGGCGGTCGTTTTCGGCATGAAGGTCGCGAGGACCGGGCCAATGGCGCGATCATCCGGGTAGAGATCAGGCCGGGTGAGATCATCCAGGCGGCGGAGTGGATGCTGGATCGGGCGTTTTGCGCCGACATGGAGATGGGCGAACCGCGCGTTGCGGTGATTGGGCTTGTAGAGCTTCATAGACTGCTTACCGAGCGCGGTTTCAGGCAGACTTCGAGGGATGGACTCACGGCCATCCAGGAGGCGCGCCATGAAAGCTTTACCACTACCCCCGACATTACCAGTGCTGACCCAGCAGCTGAGCATGCCGTTCGATACGCCGCAGATGCGAGGCCTGAGCGACGGGGAACGAAGCGTTGTTGTCGCCAGGCTGGCGACCCTCCTGATGGCCGCGGCCGGCGTCGCGACGAAGGAGGCGAGCGATGACGGGCAATAATCTCCTTCCAGCCACGGTGCTGAAGCGCAAAGCTGTGGTCTACGTTCGACAGTCGACCCCGGGTCAGGTCCAGAACAACCTGGAGAGCCAGCGGCGACAATATGAACTTGTCGATGTCGCGCGACGCTGGGGTTTCCGTGATGTCGATGTGATCGACGATGACCTTGGTCGTACCGCCAGCGGTGCTGTAGACCGCCCTGGTTTCGAACGACTGGTGAGCGGCCTGTGCACGGGCAAAATTGGCGCAGTGCTCTGCCTCGACGCATCGCGTCTTTCTCGCAATGGCCGGGATTGGCACCATCTCCTGGAACTGTGCGGCCTGGTTGAAGCGCGCGTCATAGATCTCGACGGAGTGTACGATCCTTGTCGGCCTAACGATCGATTGTTGTTGGGCATGAAGGGCAGTATCAGCGAGTTTGAGCTCGGCATTTTGCGAACGCGCATGCTTGACGCGGCTCGCGCCAAAGCGCGGCGGGGGGAGCTGCGTCTCAGTGTGCCGATCGGTTATATCTGGCACCGCGACTATGGGCTGGGGCTTGATCCCGATTTGCGGGTACAAGAGGCGATCCGCCTCATCTTTTCGCGCTTCCGCGAGCTTGGCAGCGCCCGCCAGGTGCTGATTTCGCTGACGGCTGATAATTTCCATTTTCCTCGCCCTTCTGACGGGCGCAAAACGGTGTCCTTCGACTGGGTGCCGGTTCGCTATCGAAGCGTTATTTCGATCCTGAAGAACCCCGTCTACGCTGGGGTCTATGTCTATGGTAAAAGCGAGAAGCGAACCGAGATTGTCGATGGCAGGGCGCGTAAAAGCTACGGCCACGGCAAACCCTTTGGAACGTGGGACGTGCTGCTCCAGGATCATCACGAAGGCTATATCGATTGGAGTGAGTTTGAGAGGAACCAGAGCCACATCGCTGTCAATGCCTTCGGCCAGAAAGGCGGCATCAAGTCTGGTCGTGGCGGCCGCGCGTTGCTCGCGGGCCTGCTCACCTGCGGCCGATGCGGAAGGCGGTTGGGCGTTGTCTACTCGGGGCGGCCTCCGGGGCATCCCTATTACCGCTGCGAACGTATCAATCAGATGCTGGCCAAGCCACGATGCATGACTTTTGGCGCATCTCGCATCGACCCTGCTATCGGCAAAGAGATATTGAGGGCCGTGACGCCGATGGCGATCGAGGCCGCAATGGAAGCTGATCGGGCGCATCGGGATAATCTGGAAGAACGACACCGCATGGTGGAGTTGGACTTGCAGCAAGCCCGATACGAGGCCTCTCTCGCTGAACGTCGCTATGCTGCTTGCGACCCTGACAACCGGCTGATCGCTGCCCAACTGGAGAAGAGCTGGGAGGCAGCGCTCAGGCGCGTGGAAGCCTGTGAAGCTGGTTTGGCCCAAGCGCGACAAATCGATCTTGTCACCCCAGTCCCCGAATTTACTGGCATTGCCACCGATCTGGAGGCCGCCTGGCGCGCACCTAACGTCGACATGCGATGTCGTCAGCAACTCCTTCGTGCTCTCGTGACTGATATCATTGCTGACATCGATGAAGAGCAGCGTGAAGTCATTTTGACGATCCACTGGAAAGGCGGCCAGCACTCCCAGCTGCGCATTCGCAAACCCAAAGCTGGCGAACATGGCCAGAGTACTCCGGAGGCCGCCCTTGCCGTCATGCGGTCTATGGCGACCCGGTGGTCCGACACAGACATTGCCGCCACTCTCAACCGGATGGGAATGCAGACCGGGCAAGGCAAAACCTGGACTGGGCGCCGTGTCGGGGCACTGCGCACGGTCCATAAAATCCACGGCTACCGATCCGCCGAAAAGAATGGCGAGTGGCTCACATTGACCGAAGCCGCCAAAAAGCTTGGGGTTACTGCCCATCGGGTCCGTCGATTGATCAAGGAGGGCGTGCTCCCTACCGAGCAGGTGGTACCCGATGCACCGCACCAAATACGAGCTGCGGACCTGGAAAAGGATCAAGTGACCCAGTTTCCGCGTCACAGAGGCCCGTGTCGCATCAAAATGGAAAACCAAAAGTCCCTGTTTCCGGACGTTTGAAGAGGAGGTGCAGTATGAATCGGTCGTTGCAAAGATTCTGATGTCACGCTCGAGAAGATTGTTGTCGATCGGCATGCTGCCGTCCTCGGTGTAACGAGTCAGATATCCCCATTGGTTCAGGGTGTAGGAGACGGCGTCGCCGAGCTTGCTGTCCGGCAAGACTTTTGGAGCGATGTCGTCGAGCCATGCCTTGAGAGCCTGGAGGATCGGGACACTATGTTGCTGGCGGAAGCGGCGAATGCAGTGATCTCGCGTTTCGCCGTCATCGGGGATTTGGTTCCGCGCCCGCCTTTCAACCCGATAGAGCTGTTCGAAGAACCGGAGCGCCTGTTCCGGCGGGCCGCCGCCTTTCTTCCTCGCCTTTAGGGCATCGACGAAGCGCCGCCTCGAATGGGCCATGCATCCAAGATGCGTTGCTCCTTCCAGCGTGCGCCAGGCGGAATAGCCGTCGCTCATCACGATGCCGCGGTAATCGCCCAAGAAGGTCTGCGGGTGTATCTGGCCGCGACCCGGCTGATAATCGAGCAGCACGATCGGCTCGTCACTGTCGTGGCCGCTCCGGTATGCCCACATGTACGAGGTGCTGGTGGCCTCTCTGTCCATTTCCTTCAGCACCTGGACCGTGGTCTCGTCGCCATGGATGAGGGGCTGCGATCTGAGCCGCAGCTTCAGCACGTCATAGATGCGGGAGAGATGCTTTTCGCTCGAGCCGATCACCCAGTGACCCAGAGCGCCACGGCTGACAGGAACACCCGCGCGCTCGAATGCCTGCGCCAGGCGGTAGAGCGGTGTGCCGTCGACATACTTATGAACGAGCGCGAAGGCCAGCGTCGAGGCCGTAGCGATGCTGCCCGGCAAAGGTTGCGTGGGCATCGGCGCGGTCACGACCGGCGTGTTGATGCCGGTATGCTCACAATGACGGCAAGCATACTTGAATCGCACATTCTGCAGGACCTTCGCCTTCACCTCGATATGAAGTTGCTCGGTAACGGCCTCGCCCATGCGATGCATCTGGTGACGGCAGCAAGGACAAGCCTTCTGATCGTCGGGAAGGTCGTACTCGACGCGCTCGCGCGGCAGGTTTTCCGGCAAGGCCTTGCGGCCGCGCTTCTTTCCCGTCGCCCCTTCGCTCGCCGGCAAGCCCGTGTCCGGCAGGACAACGACGCCGCCATCTTCGCCGTCGGCGGCGTCCTCATCCGCAGCCTGTTCGGCTTCATTGAAGAGGCGGTCAATGTGCTTTTCGCTCTTCGGCGCAAAACGATGCAGTCGTGCAAGCGCCAGCTCTTCCTCGAGTTTGACGACGCGTTCGGTGAGGTGACGGTTCTGCGCCTGCAGCGCAGCAATACGCGCCATCAACTCTTCAACAGTCGGTTCGCCGGGTCGATTCATCAGATTCTTGAATCGAAAGCATGCCGGCGCGTCAACCGCTCAATTCGAGAGCCCTCAACCGGCAACCTGATATTGCCGCACCGGATGGCGGACCATCGCATCGATATCGATGCCGTCGAGGATCCAGTGCAATTGCTCGGTCGTAAGCGTGACCACCGCTGCCTCCCGGCGCGGCCACCTGAACCTGTCCTCGGTCAGCCGCTTCAGGACCAGCACAAAGCCCGAGCGATCGAAGAACAGGAGCTTCATCCGGTCGCGACGGCGATTGCAGAACGCAAAAACCGCCGGAGCAAACGGATCGAGCGCCATCGTCTCCTGGACCAGAACCGCGAGGCTGTTGATGCCGGCCCGGAAGTCGATCGGCTCGCGGTGCAGGTAGACTTTCAGGTCAGCGCCCAGTCTGAACATGACCCAGTGCTCCGATGGTCGCCGTCAATGCATCCAGATCACCGCATTCCAGCGTCAACGTCACGCCGTTCGGCAGCGACGCGCTCACCTTGGCTGGAGAGGAAAAATGCGCTGTCCTTTTCGATGCCGACCAACGCACCCCATCGCAAGTCCCCGGCAAATCCACCGCAGCCATGCTGCTCTGTCGCAGCAAGGCCCGATCGGAAGTGCTTTCAATCTGAACCGGGATGAACGCAGGTGGCGGGGACGGCGGGAGGGACTGGGTCTCCGCGCGCTTCTTTATCCACTTCCGAAGAAGGTTCGCATTGACCCCATGTTCGAGCGCGAGCTTCGATACCGACACGCCAGGCTCAAGGCAGGCCGAGACAAGACGCTCCTTCGATGCGGCGTCGTATCGGCGTCGCCCGTCCCGACCGACAAGCCTCACCCGCAGTTTCTGCTCATCTTCTTCGATCACTTGGTGTCCACCTATTTCGGTGGACACCTTGTGCATCAGAGCACTCAACAGCAAAAGGTGCGGGGAAATTCGCGCTTACGTTGTGGGTCTCACAGCACAGGCTGTTGTAGATCGATCGGTAGATGTCACCCATTCCTGCCATGTCGAAGCGGGTCTTGGTGTCCAGTGGCTTCCCGAGCCGCGCAAGCTCCTTCTCGTGCTCCGCAAGGCGCGCCGGCGCGTCGGCCTCAATCCCGGCAAGAAACGGGTTGGTCCCCTTGATCGCCTCGCGGCAAACGATCCGAAACTGCTGATGGTAATGGGCTTGCATCTGGTCGGCATACGCCGGGTCTGACGCCAAGTTCAGTAGGTCGACATGAGCCTCCAGGCACGAGCGCAAGATTGCCTCAACGCCTGTAGAGCGACCGGAGTCGACCAACGCGACTGCGCTATCGATCTGCTCGATGATGGTGGCGTAAAGAGCCATGATGAGCCGTTGGACGGCGTTGCCGCGATTGAAGGTCGTGACCCTCAGCGCGTGAATGGTTGCGGCAAGTTGCTCCTTTAGGAGCTGATACATTGGTGCGTCCATGGCTGCCCCCCAAAACGGAGATAGTGGCTAAGGGCGGCCGCGTTGGAAATAGGCGCTCGCTTTTGCGAACGGCGAAAACGCGTTGCAACTCTTTTTGCTTCTAGCTGGCTCGCCTCTTCTGGCAAGTCGTCAGGCGCACGCCATTGTCTGGCTTAGCCGCCGCATACGCGCCACTGCATCGGGCGAATTCCATGGAGCTACCGATAAAGTGTCTTGATAGCTCCCACACTCCTCGTATCGGCAAATGGGCTCCGCTGTTTTGGATGATGTTTAGGTGTACGACCGGTATAGTTGACGGCGGTCGCACCGGGGCGCTCCTAGAGTCGATTTTCGGCCTTTGGAACTGAGCTGGTCACCAAGTGCCTTAGGGCTGAGTTTCTCGCCATGACCTCTATAGCCGAGTTCTACCCCGTTTGGTGCGGGGTTGACACGGAGCAACAGCACTCCGCGAGGAATGGCATCCCGTTCCCTTCTGCCGGCAAACAAAGGTGGGCAAAAGCCCCGTTTGAGGTCGAGAACAGTCCCACTAGGCCTATAGTTGCGTTCTCGCATGCGAATCATCAGGGTTGTCTCTAAAGCAGGTCAGGACTCTATGACGCGAGCTCCCACGCAAGGCAAATTCACTCTTGATGCACGATTTAACTTTGCTGAGTCTGGGTTTCACGGCGGGATCGACGGGTGGAAGTCCCAGCTTCGCTTTGCAACGGGCATTGCGGATGGCGAACATTATCTCCTGCGTCTCTTCAAGAAGACCGGAACTCCGCTCGACGAAGATCTAAAGCGGCTCATCACGCGTGGCCTCAGACGCGTGCGCCGTGTGCTCTCGTCGCGCCGAGCGCGCCATCTATTGGTTGAGGTCCTTGAGATCGTCGAAGATCAGAATGAACTCGGTATCATCATGGTTGATCCTGGTGGTCCCATCTGCGGGTCGTCGCACCGGGTCCGAGCACGACACAGCCGCCTACTGACAACGACAGGGCGCAAGGTGTTCTGGCGCAATATCGTGCGGGTAGCGGAAGGGCTCGCGCTCTGTCACTATTCGGGCATAGTGCATGGCACCATCAGTGAACATGCGATCTTCTCCCATGGTGATGAAAAAGAGGATTTCCGGCTCGGCGGATACGAAGCGTGCGTACATATTGCGGATGGTGATATCGGTGGTGCGGGTCATCTTCTGCGGCCCGCAGGTACCGTTTCGTTTCGGCAGGACTGGAGCGATCTTGGGCAAGCCGCATCCCGTATCCTTGGCCTTACAGAGGACGGAGGTGGCCCGTCCTTGTTGTCGATTGAACGACGCATGCTCAATCGACTTGCCAATCCACCACACTACCAACTGTTTGACGGCAGCATTGTCCTAGGCGAGCTGGCCGAGGTCGTGGCCGATCTTGAGCGGTCGGGCTCAAGCGCCGAGGGCGAACTGATCCTCTACCCGTCGCCCAAAGTCGCGCAAAGCGACTTCCCGGCTCTTACGTCGGGCACCATTCGGGCCGACGACAGAGATGCGATTCTCCGGTTTGTGGAGGAAGATCTGGGCCGGCCGACGATTCGAGCCGCTGTCGTAAACCAGACCTTTGTGCGCTTAGTTACCGACCTTGCCACGTACGGCGTAAAAGTAGTCGATGACTGTATTGGCATGATTGAAAATGCCAGCAAGAGGCGACCTGACGATTATATCTATGATGCAGTCGAGGTTCGCCACAGACTTCATCTCACGCGAACACGCAAGAGCGCGGAAGAGCGCGTGCTCCGGCTTGGCCCTGGTGCCAAGCCTTGGATGGATCCTAACGGCAAAAGCCGCGCAGGCAACCAAGCAGACGATGTACCAACTTGGTACGCCCTAATTCTCCTCGAAGCCTTTAGCTGGCTGCGCGAGAAGTTTCGCTTCTATCCCGTCGAAGTGCTTGATCCGCCATCGCGCGGAGATCCCGATTTGGTCTGGATCGCATCGCGCGAGGACGCAGAGCGTGACGCTCAGCGCAAACTGATGGGACTGCGCCCGGCGTACGACGCCTTAAGTCGCGAATTGAAGTATGACGACGGCAAGCCGAATTGGACGCTGTCACACATCGATAAGCTCGCCGGCGATCGCGAGCGGCTGCCCGAACTCAGCTATGAGGGAACCGGCGCTGTCGCTGACGGCCGCTTAGCTTTCACGTTCGCAACAAGTGAAGCGGTTGTGCCCGGAGATACTTTCTATCTTCGCCCACGACGGGATAGTGGATTCGAGCGCGCTATTCGCCGGCGCTTTCAAAACATCGTGGCAGCCCGAGCAAATATTGAACTCTTGCGAGCTATCGACGATCCCGCGCAGGTCACGATGGACGATATGCTACGCGATATTGCGGTTCCGGGTGCTCCGCCCGCAACGATGGATGCGTCGAAGAAGGTCGCATGGGACGCTATTGTGTCTGGGAGATCCATCAACGTCATTGTCGGCCCTCCTGGTGTCGGAAAGACCTTTCTACTCTCGCATCTCGTTAAGAGCATCTTGGGAGAAACGCCGGATGCCCGGCTTCTGGTCTCGGCCCAAAACCACGAGACCCTGATTCAGATGGAGGATGAACTCAAAACGATCCTGGGGTCCGATACGACGATTGTCGTTCGTGTCGAGCGAACGCGATCGACCGAGGAGATCAGCTCTCTGCGCGAGAGCTCTGTTAGACTTCTGCAGTCTGTTTCGGCCGCCGATCATGCCACTGAACGTGTGATGGTCAATCAGCGATACCAAATCAAGCAGGCGCTCCGGCCTGATGCGTCGGAAACAAGCGTCGCGGAGCGCGTGTTGCGTGACACCGACAATCTGTTGCTGCGATCGTCCGATGTTACGCTTGCCACGACATCATCGCCTATCATCGAAGAGATGATCGCCGACGGCGAACAGTTCGACTGGGTAATCATTGAGGAAGCAGCTCGCGCGAATGGTGCGGAGCTTATCGGAGCACTACTACTGGGCAACAGGAGAATTATGGTTGGCGATCATAACCAGCTTTCTCCCTTCGATGCAGCAGAACGGCAAAAACTATACGATAGTGAACGTTCGGCCGAGCTACTGCGCGACGCTAAAGAGCAGCTTGAAACCATTTCCGATCTGCCGAAGGAAGTCACCGAAGCGCTTGATATTATCAAGGCGAACGAGCCTCTAATGAAGGAGGTGCTCGCGACAGCGGCGCGTCTTGAAGAGCCGTTTCGGTCGATTGCTGAGCGCGAAGTTCAGCGTGAAAAACACACGGGCCGGTCGAGCACCATTGTCAATACCCTTTTGGAGCAGAGCCGCATGCACCCTGCAATCGGCGATCTCGTGTCTAATACTTTCTATGACAAAAAACTCATTCATTCCGATCGTGTCAAAGATCGCGCGCTCACCGTTATGTCGACCGTGCCCTACCTCGGTGCACCGATCGTCCTTCTCGATTTTCCCCCACTCAGCATGGCCAAAAGGCGACATTTCGAACTTAAAGTGAAGCGGTCGTACCGAAACGAGCTTGAAGCGGAGGCCCTGATAACAGCGTTAAAGGGTTTACAGCCGGTGATTGGCTCGGACGGGCGCAGGCCCACGCTGGTGATCCTTTCGCCCTATTCGGCGCAGGTTAATTGGCTCAAACATTTGCTTAATCATCAGGTTAAGAAGGACAAGACATTGTTCGGCTTCGCCAGCCCGCGCAGTAACGGACAGTTTGTTTTTACGAGCGACAGTTTCCAAGGAAGCGAGGCCGACGTTGTTGCGGCCAGCCTCACGCGCAACAACGTAATGGTTGGATCACGTGCCCTTGGATTCGTAAAAAGCCCACAACGCATGAATGTGCTGCTCAGCCGTGCCAAACAAAAGCTGGTTCTTGCCACAAGTCAGCGATTCATCCGCGAGGTGGTCGAAGGGATCGATCCGGAGGAAAAGAGTGATGAGCTTGAATTCCTTCGAAAGATGCTGAAGGAACTCGCGAAGCTCTCCACGGTCGAGTTCGAGCGCGTCGGGAAGGGGGTTTTCATCGTTGAGGTCGATGACAATGGGAGATTTTCGGCGTGAAAGTATACCTTCCTGCCTGGCACTACCGCGCGCGCGCCATCGTCCAGCGCACCTGGGGATGGAGCCCCATCGAAGAAATGATCCTACTCGCGCTCGATCGTGCCCCGGGCACGATCGAGAATGTTGCCACATCGCTTGCAATCCCTACCCAAGTCGTCGGGTCCACCATCGCGCGGTTGATGCAGTTCGGGTTGGTCGAAGTTCGCTTCTCTCCCGCGCCCCAACTGGCTACAAGCACTATCGGTCAGAACTTCATTCGGTTAGGCGGCGCTCTGCCCGAGCGGACCGAAGATCGCGAGATTCACATCAGTCTCGTACTTGAGAAAGTGGGACACTCCGTCTTTCGAAACCGTGACGTAGAAACCGCTCCGCTCTATCGAATGACCGATGCCAATCACAAGGTAAACTTTCCTGCCGGGCCGGATGAGACCGACGACACAATGGCGGCACGGGTCAATCAGTTTGTGGCCGGCATGCTTCGCCCCGGAGAATGGTTGCGTGGGGTCCAAACGATCAATTCTGTTCTCGAAAGAAAGTACCTCGCCATCGAGCTCAACGATGTAAAAAACGGTCTCCTTCCCGAGGGAGCGAGTCAGGACTTGATCCAAGCACTTCAGGAAACGATCAGCACCGGAATGCTTCCAGAAGCGAGCGACCCGCAACCAAGCCGGTCACCCGCCATCGACACGACAATTGCCGACGAACAGTTGATCGTCGGCGGGGACCTACATCTCGAATGCTTCGAGCGCATCGTCGGTCAAGCCGAATTCGATGTCTTTGTCCTTTCAACCTTTGTCGCGCCTCACAATGAAAAATACACTGAACGTCACGAGCGTGTCCGCATAGCGCTAGAACAGGCTTGTCTGCGGGGCGTGCGTTGCCATTTGTTCTATGGCACAACGCTAGACGCCGAGAGGAAAAATGCGATCGCGATGCAGGAGCTAAACGTACGGCTGTCCTCGGTGCGGCATGCGCGTGGTTCTATCCTTGCACAGCGTGACTCCGTTAGAAGCCATGTCAAATGCCTCGCTGCCGATGACGGCCAAGGAGGCGCTGTCGTCTTGCTTGGCTCTTCCAATTGGCTGTCGTCGCCGTTTTCGGCCGTGGAGGTATCTGTCGAACTCAACGAAAATCTCGCGGCGGCTGCCGGCTTGGATCTTCTACGTTCGATCATCTCGCCTCTTTCAGGCGCTCGCCGCTCGATTGAAATCCTTCAGTTTACGGCATCCGAATTAAGGCGCACCCGAAGTCCCTTGTCGCCCAGCACCGATGTAGGTGGCCGTGTGCCGGTTCGGATGAGTATCCTTCAAGCGGATGATCATGAGCGATTGCTTCGCACGGTGGCGCATGAGGCCGATGAGCGGTTTGTCTGCTGTACCAACAAGGTTGGCGCCACTATGGTGCCCGGACTATTCAATCCAGCCGAAGTCGCCGGTCGCCGGCTCGATGATGTCCGAGTTTACTACTCCCGCCGGTCTGGTCCTATTAAGCGGCGGCATATCGCGGCCCACCGGGAACGGCTAAATGGCGTTGTCGATCTGATCGCCGTGGAGGATCCCCAAGTCCACGCGAAATTTCTCTTGTGGGACAAGGATCATGTCGTCGTTAGCACCATGAACTGGGGTTCTCAATCGGGTTCAATGGACAACCCTCTCGACGAGATTGGCGTGCATCTGGAAGGCCCGGGCCTTGGAACATCTCTCCTAGCAAAATTCGAAGGTCAAATTGAAGGCTGATCGGTCTGTCGGGAGATAGCTAGGCTCGATCGGCGTTTCGGTGTTCCGACAGGATTGACCAACTGAACGATCGTTTGACAGGATCGATCCCCACAAATTCTTTTTTCAGCTCGATGCCGAGAAGAGTATGGGTACCTTACAATGGAGCCGGGTTGGCGAACGAGACGAGTGAGACTGATCGAATGCTCATAGCGCCCGTTAGCTATCCCGTCTGATCAACGCCTTTGATGGATGGGGAAAATAGGTAAATAAAATCAGATATTTATGGAATAGCGTGCGCAAAAATCGCACGTGAAAGTTCTGCTTCTCTTCGTTTTTCGTTCCCACGACGTAGCCGCCGACAGCTCTTTGTTAGCTCTTTTTACCGACGATGTTGCCCCTTCCATCGCGGAGGTTCGCTGCGATATCCGTGCCCCCGGTTGTCCGACGCGGCACCCAATTGGCCTGGAATGCTTCCAACTTTCTGGATCGCGCATGAGGCCGAGTTGCATTGCCCATGGGACAGATGGGCACATCAACTCGGTGTTAGCAAAGATTCAGTTCGTGCACTTCTGGTCGTGTGCGTCAGCACGAGACCGGCTTTACGTGCTGAATAGCGGTTATGACCTTCATATCGGTCGTGCACGGCCCAATACGTATTTCCAGACGCTGCTGTACGCTGATCAACAACGAACGCTAAAATCTTCTCGGGCAAATGGAAATAGTCAAAGTCGCGTGCTCGCCGAGAGGCAAAGGCAGACGTTTCTTATCCAATTGTTCTGTCTACCACCAAATCGCGAGGTGACGCCCGCTCAAAGGCGCTTTTTCAGCTCACGCGAAGCCGTGCCGTCAGCCTCATGCTGGATGGCTTTCACTATGCCGCCGATTGTGCCTGGGCATGGGCATTGCTTCTCCACTGATCGCTGCCGCTCGCTCTGTGAGCTCCGTAGCGGCACCAGTTCGCCTCGGCGCGTCCGGCTCGATTCGACCGTATTTCGGAAATGCACTAAGGGCTACCAGCACCAGCTGCGAGGGGTGCTTCCATGACAATAACCACTGAGACACCGGAGCAATGGCGCGATTTGCAGCAGATGGTTGCGGCTATCCTCCGCGAGGCAGGCATGAATGCTGAGGTGGAGAAGACCCTGCCGACCGTTCGCTCCAGGATTGAAATCGACATCTACTCTGTCGAAACAACCGACGATGGTCGACGCTACTCACTAGTCTGCGAATGCAAAAATTGGAAAACTGCAGTCCCCCAGGAGAAGGTGTTGGCACTGAGGTCCGTCATGAACGACGTTGGCGCGAACAAGGGCTACATCATAAGCACTGGCGGGTTTCAGTCTGGCGCGTTTGATGCCGCAGCTGCTACCAACATCTCGTTGGTGACTTGGCCGGAGTTTCAAGCCGAATTTGAGCAGCTTTGGTTTAGGAAACACTTCTCGCCCGTGATCACTGAAAAGCTCGACACCTTGGTCGGGTATGTCGAGCCGGTAGGCGTTCCTTCATGGTGGCATTCGCTCTCAGAAGACGGTGTCGTCCAGTTCCGCAAGCTGCTCTACAAATATGCTCTCTTCGGTTTTCTTGCGCAGTCGCTATCCTCCTACGCGTTAGAGTTCAGGAAACACGATGTTCCCAAGCTGCCGTTGGCCGAGCACGCACCCGGTCTTCTTCTGCGGGCAACCGGTAAAAAGTTCGAACCTGTGCCGAACTCCGTTGCTACTGCAACCGGATACCGCCAGTTGATGGACGAGATGTTGCGGGTGAATGACGAGGCGCTTTCCGCATTTCATTTTGTGCGTGACAACTTCAAGAAGGCGTAGACGCTGCACTTCAGCTGGCAATGGACATCTCGGACCTCGATGGGCTCGATCGCTCCTCCGCCTTGACGTGGGTACGCCTGTTGCTCGGCGTCCTGATGCCATATCTCGATCGCAGCGAGTTGAGCGATGTCGCTGCGTGGGGGAAAACCCTATGCAAAGGGTTACGCCTCTGCTGACGGGGTAAACGCAGTCTCGACAGGGGTTACCGTGTAATCTTCCTTAGACTCGGCGAATTGGAAGTATGTGCCGTCGAGCCGGAACCCGTTCGGCAGCGGCACGGCCGCGTGCGGGTTCGGCGTGAGCTGAAAATCGGCGCCGAGATATCCAGGATGAATGTTGGCGACATTGACTCGGGAACAGAGCAGCCCGCTCAG